>NZ_LGYO01000017.1:0-39644 GCF_001263355.1 Acetobacterium bakii
TGAAAACTGACATCAAAGCGACAATTGTTCGATTCTTTTGAGTTTTGGTCAGGAAAGATTTTCTAAATTTTCCAGTTCTTCCAGTCGCTCCATCACTTCTAGGAGTTTTTCCTCAAGAGCTTCTTTTTCTTCAGAAAATTCCTGTAAGGTCGTATAATCACTGGTGATTTCAGACATTGAAGCGTCGATGACATTCAGGCGTTTCTCCTGGTCTTCAAGTGTTTGCAATAGCATTTTTTGTTCTTGCTTTTCTTTGTAGGTTAAACCTGGTTTTCGATTTTGGGGTTTATCAGCCTTTGGCTTGCTGGATTTTTCATCGGTGTTTTCTTTTTTGTTGAAATCTAAAGGATTTTTTTCGATGTAATCCGAATAATTTCCGGTTTGGGTGGCGATATTGCCATTGCCGATAAAGGAAAAAATCTGCTCGCAGGTCCGGTCTAAAAAATACCGGTCATGAGAAACCGTCAAAACAGCCCCCTGAAAATCATCCAGATAGGCTTCTAAAATGGTGAGCGTATCAATATCCAAATCATTGGTGGGTTCATCAAAGAGCAGGACATTGGGAGCCATCATGAGGATGCCAAGAAGGTACAGCCGGCGCCGCTCGCCGCCTGAAAGCTCCGAAATATAAACCCACTGACTGTTCTTGTCAAAAAGAAACAGTTCCATCATTTGTGAGGCGGTGACGATTTCACCCCGGGAATTTTTCATGATCTCGGCTTTTTCGCGGATATAGTCAATTGCCCGCAGGCTGAAATCCAGATCTTCGGATTCCTGGGAAAAATAACCGATTTTAACGGTTTCCCCAATTGCGATCTCACCGCTGTCCGGTTTTATTTTTCCAGCGATAAGATTTAGCAGGGTGGTTTTTCCCAAGCCGTTTTTCCCAATGATGCCAATACGCTCTTTTGGTCCAAGAATAACACTGAAGTCTTTAATAATAAGCTGGGGACCAAAGGATTTATTCAGATGTTCAATTTCAATTACTTTTTTTCCCAGCCGGGTGAAGCCCACGGATATTTCAAAGTGATCGTCGCTTTGGTCCGGAGCACCGTCGCTGATTTCGTCAAAGCGCTGGATTCGCGCCTTCTGCTTGGTGGTTCGCGCCCGTGCACCTCGGCGGATCCAGGATAGTTCGCGGCGGTAGAGATTCTGACGCTTTTGTTCAATAGCGGACTGAATCTCTTTACGGTTGGCTTTTTGTTCCAGAAAATCCGAGTAGTTTCCGGTGTATTCATAGAGATTGCCTTTATCCAGCTCAATGGTTTTATTGACGACCCGATCTAAAAAATAGCGATCATGGGTGACCATCAGAAGAGCGCCCCGACGGTTAAGTAGAAAGGTTTCCAACCAGGCAATGGTGTCATTATCCAAGTGGTTGGTGGGTTCATCAAGGATTAAAAGATCACAGGGGGTGAGCAGGGCTGAAGCCATAGCCACCCGTTTTCGCTGACCGCCGGAAAGATTGCCGATGGTTTTGTCATAATCATTGATTCCCAACTGGGAAAGAATGGTCTCGACCTGGGATTTGAGGTTCCAGAGATTTTTATCATCCATAGTTTGGGACAAGGCCAGCATGCGTTTTTGCAGGGCTTTGTCTTCCGGGGACTTCTCCAATGCCAACAGGGTGGTTTCATAATCCCTGACCAGGTTCATCTCAGGGGAATTGGCTCTGAACAACTGATCGATGACAGAAATGTCAGGATCCAGATCAGGATCCTGGGCGAGAATCTCCACCCGTATGTTTCCAAAGAACTTGACTTCTCCGGCATCTGGGGGATCCACTCCGCCGATAATTTTCAGAAGCGATGTTTTTCCCGAGCCGTTCATTCCAATGACACCAATCTTGTCAGTATCGGTGATGTTAAAGGAAATATCTTCAAAAAGGGTTTTTACCCCATAGGTTTTTTTTAGGTTTTCAATACTGGCAATATTCATGGCACGTCCTTTATTTTTTCATTTGTGACCTTTATTTTAACATAAGTATGGGAAGATGATTGAAAATTTATTTACAAAATTCTTCTAAAAGGTTAATATATAAGGAATGACAAAGAAAAAGAGGGCAATAAAATGATGTTGGGTAAAACCGTTTTTATAGCAAAAAGTGCAGATGTGGTTGGAAAAGTAACCCTTGGAAATTATATAAGTATTTGGTTTCAGACCGTACTTCGAGGCGATGTTGATACGATTACGGTAGGAGACCGGACCAATATTCAGGATGGCACTGTAGTTCATGTCGCCGCCGGGTATCCGACGGTTATTGGCGAAGATGTGAGTATTGGACATAATGCCATTATTCATGGCTGCGAAATTGGCAACAACGTACTCATTGGTATGGGTGCCATTCTTCTCAACGGTGCAAAGATTGGGGATAATTCCATTGTGGGAGCGGGTTCGCTGGTAACCCAGGGCAAGGTTTTCCCTCCCAATTCCATGATCATGGGCAGTCCGGCAAGATTGATTCGAGAATTGCGGGATGAAGAAATTAAATCCATTAGTGACAATGCCCAGGAATATTTAGATACAATGAAGGGCTATATGTAAGCATATCTTTTGCTCAAAAAATGCGATGATCGCTAATTTGATCATCGCATTTTTTATTGTTTTATCATTGAGAATTTTTTTTCTGTGAAATCGAGATTAGTCGCCACTCTGCTCTGAGGGGTTTTGAAAACCTTCATTTATTTTTAATTTTTGTTGTTTATCCCGGATCAGAAAAAAGAAGCCAATCCCAAGAATGATCAGTGCTAATGGAATAATAAAAAACAAACTGCTTTGGGCGGATCCGGTGGTTATGATCCGAGAAGCCAAAAGATAATCACCGGAAGCGGTGACATTAAAGGTCGCAATTCCTTCTTCGCTGTCATATAGGGTGTGGATGCTGAGCAATTCATCATCGGTCTGGTTATAGGAACAGGCTACAACAATACTGTCTTTTAACAGACTGGTGCGGGCGTCCGGCGTTAAGCTGGTGCTTAGGGTAATGCCCTTATTCATCGGTGAAATTTCGGTTGAAGGCAAAGCAGCATCATTGATAACCGCCTTAACTGAAAAAACAGAGGATAAAACCGTCGCCGGTTCGTCATAAAGAATGAGATCATTGGTCAGGACAGCGGGATTGATTGCCACATCAATGAGCAGTTCTCTGCCTGTTTCTAAAATTTTATAGGTATCCGCATTAAAAGCTTTCGGTTCAAGACTGGTGGTGTTGGCATCCTGGGAGAATTCCAGGGTGATGCCCTCCTTGTCCAGTAAATTTACGAGAGCTCCCGGAATTTTTAGTTGAGTTGCTAATACGTCTTTAATTGTTGATTGTGGAAGTTTTAAGATGAGAGCGGTAATGCTTTTGCTTTCAGCTTTTTTGGCTTTTAGTGTTGCAATCGCTGCGGTGACAACATCGCCATTAACCACTGCGGTTAATGTTTTTCCAGTTGTAGTAAAGGTAACGGATTCAGCGGGAAGGTGCCCAGTCAGAATTGTATCTTCCAGGGTAGTCGTCAGAACGGCGCCTTCAGCAGTTATTGTCACAGGGTTTTCAGTCGTGGGTTCCGGTGTTGCTATGGATTCCGTGGTCGTCAGAACCTCCTCGGTTGTTTCAGCCTCACTTGAATTATCGGTATTGTTATAGGATGGCGCAGCAACAGGAGTAGGGTTTGGGTCTGGAGCTGTCGGCGTAACCGGATCAGCTGGAATAACCGGATCGGTTGGAGTAACCGGGTCCGTTGGTGTGACGGGGTCGGTTGGTGTGACGGGGTCGGTTGGAGTAACCGGGTCCGTTGGAATTACCGGATCGGTAGGCTCTTCAACAACGGTTGGATCCTGGTTTTCTTCACCATAAGTTTTTTGCATAAATAAGGTGCTGGTAGAAATCCCTGTAAAAACCATAAGGGTTAACAAAAACAGGGGAAGGACACGTTTTAACAGTAATTGTTTCATTCAGATAGATTCCTTTACTATAATAGGATGGTGTGAAACTTAAAACTCATTTTGATCATCATTGTAACATAGGAAATCAAATAAAAAAAGGTCTCAAGGGAGACCTTTTTTTATTGTTTTGCAGAAATTTTCAGCGGTTCCAGACGAAAACGTTCCAAAGGCTTGGACAGTACTATAAGAGCTGCCACGCCAACTACACCTTGAAGACAGTTAAAGGGAATATCAAGAAGCGGTCCAGTGACGCTACCATACATAATAATTTCGGAAACATAATAAATGGCAACCATCATAGTGATGGCAGGAAACAAAAAGAAAAGCTTGTTCTTTTGCGGAAAGCGCTGGATGCAATAACCAAAAATAAAAGCCATAGTCCCTTTGGCAATAAAGGTTGGCAGCACATAGGCCCCGAATCCACCGAAATAATCGGCTCCTGCTGAACCGAAGGCTGCGGCAATCAGTCCGCCCCAGGGACCTAAAATAAAGGCTGATAAAAGCACTGCCCCATCCCCAAGATGGATGTATCCGTTGGGGATCGGGATTTTGATGAGGGTTGTCATAACAAAGGTTAAGGCCATCATTAGCGCACAGTATGTAATTTTTTTTGTTTGGGTGGTCATAATAAGAGTCCTCTTCTTCTTTAAATATTAGTTGTGCTGGAAAGTCTGTGACTTTATTAAATTGATGAAATCTATACTTGTTCGATAAATATGCTCACGGCACCGTTTCCCTGAATGTCTGTTTTTTGAGAATTGTTAGGCGACACGGTAATGCTGATTGAATAGCCGCTGACAGTTGCTTTTAAATTGGTGGATGCTGATATATTCTCTTCAGAGAAATCGGACATGGTCATTAACAGCGGTCGATAGAATTCCAGTAATTCCTCGGTTGAATCATCAGAAACATAGCTGGTAAGCCATCCTGGTTTGCCACTGACACCGGTCATTGCCTGGGATTGTGAAACGCCAAGAACATCATAAAGCGGGATCATTTGAGTTGGATAGTCAGGGGCAAGGGCATCGTCGGTGTCCTCATATAAATAATCGGAATTGGTATCAATGATCTCCTGGGTTTCTTCAGGGATGACAATAGCAGTGGTTGGGGTAGTTGCGGGCTGATTGGTGACAGGCTTATTTTGGGCCTCCTCTATGGTTGTCTCCTCGGTGGTGGCTTCATTACTAGCTGAGTTGTCTGTAAGCATTGGTATAACATAGACGGCCGAGGCAACAAGAACCACAACGAGCAAAATTGCAAGGATAAAATAGCGTTTTTTCATGTGTAACTCCTTTTTTATTTAAGAATTTAAGATGCATTTTAAAGTCGTAACACCTCTATTATATACGATATTCTTAATATTTTAAATAAAGATTTCAAAAAACTTGATTTTGTGAGGAATTTTGTATAAAATATATAGGAATCATTTAATTTAGAAATAATGATCATTTTAATAATAAATGTAATGAAAAGGATGCTTTGTGGAAGGCTTAATCAGAGAAATAATCAGTTTGGTGAAAGATTATTGCTAGATACCATAAAGAGATCACCTTTGAACAGAATTTCTGAAGGCAATCGTCTCAGGAAATTACGGGGAATCGTTAAATTCATAAGAGTGGGCAGTTTTCTGTCAACTTGGGTGGTACCGCGATTTTTCGTCCCTTGGTTTTTTCAAGGGACGTTTTTTTATTTTAAGTTAATACATTAATCAGAGCTATTTTGGAGGTAGTAATTTGGCACAGTTTAAATCATTAGCCGAGGGAAATATCGGCGAAAGAGAAGATAATATTTCAAAGCAATGGGAAGCAATGGATATTCTGCAAAAAACCATTGATCACCGTGAAGGAAACGAAAATTTTGTATTTTATGAAGGCCCCCCAACAGCCAACGGCCGACCGGGGATTCATCACGTTTTAGCAAGAACCCTTAAAGACAGTGTCTGTAAATACAAGGTGATGGATGGCTACCGTGTGATCCGCAAAGGCGGCTGGGATACCCATGGTCTGCCGGTGGAAATTGAAGTGGAAAAGCAGCTGGGAATTTCCAGCAAACCGGAAATTGAAGCTTACGGCATTGATAAATTCAATGAGAAATGTAAGGAATCGGTTTTTAACTACGAAGGCCAATGGAAGGAAATGAGCCGAAAAATGGGCTATTTCATTGATATGGAAAACCCCTACATAACGCTGGACAATAACTATATCGAATCGGTTTGGTGGATTTTAAATAAATTCAACAAAGAAGGTTTCCTTTATGAAGGCCATAAAATCATGCCTTATTGTCCACGCTGTGGGACCGGTCTAGCTTCCCACGAGGTTGCTCAGGGCTATCAGGAAATCAAAAGCAACACCGTGGTCGTCGCATTTAAACGCAAAGATCTTGAGGAATACTTTTTAGTCTGGACCACAACCCCCTGGACCCTGGCGGCAAACGTAGCCTTAGCCGTTCATCCCGATGCTGATTATATTAAAGCTCGCAGCAATGGCGAAGTGTATTATTGCGCCAAGGTTCTGGCAGCTAAATTATTGGGAGAGGATTATGAGATCCTCGAAGAAATGAAAGGGTCGGCATTGGAGTATGTTGAGTACGAACAGCTCATGCCCTTTGTAAAACCCGATAAAAAAGCTTTTTATGTTACCTGTGCGGATTATGTGACGACCGAGGACGGCACCGGAATCGTACACATCGCGCCGGCCTTTGGCGAAGATGATTATAAAGTCGGGCGTCAATACGGCCTGCCGGTCCTTCAGCCGGTGGCCGAGGATGGCAAATACACGGATACCCCATGGAAGGGTCAATTTGTTATTGATGCGGATCTGGATATCATAAAATGGCTCAAAGAACAGGGTAAGCTTTTCAAAAAAGAGAAAATGGTTCATAATTATCCCCATTGCTGGCGTTGTAAAACCCCGTTGCTTTATTATGCAAAACCCAGCTGGTATCTCGAGGTGACTAAAATTAAAGATCAGCTCATTGAGAATAATAATGGGGTTGAGTGGTATCCAGATTTTGTGGGTGAAAAGCGCTTTGGAAATTGGCTGGAAAACCTTAATGACTGGGCCATTTCACGAAGCCGTTACTGGGGTACACCCCTGAATGTCTGGCGCTGTGATGAGTGCGGTGCCATTGACTCCGTCGGTTCCCGAAAAGAACTGGCAGAGCGTGCCATCGAAGATATCGATGAAACCATTGAGCTGCACCGTCCTTATGTGGATGAGGTCCATTTGGTTTGTCCTGAGTGCGGAAAAACCATGACCCGGGTAAAAGACGTCATCGACTGCTGGTTTGATTCCGGTTCCATGCCCTTTGCCCAATATCACTATCCGTTTGAAAACAAGGAACTCTGGGAAAATCAATTTCCGGCAGATTTCATCTGTGAAGGGATTGACCAAACCCGGGGCTGGTTCTATTCACTGTTAGCCATTTCAACCTTTGTTACCGGAAAAGCGCCGTATAAAAAAGTGTTGGTCAATGACCTGGTGCTTGATGCCGAAGGTCAGAAAATGTCCAAAACAAAAGGTAACAGCGTCGACCCATTCGCTTTGTTCGATGAATATGGTGCGGATGCCTTGCGTTGGTATCTGCTTTACGTTTCCCCGGCCTGGACACCAACCCGATTTGATATCAAAGGCCTGAAAGAAGTTCAAAGCAAGTTTTTCAATACCCTGAAAAACACCTATAACTTTTTTGCTTTATATGCCAATACGGATAAAATCGATCCCCGGGAGTTTTTTGTCCCTTATGAAGAGCGACCTGAAATTGATGCCTGGATTCTATCGAAATACAATCGCCTGGTTAAAGAGGTTCGCAGTGAGATGGAAATCTTCGACCTGACCAAAGCGGTCAGAAAAATACAGTTCTTTGTGAACGAGGATTTATCCAACTGGTATATCCGTAGAAATCGTCGCCGATTCTGGGGCTCCGAACTGACTGAAGATAAAAAAGCCGTTTACAACACAACCTGGGAAGTTCTGGAAGGGGTGGTTCGTCTCTGTGCTCCCTTTGCCCCTTATGTGACAGAAGAGCTTTACCAGAAGCTGACTGATGGGGTATCCGTACATCTGGCGGACTATCCAGTGATTAATGAAGGTTTGATTAAAGACAGCATTGAAGAACCCATGGATTTAGTCCGGGAGTTGGTCAGCCTGGGACGTGGTGCCAGAGAAGATGCCCAGATCAAAGTTCGTCAGCCTTTGTCCAAGATTATTGTTGATGGAAAATACCGTGAGCTCATGGGCGATCTGACAGTCCTCATGGAAGAGGAACTTAACATCAAATCCGTGGTTTTTGAGGATGATTTGGGTGCCTTTATGGACTACAGCCTGAAACCCGACTTTAAGGTGGCCGGCCCCATTCTTGGTAAAAATGTAAAGCTACTGGGAAAAGCTCTTTCCACAGTGGATCCGGAAGCGGTGGTTGCCAAATTGGAAGCCGGCGAATCCTTTGTGGTTGATCTCGATGGGGAAAGCATTGAAATCAAGAAAGATTTTATTGATATTCGCATTTCTTCGAAAGTCGGATTTAATGTCCAAATGCTTAATAATAAATTTGTGATTCTGGATACCAGCCTGACCCAGGAACTATTGGATGAAGGCTATGCCCGAGAATTTGTATCAAAAATTCAACAGCTCAGAAAATCCAGCGGCTTTGAAGTTATGGACCGCATCGACATCACCTGCTCCGGCGATGATGAAATGCAGACTGCTTTAAAGCAATACGAAGAATTTATCAAAAAAGAAACATTGGCCGATCACCTTTTCTTTGAAACGGGAGAAGCTGAAGTATTCAACCTCAATGGCCATGATACTGCCATTAAGGTAGTGAAAAAATAGAAGACTTAACAATTGAATAAATAAAAAGGCTGAACCGAAATGGTTCAGCCTTTTTCAAATTGCCGATGAAATATAAAAGTAAGTCCCGGGGACAATCGTAACATCAGTTGTCTGCATCAAGGCGAACAGGCCTTAGCCTGTCCGCTCTTGCAGCAGACAACGATTTACCATTGTCCCCGGGACGTTTATCAGATTTTAGTTTGATCATACTGCGGGTAATAGCCCAAAAACTGAAAGTAATCAGCCTTTTCCTGGATAATCGGGATAAGATTAGCGAGGGTGTTTTGAGATATGTTCCCGGTGAAATCCACAAAGAAGAGATACTCCCAGTTCTGATTTAACAGTGGCCGGGATTCGATTTTACACAGATTCAGGGAGAAAACCGAAAAGACACCGATGATCTCATAAAGAGCTCCGGGACGATGGGGTAAGTGAAAAGCAATGCTGACCCGGGTGGGATCCTTAAAAAACTTAAGTTCCCGGGAAATAATCACAAAACGGGTGACGTTGGTCTGTGAAAAATTTATGTCCTCGGCTAAAACCAGAAGATCGTAAATTTCGCCGGCTCTTTTGCTGGCAATGGCGGCTAAATTCGGATCATTTTTTTGGGCAACATAAGCTGCGCCGATGGCCGTATTATAGTAGGGGATGCATTGCCATTGCGGGTACTCATTTAAAAAGTCCTGAGACTGAGAAAACCCCTGGGGATGCGAATAGACCTCTTTAATGGTTTGAAGGTTTGCTCCTTTAGGTGCTAAAAGGCAATGACGGACCCGAACTTCTTCTTCGCCAACAATATAGTACTGATATTTGGAAAGGAGATCATAAACCGTTGAAATGGATCCTGTGGAGGAGTTTTCAATGGGCAGGACGCCGTAGTCCGAGGTACCCTGGTTTAGGGCTTCAAAAACATCGTCAAAGGTTTTACAGGGGAACAGTTCACCGGTTCCTTTGAAAAACGAAAGACTGGCTTCTTCGCCATAGGATCCACGGGTGCCGGCATAGGCCACCCGTGGATTTTCTTCCAAGTTTTGCGGAGATTCTGAAAAGGCCTTTTCTAAAGCTGACAACAGGTTCATTCTAGTAACCCAGAGGTTCCCCAACCATGATAATTTTAATCCGGCCGGGAATACCGCTATGCCGGGTAATCACAGTATTAGAGCACATGCACCCTTCTACGTGACAATTGCCGCAATGGCCTGTGTCATAACACGGTGTTTTTAAGTTTTGACGAATGGCATTAACCGGAGCGGCAGTATTTTTTGCCCGGTAGATGCCGGCGTCGATATTTTCAACAATCTTATTCATCCCAGCGATGACAATGACCTGTTCAGGGCCATAACATAAAAGAGCAACACGATTGCTTTTACCATCCACATTAACAAGTTCACCGGACATAGTGAGAGCATTGGTACCCATTAAAAAGGTATGACTGAGAATTCCTTTTGCAATGACTTCTCGTTGTTCCTGGGGTGTTTTGGCAGCACTGCGATCAATATAGACATAGTTGCCATTTTTCACTGCATCCAACAATCCGATTTCTTTAATGGACTCGGAACCGCCGTGGCAAACACTGACACCCTCGGGAATAAACGATAAAGCCAGTTCCAGGGCTTCGGATCGGGATTCGCAAAAATACCCTTCGAAATTTCGTTGTTTAAATCTTTTAATCAGGGTTGTACTGAGATTTTGATAATTTTCTTCTTTAAAACCCAAAATATTACCTCCAAAGGAAAGAATACTTTTATTATAATATAAAGATACTTAAAAAACAAAATTTTTTATATTTTTAGGGTATAATAAGAAAAAATCAGAGCAGTGATACCAGGAGGTAAATAATGCATAAATATAAAGGAATTATTTTTGATTTAGATGGGACCCTTGTTAATTCATTGGAGGATCTTATTGATTCGTGCAACAGTATTATGAAGTATTATAAGTTTCCGACATACTCCTATGATAACGGGCAAAAGCTCATTGGCAGAGGACTTCGAAATTTAATAAAGGATGCGATTCCTGAGAAATATCAGGATGATGAAGTATTTATTGATAAATTGACTGAAATGCTGATGGCTGAGTATACCACCCGTTATACCAAAAAAACAAAACCTTATCCGGGAATACTTAATCTTCTTAATTATTTAACGGCCAATAAGATTCCGATGGGGGTTTGTACCAACAAGCCTGACCCCATGGCAAAATCCCTGGTTAATATTTTATTTAAAGATTATAAATTTGTGGATGTGGTAGGTTACACCACTGATAAACTCCGAAAGCCGAACCCAGAATCAACTCTGGCGTTGGCGAAGCAAATGGGTGTTAAACATGAGGAGTGTCTCTATGTCGGCGATTCAACCGTTGACTACGAAACCGCTATAAATGCCGAAATGCTTCCTGTTTTATGTACCTGGGGCTTTGAGTCCCGTGATGTCATAACAAGGCTTGAGCGTTCCATTTGGGTGCATAACCCCATGCGTATTATTGACGCACTGCTTTATGGCAGGGAAATGTATTCGGTTTTCAATGAAATACCGGATCCGGATCCTCAGAAAATGAAAATATAATCAGACGATTAAGGATGCATAAGCATAATAACTTTTATTGAGCATTGGACTTTAACGCGAACCATATTACCAAATGGGGTGTTAAAGTCCGATTTTTTTGAAAGATTAAATTAGCTTAAAAAATGTAAACGATAACTATCCTGCAAAGGAAAAAAAAATTACATGTTGACTTTAATTCGTTTGGTTGTTATAATAAAAAATTTTACTTTTCACATAGATTGTGGTATACTAGACTGGAGAAAACCACAGAGAGGTGAAGTTCATGGCAAAAGCAACCATTATGGACATAAGACGCGAGGTGGAAAACTATCTTGGAAGACGAGTCAAACTTGAAGCACACAAAAGCAAGAAAAAACTCTACCAAAAAGAAGGGGTAATTGAAGAAACCTATCCTAGTATCTTTACCGTAAGAGTTCAAGAGGATAAAAGAAAAGAACAGAAGCTTTCCTTTAGCTACTCCGATCTTTTAACTCAAAGCGTAAAAATAGTGCTTTTAGATGACGGTGAAACCGACAATAAGCTGTTAGTATCATAACGACATAAAATCGAATTCCACATAGAAGGGGAAGGGCGGAAGTTCTTCTTTTTTTATTACCTTAATTTCTGTAATTTTTCATTAACCAGTGATATAATAACCAAAATGTTGTGAGAAATGGAGGAAAAGATGCCGGATAAAAATTTAAAAATAGAATCTGAAATAGGAAAACTCAGGAAGGTGCTGATTCATCGTCCTGGAAAAGAGCTGGAACGCATTGTTCCGGATTCCCTTAAGGAATTGTTGTTTGAAGATATTCCCTGGCTGAAACGCATGCAGGAAGAGCATGATGACTTTGCCAAAATATTGACCCAGCGGGGCGCCGAGGTGCTATACGTTGAAGAGCTGTTAAAGGATATTTTAAAAACCACCGCCGTACGGGAGAATCTGGTGCACGAAGTAATTGATCAGAATCCATCCTCGGGTAATTATATCGACGGATTTTTAAATGAGTATCTCCTGTCATTGGACAGTGATGCCTTGGGAGATGCCCTGATTGCCGGGGTTCTGCAAAAAGAACTGGGCCATATGGAACGACACCTGGTGTTGACCGATTATATGAAAGGTCCGGAACCTTATGCCTTTTATCTGAATCCGGTTCCCAACCTTTATTTTATGCGAGACCCGGCGGTTGCAATCCATGATGGGATGTGTATCTCTGCCATGGCTACCCGAACGCGAAAGCGGGAAAGCCAATACATGGCTGCCATATATGAGCACCATCCTCTATTTGCAACCTGTGAAAATAAAACCTTTTACCAGGATACCAACTTTTTTTCCGTGGAAGGTGGGGATGTGCTTATTCTCAGCCCAACGGTTGTGGCTCTGGGATGCAGCGAGCGCACCCAGGTTCAGGGGGTGGAGGAGCTGGCTAAAAATCTTTTTAAGGCAGATCTTGGCATCGAAAAAGTACTGGCCGTGAAAATCCCCAGCAATCGGGCGTTTATGCATCTGGATACGGTGTTTACCATGGTGGATTACGATAAGTTTATTGTCTACCCGGGTATTCTGGATCAGGTGGAAACCATTATCATGACCTCGGGAAAAGAAGGACAGATCCATTATCAACGGATCGATACCCTGCAGGGGGCATTAAAATCCGTGTTGGGTTTACCGGCCATTAATCTCATTCAGAGTGGTGGCGGAAACCCGGTGGCCGCAGCCCGGGAACAATGGAATGACAGTACCAACACCCTGGCCATTGCCCCGGGGGTCATTGTGGCTTATGCAAGAAATGAACGCTCCAACGAGGTTCTTACCCAAAACGGTATCGAGGTCATTGGCATCGAAGCTTCAGAGTTGGTGCGCGGACGCGGCGGCCCCCGTTGCATGACCATGCCCTTGTACCGGGATCAGTTTTAGTCATCATCGAAGCTGAATATTTCGCTTGTTAAACAGATGGAATATCAGTTAAAATAGAATAAACATAGGTAATAGCAAAATTGCCGTGAGCTTCGCTGCCAGTTTATACGAAATAATTTTTACATAGAATAAACAAATATGGAGGAATCACTATGAATTTAAAGGGACGTCATTTACTGACGCTTAAGGATTTTACCCCGGTTGAAATACAATATTTAATTGATTATGCGGCAGAATTAAAAGCAAAGAAAAAATCAGGGGCGCTGGGAAGTCTTCTCAAGGGAAAAAACATTGTTCTGATCTTTGAAAAAACATCCACCAGAACCCGTTGCGCCTTTGAAGTGGCGGCTTTTGACGAAGGGGCAAATATTACCTTTTTAACCAATAGTCAAATGGGCAAAAAAGAATCTGTTGAAGATACCGCCAATGTGCTCGGGCGTTTTTATGATGGCATTGAATTTCGTGGTTTTAAACAAGAAACCGTTGAGCTTTTAGCAAAACATTCAGGGGTTCCGGTATGGAATGGACTCACTGATCTTTACCATCCTACCCAGGTGTTGGCCGATATGCTTACCATCCAGGAAAAATTTGGAAGCCTGAAAGGGCGGCGACTGGTTTATTCCGGCGATACCCGGAATAATATGGGAAACTCCCTGATGATTGGCTGCGCGAAGCTGGGAATGCACTTTGTGGCCCTGGCACCGGAAATCCTCTTTCCGGAAGAGGGACTGGTAAAGGAAATGAGAGCCCTGTGTGAAACCACCGGCGGATCGATTACCCTAACCAGCGATATTAAAACAGGGGTAAAAGATGCGGATGTAATCTATACCGATGTTTGGGTTTCCATGGGCGAAGAAGATCAAACCGCCGAGCGGATCAGACTGCTATTGCCATACCAGGTTAATATGGATATGATCAAAGCCACCGGCAACGATCAGGTGATTTTCCTGCATTGTTTACCGGCCTTCCATGATTTGGAAACCACGGTATCCCAGGAAGTTAACGAAAAATTCGGACTCAGCGAAATGGAAGTCACCGATGAAGTCTTCAGAAGCAGTCATTCGATGGTTTTTGATGAGGCTGAAAATCGGATGCACACGATTAAAGCGATCATGTGCGCTTCTTTGGTTGGATAAATGGAAATAAAAGATATTAAGCAATTACAAAACGGATCAGATATCCGGGGGATTGTTCTTGATGGAGTCCCGGGAGAGGTTGTTAATTTCACCCAGGATATGGCAATGAAAATCGGTTTTTCCTTTGCCGTCTGGCTGGAAAAGAAACTCGGCAGAGCGCCACTCACTTTTGCGGTGGGCCGGGATAGCCGGATATCCGGACCCCATCTTTCCCAGGCGGTAACCCTGGGGTTAATCAGCAAGGGAAACAAAGTTTACCAGTGCGGTTTGGCAACCACACCGTCGATGTTCATGACAACCCTGGATCCGGAATTAAAAGCGGATGGCGCAGTGATGGTTACTGCCAGTCATCTGCCCTTTAATCGCAACGGCCTCAAGTTTTTCACCCAAGATGGGGGCTTGGACAAGGCTGATATTACAGAAATTTTAGAATTAGCCCAAACCATCGTAACCAGCTTTACCCCAGGCGGAAAAGCAATCGAGCATGATTTTTTGCCCTCCTATGCAAAGGGAATTGTCGATTTTGTCCGGGAAAAGACCGGGGCGGAAACCCCGTTGGCCAAAGCTCACATTGTTGTCGATGCAGGTAACGGTTCCGGAGGATTTTTTGTTGATCAGGTGCTAGAACCTTTGGGGGCAAATACCCAGGGCAGTCTTTATCTGGAACCGGATGGAAACTTTCCGAATCATGTGCCGAACCCCGAAGACCCCAAAGCCATTGAGCATATTACCAAGGCAGTTTTAGATAATCAAGCCGATCTGGGAATTATCTTTGATACCGATGTAGACCGTGGTGCCATTATTGATGAAAAAGGAAACGCCATTAATCGCAATGGCTTCATTGCTTTTCTTTCAAGCATGATCCTTACCGATTATCCGGGATCGACCATCGTGACTGATTCTATTACCTCCACCGGTTTAACCGAATTCATTGAAAGTCTCGGGGGAAAACACCACCGTTTTAAACGCGGTTATAAAAATGTTATTAATGAGGCCATGCGTTTAAATGAAGCCGGCATCGAAGCCCACCTGGCCATGGAAACCAGCGGACACGGCGCTATTAAAGAGAATTATTTTCTGGATGATGGAGCCTACCTGGTGACCTTGGCCCTTATTAAATATGCACAGCTCAATAAATTGAATAAACCCATCAGTTCTTTCTTAGCGGGCCTGAAGGAACCAACAGAAGCCAGAGAAATCCGTTTAAAAATAACTGCGGATGACTTTAAAACCTATGGCGAAAAAGTGCTGGAGGGCTTTAAGGCCTTTGCCGAGAAGCAACCCGGCTGGACGGTGGTGGAACCCAATTATGAAGGGGTTCGCGTCAGCTGCGATGAATCAGCCGGCAATGGCTGGTGTCTGCTCAGAATGTCACTGCATGACCCGATCATGCCGCTTAACATTGAATCGGATGCGGTTGGCGGCTGCGAAGTGATACAAACGATTTTGATGGACTATCTTAAGCAGTACAAAGCACTGGTATAGTTCACTTATCAATTGGAATAAAAAAAACGACTGTGAAGTCGTTTTTTTTACTTTAAGTGCGCCCGGCATGGGCGCAATCTAACGGGTGAAAGTCCCGAGCACGGTAGGTAGTGCCAAGTGCATAGCTTAAGGCAAGGGTGTCCCCGGCGACGGGGAATCTGAAGGAAGCCGGCGGCAAACTTCCGGTTTGACAAACAGAAATCACATCAGGCGTCATCAACTGGGTAAGGTTGGCGAACAAACCGAAGCCCCAAAACTATCCGGAAAGTTGGTGGTGTAAATGTGGCAGATAGATGGAAGGAAAGATTGCGTTCTTACCCGGGGAGATCTCACGGACGTGTGGAAACAGAGTATGAAAGACGGTTGAATAAGATTTATCGTGAGAAGTTAGCTGAAGCCATAGTACCGAGATATCCTAGATGTTGAAGGAAGGGCTGAATCAGAGGAGGTGAAGATCAATGAAGATTACTGACAGTGATAAAATAAAACACAGAAAACTTCAAAATGAAGGCGATCTGCAAAAGATATCTGCGGAACAGAAAAAATATGCAGACGTGTGTGCATCACTAAAGATAATTGAAACGGAAATCACCAACACAGACAAGCAGACAGAAGGCTTGCTTGAGCAAATTTTAACCCGCGATAATCTGAATCTAGCCTATAAGCGGGTCAAGAAAAACAAGGGCACAGGTGGAATTGATGGCATGCAGGTGGATGAACTTCTGCCCTACCTGAAAGAAAACCGGAATGAACTCATCGAAGCCATCCGATGTGGCAAATATAAACCACAACCCGTCAGACGGGTAGAAATACCAAAAGATAACGGGAAAACAAGAAAATTGGGAATTCCAACCGTTGTAGATCGACTGATCCAACAAGCAATCACCTAGGTATTGACGCCGATATTCGAGGAACAATTCTCAGACAACAGTTATGGATTCAGACCCAAACGCAGTGCCCAGGGTGCCTTGAAACAATGCCAGAAAAATATCACCGACAGATACAAATACGTTGTGGATATGGATCTGGAAAGGTGCTTTGATACCGTCAATCACAGTCGACTCATTCAGATTCTGTCTGAAACCATCAAAGATGGACGGGTCATCTCCCTGATCCACAAATTTCTGAACGCTGGCGTCATGTCAGGCGGCGTATTCGAGCGAAGTGAGGAAGGCGTACCGCAAGGTGGCCCAATCAGCCCAATACTGGGGAATATCATGCTGGGCGAATGCGATAAAGAATTGGAACGTCGTGGACACCGTTTTATCCGTTATGCCGATGATCTGATGATTTTCTGCAAAAGCAGGAAAGCAGCAGAGCGAACCTTCAAAAACATCGCACCGTTTATCGAAGGAAAACTGTTTCTTCGAATTAATCGGGAGAAAACAAAGGTGGCAAACGTGTCAAAAGAAAAATTTCTCGGATACGGATTCTATATCTACCGAGAACAGGGAAGACTGCGAGTTCATCCCCAGAGCATCCGGAAACTGAAGGATAAAATGCGACAGATTACCGGACGCAGCAATAGAATGGGAATTCAGAGGCGAAAAGAAAGACTGCTGCAAGTCGTACGGGGATGGGTTAATTATTTCAAACTGGCGGATATGAAAAAGATACTGAGACCGCTGGACGAATGGATGAGAAGCCGAATACGAATGCTTACCTGGAAACGATGGAAGAAAGTGAAAACCCGCTTTACTAATCTCAAGAAATTGGGACTGGATGAAGAACGGGCATGGATGTGGGCAAACACAAGAAAAGGCTATTGGCGAACCGCCCATAGCCCAATCTTACTGAGAACCTTATCTAATGATCGCCTTAAGCGGGCAGGTTATCCCAATTTTTATGATTATTATCTGCAAGTATGTGTAAACTCTGGAACCGCCGTATACCGAACGGTACGTACGGTGGTGTGGGAGGTCGGCTGATCAACTAATGGTCAGCCTCCTACCCGATTTCACACAATTATTGATGAGAGCCATAAGCCACGGGATGTTTCGGGACCTGTGATAAAGTTGCGTTTTGAGGCTGATTTAAAAATATGAGTGAAACACAAGAAATCATCGGAAAAATTAAAAAAAAACGATTGGAAATTAAAATAAATGGTGTTACACTCTACTTGTAGTTTAAATGAGATTAAGATATCAGTAAGTTATGACAAGACTAAATATTATTGAGATGGTAAAGCCGCCGAGTCAGATCGGCTATGGTAAAAGCAGTGAAGTCTTTTACCACGAGGAATCGGGTGAAATTCCCAAGCAGATGCGCTACCGTGATTGCCGCAAGGCATCAGTCGGGAACTCAAGCTTTATCGACAGATACGATCCAACGCAGAGTGGATCAGATCATAAAGTTCTACAGCAACAATGGAACTTCTGTCTAATGCCTTTTTGGGCTTTGATGGGAGTTTTTTTGTATAAAAGAATCTAAACCATAAATACTTTATGAACACTGTTTTTCAGGTAAGTGATACCTTAAGGATAATCGTGAAGCGGAAAGTGGTCTAGATAGTTATTTTTCAATAAAGCCAGAAAGGAGGAACAGATGGAAGAGCCAAAAGTTAAAAAACCTGTAAGTGAATGAAATGGGAAAAACCGGTCCATTGCCTACAGAATGATCGCGTTCGATAGAATGGTTACAGTAACGAGGGTAAATAAAAAATCTCGGAAATTGGTAGATTCTGAGATGGATAGAGTAAGTTGCATTTGGAAATTACAACTTAATTTACCCTCTATTGGTAGCGAAGTAAAGATTCAAATTGCTATTTAAGCAAAATTTATGGAGGACTAAAATGAATAAAAGCATTAGTATGAAGAGCAACAAGTTGACGTTATTGGTGTTGGCTATGATATTTACCTTAGCTATGGTGGCATTGCCGGGGATAAGTATAGTAAAAGCAGCATCTTCGGTTAATGGGACTGTTGATGAAACCGAGATTCTTGGAACTGAAACAGGCTCTTTGAATTTAGAAATACCAATTGTTATAGATGAAATCGTACCAATTCAGATTGATGAAATCCAGACTGATGAATTTAATCAATGGCAGAGGTATTATACTAACTTTACATTTGATACTAGTTCGCGGGCGTCAGCAGAAAGGGCTATAACTGCCGGTTCTATAACAGCAACTTCTTCAGGTATTGGTGCTTTATTTGGTGGCCCAGGAGGAGCAGCCGCAGCAGGGGGAATTGGGGTTGCAATTTCTTCTTATTCTTCAGATTGCATTTCCAGATATTACTCAAGGTTTGGAAATACTGGATATGGAACAGTTGTAGCAGGAAGATATGGATCTAAGTTAAGACTGGGTTTTAACTATTATTCTGATCCTGGCAGAAAAAATTTAGTTGTATCGTATACCTATGCAACTGATCATTATCCGATTTAAATAGTTGCGAGATTTGAAAAGTAGTCGAATGTCTAACAGAGTAAAACTAATTGGTGCATTAGTTGCGGCACAGGTATTGGGTTATTTGATTGGGACTTGGGTTGTAAAAAAAATCAATTATAACATCAATATATTTTTGAATAAAGAAATATTTTTTCAATATTTGTGTAGCGAAATATTACCTTGTTTAATTGTGTCACTTCCAATTAATATTATCATTGTTTTGTTGTCGCTTGCAAAAAAATCAAAGGATAATAGTTGAATAAGCGGTTATAATTTTAGAATGTGGGTGAAAATGCAGATGGCCTACCGTGATTGTCGCAAGGCATCAGACGGGAACTCAATCTTTATCGACGGATATGATCCAACTCAGAGTGGAACATATCGTAAAAGTTCTACCGCAATACTGGAATTTCTGTCTAAGGCTTTTTAGGGCTTTGATGGGAGTTCTTTTTTGTTTGAAAATCGAAAAGTAATAAGAGTCAGATATGGCAAAAAAAAATGAGAACCTGTCCAGCATGCAACCATCGCTTTCACAGTACTTATTCCATAGCTTACAGAAAAATGGAAAAGGAATGCATTATCTTTCTAGATATGGATGATGCCCTTATGACAATGGCGTGCTGGAAGAACCGACTTACAAAGAAATCAGCGATCACAAAAAGCTAAACAGGTTTCTGAGTTGGAGCATACCAGGAATATTGTTCTTCTCGATGTGGTGATCTTGCAGACTATATGGTTAAACTGATTTCTTGAGCTTGTGTCCGCAATAAATTAAACTCTTTTCGCACCATCATAGCCGTCCAGACAACAATCACAGCGTCAATGACAAAGGATCCGTAATAGATGCCAGAGACTCCGACGATTCCCGGCAAAAATAGCATCACCGGAACATAAAAAACCAATTGTCTGGTGATTCCGATTAGGGCTGCTGGTTTTCCCTTGCCGATTGAAGGGAACAGTGTCATGGCCATAAAGATAATGGACAAGGGTGGCAAGATCGCCATGTAGATTCTGAAATAACCCAATTGCGTGGCTGCAAACACCTGGTTAACGAGCATCAATCCCAGGATTGAATCGGGTGAAATCATGGAAATAATCCAAAATGGAAGTGTGAGCAACATCGCAGAAAGGGCAAATATTTTATAGGAACTGATTACCCGGTCATATTGGCGAGCACCATAATTAATCCCGATAACCGGCTGTAAAGCCCGCATTAATCCAAAAATTGGGGTCATCAGGAAGGTGAAAATACGATATACTACGCCATAAAAGGCAATATCGGCAGTGGTGCCATATTTAGCCAGGGCATTAAAGACTAAAACAGCTTGGATAAGGCTCATAAAACTCATAATCAGGGCTGGAAGACCCAAGCGGATGATTGTTGTTCCGATCTCCTTATCCCAGCTTAAGGATAGCATTTTTGTTTTAAAGGTTGAAAAACCTTTGCCAAAGTAAAACCAGCCAATTAAGGTATAAACCAGCATGCCGATGTTGGTGCCCCAGGCTGCGCCGACTACACCGAAATTGAATACACCCATCAGGATGTAATTGGCAATGGCGTTGACTGCCAGTCCGGTGGCCATCATGACAGCTGCGGACTTCATTTTCCCTTCAGCACGGACAATCAGATTGCCTGCTAATCCGTAAATCCAGAAAAACGAACCCCAGATTGTTGCTTTGAAATAGGCATCGCCAAAGGCAAGGGCTTCACCGCTTCCACCCATGAGGGTAAGGAGCTGTTTTGAAAAGAGTAGGGTAATGATCATATAGAGTACTGTTATCAGCAGGGAGATTAAGTTGACATTACTCATGAGTTTTTCCTGGGTTTTTTGGTCCTGCTTTCCTAACGCGATGCTGAGAACAGCACCGGCGCCACCACCGACCAGAGAGCCAAAAGCGACGCTGATTTGAGCGAGTGGATAGGCCACCGAAACACCAGCCAGGGCTACTTCACCCATAAATTGGCCAACAAAGATTGCGTCCAGGATAGAATTTAAACCATAAAGAACCATCGCGATGATGGCCGGCCAGGAAACATTAAACATTACCTTCCACAGGTTATCGGTTAAGATTGACTGCTTTTGTCTTTCTTTACTGTTTACAACGGTTTTTTTCATTGTAACTCCTTCTTAGTTAGATAGCTAACATAACAATATTTTGAGGTTCACAAGGAACTGCGGTTTTATAAATATTAATTTCTATCCGGTAGTAAAAAAAATCCGGATATTTTCAAAGCTTGGCTTTTATGTCGCCGAAAATCGATCCGATTCATTTAGCGATGGCACTATTAAATAGTGCCACCTTGCCCAAGTGCCCAGCTTTCAGCAGTTTCACGGATTTTGATAAAGCGACGATAAAGTCCAGCTTCCTGAGATAACTGCTGATGGTTGCCGCGTTGGACAATGGAACCATCAGCAACCACCAGAATCTGATCGGCTTTTTCAATGGTGGCCAGTCGGTGAGCGATAATGATAATGGTTTTGTTTCGGGTCAATTCAGAGATAGCTTGTTGAATGAGATGTTCATTTTCCGGGTCCACACTGGCCGTTGCTTCATCAAGAATAATAATGGGGGCATTTTTAAGCATCGCCCGGGCCATAGAGATGCGTTGTTTTTCACCGCCGGAAAGGGAAGACCCGCCTTCGCCAATCAAGGTATGATAGCCTTGGGGCAGGGCCATGATAAAATCGTGGCAGCAGGCTTTCTGAGCTGCGGCCACCACCTCTGCCATGGTTGCAGTAGGATTTCCAAAATGGATGTTATTAAATACCGTATCATGAAACAGGTAAACTTTTTGAAAGACCATACTGATATTCGTAAGTAAACTGTCGCAGGTTAGTGTGGCGATATCCGTATTACCAATAGTAATAACCCCGGAATTCACATCGTAAAATCGTGCCATTAGGTTGCAGAGGGTTGTTTTTCCGCTGCCGGAAGGACCAACAATGGCGGTGGTGGTGCCGGCGGGAATAAAAAAGGAGACATCGTTGATTACCGGTTGTTCGTCATAGCCAAAAGAGACATGATCAAAATGAATCTGGTAATCAGAAAGCGGTTTATCTACACCGTTAAGGTCAATAAATTCAGCGTTTTTGATGGCTGCCACTTTATCCATGGTGGCATCGATCATATTCAGAACATGGGCAGAATTGCTGATTACTTCAATATGACTAAAGAGGATAAAGGAAAAAATCAGGATCATCAGAGTCGTCGATAAGGGCATGGTACCTTGTACGGCTGAATAAGCGCTATAAAAAACCAGGGCGACAGTCGCCAGTTTCAATGAAAAAAGATGCAGACAATTACAGAACACGTAGTCCTGCTCAATTTTAATATTGATGCGACGACTTTCCGCAAAGGCTGATTTAAGGCGCCCGGCAGAAACACCCTGCTGTTTAAAGGCTTTTACCAGAGCAATCCCCCGGATATACTCAATGACGGCACTGACCATTGTTTCTTGTGAGGCGGCGTGGACCGGGGAATTATTGCGACTTTTTTTGCCCAGCCAGGTAAGTGCCAGACCAGAAAGCAAAACGCCCGATAACGCAATCAGGCCCACAGTAAGACTGTAGAAGCTTAACGCAATGATGAAAATAAAAACCATCAGATAGCCATTGACCACATTATCGATCATTTTCATGGCGTGCATTTCCAGGTAGCTGAGATCGTTGGTAATGGCGGCAGTCAGCTCACCAACATTGTTTTTTTCGAAAAACCCCAGCGGAACCCGCTTAAGCACATGACCGATGTCTATCCGTTCGGCTGCGGTAACCTCGTAGGCAATGCTGTCCTGGTTGATGGCGCGTAAATAGGAAAACAGATAACGTCCAGCCACAGCGACAATCATCACCAGTATTGCCGCATAAACCACCGACGGATCAATGGGCGAAAGACCATTCGCGTCCAGCCACAGGTGATTCAGAAAATAGGTGAGTCCGACAATGGGTAAGCCAACAAAAAGAGAATGAAAGAAAGAGTAGATAAACCCTTTGTAGAGACGGCTTTTTTTATCGCCGCTCCAGTTAATGACACGCATAATTGTTTTAAGCATAGCGGGTTACCTCCTTGAAAGGTTGCGTTGCCGCACAGATATGGGCATTCCACATGTCGCGGTATAAGGTACAGTTTTCAAGCAATTGGAAATGTGTACCGGTTGCTTTAATGCGCCCCTGATCAACCACAACAATTTGATCGGCACGGGTGATGGTTGACAGCCGATGTGCGATGACCACCAGGGTTTTGCCGACGGTTAAGGCATTAATGGATCGTTGGATTTTATCCTCGTTTTCCGGGTCGGTGAAGGCCGTCGCTTCATCCAACAGGACGATGGGCGAATTTTTAAGAATCGCCCGGGCAATAGCAATCCGTTGTTTCTCGCCACCGGAAAGACGATTACCGGCTACTCCGGCATCGGTCTGATAGCCATGGGGAAGCATGCGGATGAAATCATCGCAGCAGGCCGCCCGGGAAGCTGTATAAACCGCTTCATCATTGGCCTGTGGATTGCCCAGTCGAATGTTTTCTAATAGGGAGCAGTTAAAAAGAAAACTATCCTGATTGACAAAGCTGATCTGATCGGTCAGCGAAGCCAGTGACAGCTTTTTGATGTTCACGTGATCAATGGTTATTTCACCCGCGGTAACATCCCAAAAGCGGGCGATGAGTTTGGCAATGGTCGATTTTCCGCCTCCGGAAGGACCGACGATAGCAGTTAATTGGCCTTCCTTGATACGAAGATTAATCTGATGAAGGACATCATGATCCCGGTTCCCATCATAGGAAAAACTCACCTGATCCAGATTGATATTAAAATGATCAAGGGCAACGATTTTTTTACTATCGTAAAGTGGCTCCAGATTAAGGTAGTTGTTGGCATCTCGAATGGCATACTGGATGGATTTAGAATCGTTTATAAAGATAGTAAAGCTCGTTAGCGGAGCGACAATTCCCATTGGTAAGAGTAGGCACATAATAAAATCAGTTGGTGCAAGGCTGCCGCCAAGATAGAGCGCCAAACCAATGGGCAGTGAACCGAGCAGGGTGGTGGGGAGAATGGCTCCGCCAAGATTCATGAGTTTCCAGGTGCTTAAAAACCAGTCCAGGGTATCGTTTTTAAATTCGGTTACAGCCCGGGAAAATTTTTCATAGGAAGAACCGGTGCTGCCGAAAGCTTTAATCACTTCAATGCCTTCAACGTATTCAACCATCACCCCATTAACCATGTTTGAAGACTTCACGTAGGCATCGTAGCGCGCCCCATAATCGCGCATCATAATGCCGTATACAACTGCCGCAAGGGGAATACAGAGCAGTGCTGCCAGTGCCATCCGCCAATCAATCACCAGTAGATAGGTAGCTACCGCAAGAATTAGCAAGAGATTTGAAATGCCCTCGGGAATCACATGGGCAAGCGGCAATTCGATGGTTTCCACCCGATCCACCAGCGTATTTTTAATATTTCCGGCGGTATCATTAAGCACCGTGCCTAAGGGCGCATCCATCAGCTTTTTAGCAATAGCCAGCCGAATTTCTTCTAAAATGGTATAGGCCGAAACATGGGATAGGGTCGTCGAGATACCATAAAAAAACACCTTTGCAAAATAACTGGCTAGGGCAATAAGGCTCCAGAAGGTTATGGCCTCAACAGTAGGGGTGCCGGCAAAGAATAAACGAATAATCTGGTAGATGTAAAAATACGGCACAATACTGCCAGCTACACTTAAAATAGCAGATAAAACGGAAACGGTTAGCTTTCCCCGGCAGGATCCGGTAAAAGAGAGTAAAATCCCCAGGGTATTTTCTTTTTTCATATGTTTTCCTCCAAACAAAAATAGCTAGTTAGCTTAATCTAACTAGCTAAAGAATAACCTGAACAGGTAATCACCGCCACTCCACTCCGACTAAAACAATCCATTTAGACGGCGGATTTACGGTAGTTATGGGGGGCCATGCCAATGACCGATTTAAAGGCAGCCGCAAATTTGCTGGCGTTATCATAGCCCAAATAGGCCCCTTCTGCCAAAAACATGGCTAGACGGCCTTTTTTTGAATGATTGATTCCGGATCAATAAAAAAAGATAGCATCTCATAGGTACCGGATCGGTCAAGAGGATAGATTTTTTGAATTTTTCCCTCCTGAAGATGTAGGACGTGGGTGCAAGCAGCTAGAATCAACTCGGGATCATGGGTAATGACAAACTGGGTTTTACCCATTTCCGATAGCTGTCGGAAATTTTCAGCCACCTGATGCATATGTTTTAAATCCAAACCGCTGGTGGGTTCATCAAAAAGTATGAGTGGGCGACGGGAAGCTACGGCGCAGGCAATTGCAACTCGTTGTTTCTGTCCTCCGGATAGGGACATGGGGTGTAAATCCTTTAGTGAGAGAAGATCAAGACTTTCTAAAATGTTCAAAACTTCGTCGTTGTCTTCGTTTTCCATGGAGATGGCCAGTTCATCAAAAACACTTTCAGTGAACAGCTGATGATTGACATCCTGCATAACCATAAAGCAATTTTTAAGCCGGTCCTTTCCCTGGAAGCAGGCTCCTTCATCGTAAAGAGTGCCGGGACATTTTTTTTCAAATCCGCAAAGACATCGGGCAAACGTTGTTTTTCCGGCGCCGTTTTCTCCAATAATGGCTACCACAGCCTGTTTGGGCAGGCTGGCATTAGCAATATTCAGCGTTGCATGACAACGCGGATAGGAATGATGGAAATCATATAGAGAAAGCATTTCATTTGTTGCTGACGTTTGAAAATTTGAAAGCGGTGCGTTAAAGAGACTTTCCAGATTTAAGACCCGAAGTCCCATATGGTCCAGTTCTGATTTAGGTAGCCGGGAAAAGGCAGTACCGCTAAAGGTTTTTACTATTCGGCCTTTGTCCATATAAACAACCCGATCAGCAAGTTCCCATAAATAATGTAGTCGATGTTCAGCAATAATAATGGTTTTTCCCTGGGACTTCCAGAGCGTTATGAGATTTTTTAATTCCCGGGTAGCTTCGGCATCAAGGTTGGAGGAGGGTTCATCCAGCACGAAAACATCGGGTTCCAGTGCGGCTACGGAACCGCAGGCTATTTTTTGCTTCTGTCCGCCGGATAAAGCAAAGATACTGCGGCCTAGCAGGTCTTTTAATCGAAGATCTCCTGCAATGCGATTAATACGGTTGTTTATTATTTCGGCCGGCAATCCCATGTTTTCGCATCCAAAGGCCAGCTCGCTGGTGGTATCGACGTTGAAAAACTGGCTCCGGGGATTTTGAAAGACTGAACCAACCATTTCGGCTGTTTCATAAAGGGGGATTTTGGATACGTTTTTGCCATTGATTAGAATATCACCTGTTAAATTCCCCCAGTAGTAATGGGGAATCAGTCCGTTGATGATCCGGGTCAGGGTAGTTTTACCACAGCCGGATTCCCCGCACAGCAACAGGACTTCGCCTTTGTTGATTGATAGATTAATGTCATGAAGACCGCAAGCACCGGTGCTATTTTCGTAATTAAAATTTATATGGTTTAATTTGATCATTTCAAGCTCCTTTGTAAAGATGAATTGCTAAAGCAAAATCCATTCAGATTTGGGTCTGCGCAGAGAATTATTGGGACAGTGATTTGCTGATAACCTGACAGGCACATCTGGAAACGCTGTTTTAAATCAATAAAAAATCCAGGCGAAGAAGAGGCTTAGCGTGAAAATAATAAAACCATAGTCTATCGGGCCAAAGCCAACCCGACAGATATTGGTTCGCCGAACCGGTTTTCCCAATCCACGGGTGAGGGCGGCAGCCGAAAGTTCTTCGCCGATTTTTACGGAGGACATGAGCAGGGGAACAATCCGGTATTCGATAATGGCACCCGAATTTTTGCCGCCGATTCGAATACCCCGCATGCGCATGGCGTCTGAAATAGCCGCTTTTTCTTCTGCGACGGTGGGAAAAAACCGTAACATCACAGAAAAAGGGATAATAATTTGAGGGGGCAGGTGCAGGCGTTCCATAGCAGCCACAAATTCACTTATTTTGGTAGTAGTGACCATATAATAACCCATTACCAGTACGGGAACAAAGCGGGAAAGCAGACCGGCGGCAATAACGATGATTAGATTCAGTACACCTTGGGTACGGCTTACCAGAAAGGTCTCGGCCGCCATGGCACTGGCAATAAAAATAAAATACAAAGCAGCCGGTTTAAACTTGTACTCTGCCAGTAAAAGTAGAAGGGGCAACAGGGCCAAAAGGGGGCGTATCACCGTTGATACACCACTGTGACCGCCGCCGATAAGGACAATATTCACGACGAGAAGCATGATGAGTTTTGTCCGGGGATCCAACCACAGACGGGCACTGCAATTTCCGGCGAAAGCAGAAAGATCCATTAAACGATGCCGGCCCGTTTAAAGTGTTTTTTGAGTGCCGATTTACCAAGATAGGCACCGCTCAGAGCACCCAAAGCGATCATGCCAATGATCAGAAAGAAAACCCAGGTTGGGGTAACGGCCATGAGGGTATCCGTATAGACATCACCGTAACCTTCACGAAGACCGGCAAAATAGCTGTCGCGCATAAAAAATAATGGAATGAAAAGGCCAAGAATCCATTCGCTGAAGACAATGTAACCTATGCGCATGCTTCCCCAGTTAGAATAATTGCCAGACTTTAGAATCAAATCGGCGGCCAGAGAGGGGACAATCGCAAAGGGAACACATATCCAGGGATGACCGGTTAAGAGCATCAGCAAACTCAAACTGATACCCATGAGGGTGACCATGCCAAACTTATTGACCCGGGTAAGAAAAAGCATAAAAGGAATGCCGGCGACCAACGGGCAGAGAAAGGGGACCACCAGCATTAGGACCGGGATAAAGCCGATCATTCCGGTGGCAAAGAATACCGCAAAATAGATAGCGGTAAAAATGCCCACGTTAATTAAATCTTTTGCCTGCAATTTGTTATCCATAAAAATCCTCCAAGAATTTATTTAGTTAGACTAAACTAACTATGATTGCCAAATAAACCGCCTTTCGGCGGGATCGATCAACAATTATTGCAATCATAGCAAATTTAAAAAATAATTACCACTCTGTTTTGTTAAAAAGGCTCCATTGGGACAAAAATCTGGGATTTCTTGCGTGATAAATAAAAACTTCAGAAAGGGCATTGATTTATTTCAAGGCCCAAAGAACGGATAAATCAGTATCTGGGGAAGTTAGCAGACGATTAACCTTGAAATTACCCGTTCAAAAATGTTATGCTTATATAACAAAATAGGGAATGGCTTGGGCAATGGTGCGATTTAAAAGCATAAACACTAATGTTTCAGGTGAACTGGCAGAAAAATTCACCGCGTTTTCCGATTGGGTAATAAAGCTGAAAGACTAAAGAGGTGAAAAATGAGTATCCTATCCCAAAATAAGACATTATACGGTTCTGATGTCAAAATCATCACCCAGGCCAGCAATTGTTCGGTTTATCAATTTGAAGGTGAAACGGGAAAGGGGACAATGACAAGTTACGCTGTTTTCCCGGGTATTGAATTGATTTACAATGATTTTAAAATGGGCAACTGCTTTTCCAATAAAAACCCTTATACCAATATAATGGAAATTAATCATTGCAGCCAGGGGCGATTTGAATGCGAATTTCATAATGGTTCTTTCATCTATTTAAAAGAAGGCGATCTTTCTGTGAATATGCTGGGTAATCATACAAAAAATTCCTGTTTCCCTCTTGAACATTATGTTGGTGTTTCGGTGGTCATCGACTTGGAAGTGGCCAAAGAATACACGAATTCATTAATGGAAGATGTATCCATTGATCTTTTTGGCCTTCGGGATCGGATCTGCTTTCATGACAAATGTTTTATAATGCGTACAACTCCATCCATCAATCATATTTTTTCAGAGCTTTATACGGTGCCGGATAAAATCAAAAAGGGCTATTTTAAGCTGAAGGTATTAGAGCTTCTCTTATTTTTGAGTGCCATCGATGTCGATGATCAGCGCCGGGAACCACAGTATTTCAACAAATGTCAGGTCGATGGTGTGAAGCAGATCAAAAAATATCTGGTGGCGCATTTGGATCGACAGTTTACTTTAGCTGAGCTTTCAAATCAATTTGACATTTCGTTAACCGCTATGAAAAGCTGCTTTAAGGGGGTTTATGGTACAACAATATTTTCTTTTGTTCGAGGATATCGGATGCAGATTGCCGCCGAGATGCTGCTTGAAGGAAAAGAAAGTGTGACGGTCATAGCTGGAAAAGTTGGATACAGTAATGCTAGTAAGTTTGCGGCTGCGTTTAAAAAAGAAATGGGTGTTCCCCCGATGCAGTATAAAAAAAATTGTCTAATTGGAGCCGGAAGCATCCGGTTGGAGTAGAAAATGAAAGATGGAATGCATATAATCAGCCTTGTTAGGATCATCTAACAAGGCTGTACTTTTTGGAAAAAAGAAAGGATAAACGTATGTACACAGAAAAAAAGAAGTTTATTTTAAAAAGATTTTCCCCCTATATGGGGAAAAAGAAAGTGCTTTTGCCCCTATCGCTGATCTTGTCAGGTTTATCAGCGGTCCTTAATATTGTGCCCTTTGTGTTTGTCTGGTACATTACCCGGGACCTGTTATCAAATCCTCAGACAACGGAACTGAATAACATCGGTTTTTACGCATGGCTGGCATTGGGTTGTGCCATACTGGGCGTAGTTATTTATTTTCTTTCCCTGTTAAGTTCTCATTTGGCGGCTTTCCATGTGGAAATTGGAATGCAGAAGCTGGGCATGGAAAGAATCATGGCTATGCCCCTGGGCTTTTTTGATCAGCATTCCAGTGGGAAAATCAGAAAAATTGTCAATGATGGCGCCGCCACTACCCACGGCTTTTTAGCGCACCAGCTGCCGGATATTGCCGGCAGCGTGGTATCGCCCATTGTTCTGATCGTGTTGATTTTCACCGTGGACTGGCGGATGGGTCTGGTTTCAATGATTCCCATTGTGATCGGTTTTATCACCATGAGTTTCATGATGAGTGATAAAGGAAAGGAATTTCAGAAGCGGTATTATGATGCCCTGGAAGAAATGAGTTCGGAGTCGGTGGAATACATCCGCGGCATTCCGGTGGTTAAAACCTTTGGTCAAAGTATTTTTTCTTTTAAGCGTTTTTATGACAGCATCATCAAATACAAAGAGATGGTGGCTGCTTATACCCGGCTCTGGCAAAAGCCGATGTCATTTTATACTGTGGTGATGCAGGCGGCTGTTTTTTTTCTGATTCCCATGGCAATCCTGTTGATTGGAAGAGGTGACAGCCTGCCGATGGTGCTAGCGGACTTCATTTTTTATTTGTTGATCACACCGATTTTTTCAATGCTTTTAATGAAATCCATGCATTTTCAGCAAAATACCACGATTGCCGAGCAGGTTATCGATCGGTTTGATCACCTGATTCAATACTCGATGATGACGGATGCTAAAAAAATAGAACCCATCGGAGATTATAGTCTGGAATTTAAAGATGTGGTGTTCTCCTATGAAGGGGCTGACAAGAAGGCCATTGATAAAATCAGCTTTAAATTGAAGGCCGGTGAAACCATGGCTTTAGTAGGGGCATCCGGTGGCGGAAAAACCACGATTGCCCGGCTGGCAGCCCGGTTTTGGGATGTTGACGCAGGAGCGGTTCTGGTTGGAGGGATCAATGTAAAAGCCATTCCCAAAAATGAACTGATGGATAAGATTGCCCTGGTTTTTCAGAACACCCGGCTTTTTAAAACCACATTAAGAGAAAATATTGTTTTCGGGAAAGAGGGGGTCGATACAAAAACAATTAACCGGGCCATCGATTTATCCCAGTCCCGGGAAATCATTGATCATCTTCCGGGTGGAATGGATACCGTGATTGGTTCGAAAGGGACCTATCTTTCCGGCGGTGAGCAGCAACGGATCGCAATTGCCCGGGCTATCGTTAAGGATGCTCCGATTGTTCTTTTGGATGAAGCCACCGCTTTTGCCGATCCGGAAAATGAGCATTTAATCCAGAAAGCCCTTAAAGCCTTGAGTAAAGGAAAAACAACTCTGATGATTGCCCACCGTCTGACCAGCGTCCAAAATGTGGATCGAATCCTGGTGATTGATGATGGAAAAATAGTGGAGCAGGGCAATCATCAGGAATTGCTGGATCAAGGTGGTTGTTACCGAAAGATGTGGGACGAATATCAAAAGACCGTGGCGTGGAAAATTGACGCCCGCAGTGCAAACAATGGAGGTCAAGATGATCAAATATTTTCAAAATAAGTATGCCTTATCGCAAAAAGGGGCCAAAGATCTCATTTATGCAATAATCTGGACAATTGTTATGGAATTTTCTTTTATGGTACCTATGGTTCTTGGTTTTATGTTTTTGGATGAATACATGCAGGTGCTTATGACACCTTCCACTTCGCCTCACAACAGTTTAGGGTATTATGTTGTGCTGTCGGTGGTATTTTTCCTGGTTATGTTTGCGATCGCTTATTTCCAGTATCACTCGGCTTACACGAAAGTCTATGAGGAAAGTGCGAAAAGTCGGATCAATCTGGCTGAAACACTGCGGAAATTGCCCCTGGCTTTTTTTGGAAAAAAGGATATTGCCGATTTAAGCTCAACCATTATGGAGGATGCCACCCAGATTGAAACCCTTTTTTCCCATGCCGTTCCTCAGATTTATGCCTCTGTCATCACGATTTTTGTGATGGGGATGATGATGTTTTTTTATAATTGGCAGCTATCCCTGGCGGTTTTCTGGGTGGTTCCGGTGGCGGCACTGGTTTTTTACCTGTCCAGAAAATTCCAGAGCACGGTGCACACCGAACTTTATGAAACGAAAAGAGGGATTTCAGACAAGATGCAGGAAGGGCTGGATTCCGCTCAGGAAATAAAATCTTACAACCGGGAAGCTGCTTTTTCAAAGGAACTGGGGGAAATGCTTAATCAACTTGAAAATGACATGATTAAAGGCGAACTTTTAACCGGTGTGGCCATTAATCTCTCCTATGTGTTACTCAAGCTCGGGCTTCCCAGTGTGATGCTATACGGTGCCGCTCTTTTGTCCCAGGGCACGATCAACGTTTTTGTTTATCTGGCTTTTATGGTCATTACCGCACGGATTTATAATCCGATTATGGAGGTGATGAATAATCTGGCCTTGCTGTTATATTTGAATGTCCGAATCGACCGGATGAAAGAGATGGCTCTGATGCCAAAGCAGGAAGGGATTACCGCATTTCATCCGCAACATTATCATGTTGAGTTTAAAAATGTCGGTTTTTCATATCAGGCTAACGTAGAAACGCTGAAGGATATCAGCTTTACCGCCCGTCAGGGAGAGGTTACCGCTCTGGTTGGACCTTCCGGCGGGGGAAAAAGTACCATCGCCAAGCTGGCAGCACGATTTTGGGATATTGAAAAAGGATCCATTACCATTGGTGGGAATGATATTTCTCAGGTTGACCCGGAAGCCTTGCTTAACCATTATTCCATCGTTTTTCAGGACGTCACCCTGTTTAATTCCAGTGTTCTGGAGAACATTCGCTTGGGGAAAAAGGATGCCTCCGATGGGGAAGTGTTCAATGCGGCCCAGCTGGCACAATGCGATGAGTTTATCAAGCAGCTTCCCCAGGGATATGATACCCGGATCGGGGAAAATGGCGAAAAACTATCCGGCGGTGAACGCCAGCGGATCTCCATTGCCCGGGCGATTTTAAAAGACGCACCAATTATTCTACTTGATGAAGCAACCGCGTCCTTGGATGCCGAAAATGAAAGCAGGATTCAAAGCGCTCTGGGTGAGCTGGTGAAAAATAAGACAGTACTGATTATTGCTCACCGGATGCGAACCGTTTTAGGGGCCGATAAAATTGTGGTAATCAAGGATGGAATGATTGCTGAAACTGGAAATCCCCAGGCACTCAAAGAAAAAAAGGGACTTTTTGCGAGCATGCTAACTGCCCAATATGAACAATAACTGATTATTTCGATTAAACAAAAAGCGCTGCATTATGCAGCGCTTTTTGTTTGCAATTAATCCGTATCGGTTGCGGAATCATTTGCAGCAATGACGTAGTGACCGAAACAATGACATTGACAAGCATCAGCCCAATACTTACTCTTCTACTCTGTTTACAGTATGAAACGACCGGAAGGTCGTTTTTTTTATTTCAAGTCAGATACGAAATCATCAATGAGATCCATATGTTGGGCCATGGCCATGGCGGCTTTATTGGGTTCGCCGGTACCTAACGCAATGAGAATATTGCGATGCTGTCGGTCAATAATGGGACTGCGTTCAGGATCCATAAGAATGGCAACGCGGATATCCTTAATCAGGCCTTCAATCAGGGAAGCCGATGAGGCCAGAACATTTTTAATCATGATGTTCTCAGAGGCCGTGGCAATTTCGTAATGAAAACGCTTGTCAAGGGTAGCCCGGACAGCTTCATCGGTTTCGGTTTCAATGGCGGTACAAATTTTCTCAAGGCTTTCATACCGTTCCGGAGTCATATGTTTCGTTGCCAGTTTGGCAGCTTCGGTTTCCAATGCCCGACGGAGTTCCTGAACCTCATTGAGTTTGCCATTGCTGAGCCAAAACATAATGGTCAGGGGTTGGGTCAGGGTCTCTTCAAAATCTTCGGCAATGAAATTGCCTTCTCCCTGCTGGCATTTCACCAGGCCAATCATTTCCAGCGCCCGGATAGATTCCCGGATGGTAGCCCGGGATACCCCTAATTGCTCCGCCCATTGACGCTCGGATGGGAGTCGATCCCCGCTCCTTAAATTTCCCTGGATAATATTATCTTTAATTTGCTCGAGAATCTGCAAATAAATTTTTGTATGAGGAATTTCTTTAAACATTCTAACACATCATTTCATTATTATTTTTTAATTAAGAGAATAACTCCTAAACTACATTGTACCATAATGGCTTTAAATTTCAAAAGTATAAAAATATTTATTTGTAACAGAGTGACATGAAACCGCTATTTTAAGGTTATTGCTGATGGTTACGTGATAGATCTTGCGATAGGAAAGGCCGGTGCGGGATGATAAAATATAAGCGCCTAAATTAATTATACGTAAAAAAGCTTTCTTTGCAACCCTTCCAATGATTACATAAAAAAATAAATATGAAAACGTTATTTTAATGCTTGACAAGATTTTACGAAAGTATTATAATGGCCACAGGTTAGTGGTCAGGCCACTGACCTATGGCAAAGTTTTATCAAGAGATTTATCAAACGTTATTAAGAATTTTATCAAGTAATTAATGGAGGGTAAGTATGAAAATACTGGTATGTGTAAAGCAGGTTCCGGGAACAGCCAATGTGGAAATCGATCCAGAAACAGGGGTTATGATTCGCGATGGGGTTGAATCAAAAATGAATCCCTATGATTTATATGCTTTGGAAACAGCGTTTCGGCTCAAAGAACAACTGGGCGGAACCATTACAGCCTTATCAATGGGGCCGATGCAAAGTAAAGAGGTTCTCTTGGAATCCTTTTATATGGGCGCCGATAAAGGTTATCTGCTGTCAGATCGTAAGTTTGGCGGCGCAGATGTTGTGGCAACCAGCTATACTTTGGCTCAGGGCGCAAAAAAAATCGGCGATTGTGATCTCATCATTTGCGGCAAGCAAACCACTGATGGCGATACTGCCCAGGTTGGACCTGAAATGGCAGAATTTTTAGGAATTCCCCATGTTACCAATGTCATCAAAATTTTGGTTGCCGACGACAAAGGGATTACCTTACAAATGAATATGGAAGAATCCCTTGAAATCCAGCGGGTTCCCTATCCTTGTCTGATCACCGTGGACAAAGATATTTACACACCGAGACTTCCTTCATATAAACGGAAGCTGAGTATTTCAGAAAACCCTGAAATTACTGTTCTGACATTAAAAGATATGTATGATACCGATGAAACAAATTACGGATTAAGCGGATCTCCGACCCAGGTGGAGCGGATCTTTCCTCCGGAAAATAATGTTGAAAAAATAAGTTTTGTTGGTGACAGCAAAACTCTGGCAAACGATTTATTTGGAATTTTATCAGAAAAAAAATATTTAGGCTAGAAAGGAAAGAATCATGGCAGGAATAAAGATAATAAAACAAAATGCAGATCGTGAAACTTACGAAGCACTGGCAGAGATTTGTCCATTTGATGCCTTTAGTTATGAAAACGATGTCCTTGAAGTAACCGCGGCATGTAAAATGTGTAAAATGTGTTTAAAAAATGGACCAAAAGGTGTACTTATTCTTGAAGAGGCAGAAAAGGTTGCCATCGATAAGAGTCTTTACAAAGGGATTACGGTATATGTGGATCATATTGAAGGAAAAATTCATCCGGTGACACTGGAACTTATCGGTAAGGCGCGGGAGCTTGCAAAAGTGACTAATCATCCGGTATACGCTTTGTTTATGGGGACCAACATTACTAAGCAGGCTAAGAAACTGTTAACTTACGGTGTTGATAAGGTTTTTGTTTATGACAAACCCGAATTAAAACATTTTGTTATTGAACCTTATGCCAATGTTTTTGAAGACTTTATTGAAAAAATCAAGCCTTCTGCTATTTTGGTGGGAGCTACCAATGTGGGACGATCTCTGGCGCCACGGGTTGCTGCCCGTTACCGTACCGGTTTAACGGCGGATTGTACCATTTTAGACATGAAAGAAAATACGGATTTAATCCAGATTCGTCCGGCATACGGCGGGAACATTATGGCCCAAATTGTGACCGAAAACACCCGGCCGCAATTCTGTACCGTCCGTTACAAGGTATTTACCGCACCCGAACCAATGCTGAATCCGGTTGGTGTTGTGGAAATAATGGAGATTGGGGCAAAAAAACTTATTTCATCCATTGAAGTTATCGAAGTTATTAAAAAGGAAAAGGGAATCGACCTTTCCGATGCCGAAACCATTGTGGCAGTGGGACGAGGGGTAAAATGCCAAAAGGATCTGGAAATGATCCATGACTTTGCCGAAAAAATCGGCGCCATTGTGGCCTGCACCCGTCCCGGGATTGAAGCTGGATGGTTTGATGCGAAATTACAAATCGGCTTGAGCGGCAGAACCGTAAAACCAAAGCTGATCATTGCCCTTGGCATATCCGGAGCCGTTCAGTTTACGGCGGGCATGCAGAATTCCGAATACATTATTGCTATTAACAGCGATCCCAAAGCACCGATTTTTAATGTGGCACATTGCGGAATGGTCGGAGATTTGTATGAGATCCTGCCGGAACTTTTAGAATTGATTAAAGATCAGGATACTAGTGAAGTGCCCGAAATAAACGAAGCGCCGGAAAGGATGGCCGTATAAGATGATTTATAAAAAAGTGGAAGAAAAGGACATCACCTTTTTAAAAGAACTGATTCCCGCAGAACGTATTTTTATAGGTACAGAAATTGGCGAAGATTTCAGTCATGATGAATTGGGCAGCATTCATTCTTATCCGGAAATTCTGATTAAGGTTACATCAACTGAAGAGATTTCAAAACTCATGAAATATTCCTATGATAACAACATTCCGGTGGTCGTTCGTGGTTCCGGAACCGGTCTGGTTGGCGCTTGCGTGCCTCTATTCGGCGGGATTATGCTGGAAACCACCCTGATGAATAACATTTTGGAGTTGGATACCGATAATCTTACGGTTACTGTCGAACCGGGCGTGCTGCTCATGGAGCTGTCAAAATTTGTGGAGGAAAATGATCTCTTTTATCCACCGGACCCTGGCGAAAAATCCGCCACCATTGCCGGGAATATCAGCACCAACGCCGGCGGTATGCGGGCCGTAAAATACGGCGTTACCCGGGATTATGTACGGGGGCTGACGGTGGTGCTTTCCAATGGCGAAATCATTGAACTCGGTGGGAAAATTGTTAAAAATAGTTCAGGCTATAGCCTCAAAGATTTGGTTGTCGGTTCGGAAGGAACACTTTGCGTGATTACAAAAGCGATTCTGAAGCTGTTGCCCTTGCCAAAAATGGCCTTGAGTTTACTCATTCCCTTTGATAATATTGGCGCCGCCGCCGGGATTGTTCCAAAAATCATCAAATCCAAAGCCATTCCCACAGCCATTGAGTTTATGGAACGTCAAACCATTTTATTTGCCGAAGAATTTCTAGGGAAAAAATTTCCGGATTCCAGCAGTGATGCCTATATCCTATTAACCTTTGACGGCAATTCCAAAGAACAGGTGGAAGCGGAATACGAAGTGGTTGCCAATCTCTGTCTGGCTGAAGGGGCCAAGGATGTTTACATCGTCGATACCGCGGAACGTAAAGAATCGGTTTGGTCGGCCCGAGGGGCTTTCCTGGAAGCCATTAAAGCCTCTACTACGGAAATGGACGAATGTGATGTGGTGGTTCCCCGAAATCGTATCGCCGAATTTATTGAATTCACCCATCAACTGGCCAGCGAAATGGACCTGCGCATTCCCAGCTTTGGACATGCCGGTGATGGCAATCTTCACATTTATGTCTGCCGCGATAAGCTTGGTCAGAAAGAATGGGATGCAAAGCTTGAAGAAGCCATGGATCGCATGTATGCCAAGGCATTAACCTTTGAAGGTCTGGTTTCAGGCGAACATGGCATCGGTTACGCCAAGCGAAAATATCTGCTGAATGATTTTGGTGCCCAACACCTGGCACTAATGACAGGCATTAAACAAACCTTTGATCCTAAAAACCTACTCAATCCTAAAAAAGTCTGTCAGATGTAGCGCAGTATATGAATAATTATGTACTCTTCTTCATTGCGCTGATTCCTGTAATATGGCTGATTGTCTCTCTGGGGGTCCTAAAGATCCCCGGGCACAAAGCCTGTCCCATCGCATTGGTTATTACCATTGCTTTGAGTATTCTGGTTTGGAAAATGCCCATCACCGACAGTCTTTCCGCGGCCTTAGAAGGCGCTGCCATGGCTATTTGGCCCATAATGTTAGTGATTGTTGCAGCGGTATTTACTTATAATCTAGCAACTTACACCGGTGGAATGGAAACCATTAAAAAAATGATGACCAGTATTTCCACTGATCAACGGATTTTGGTGTTGATTGTTGCTTGGGGATTTGGCGGATTTCTTGAAGCCATTGCCGGCTTTGGAACGGCGGTGGCCATTCCGGCCAGTATATTAGCAGCACTGGGATTTAATCCGGTGTTTGCAGCTATTATTTGTTTAATTGCCAATACAACCCCAACCGCCTTTGGCGCCATTGGTTTACCGGTCAGCACCCTGGCTCAGGTAACCGGATTAAATGTAACCGATTTATCTTTTACTGTTGCTTTACAACTTTTCATTATGATAATTGTGGTTCCCTTTATACTGGTAATGATTACCGGTAAGGGCTTTAAAAGTCTTAAAGGCGTGTTTATCATTACCCTTATGGCTGGCCTATCATTTGCTTTGCCGCAGATATTTGTAGCAAAGTATTTAGGTTCCGAACTTCCGGCAATTGTGGGATCTGTGGTCTGTATGGCAGTTGTTATTACGATGGCCAAGGTATTTTATAAGGATACGGCCGCAAAGAATGTTGAAAAAATTGATTTAAAAACAGCCATTATGGCATGGCTACCGTTTATTCTCGTTTTTGTGATTATTATTCTGTGTTCGTCCCTATTCCCGATGATTAATGGCGCATTAGCACAGGTTAAAACAACCATTCAAATTTATACCGGGCCCCATGGAAAACCATTTACCTTTCTTTGGTTATCAACCCCAGGAACGCTGATCATTATTGCCACCTATCTGGCCGGGTTAATCCAGGGTGTCAAATTTGGAGAGCTCACTAGGATTTTAGGAAAAACTATGAAGCAAATGAGTAAATCGGCCATAACCATTATGTCGATTGTTGCATTGGCTAAAGTAATGAGTTACAGTGGCATGATTGGCGTCATTGCCACGATACTGGTTTTGATTACGGGCAGTTATTATCCTCTTATTGCCCCGCTGATTGGTGCTTTAGGAACCTTTGTTACAGGGAGTGACACCTCGGCAAATGTTTTGTTTGGAAGTCTCCAGGTAGAAGCCGCCAATTCCATTGGCATGAGTCCTTATTGGCTGGCGGCAGCCAACACCGCCGGAGCTACCGCCGGGAAAATGATTTCGCCGCAAAGCATTGCCGTAGCCACTGCGGCAACCGGAATTATTGGGAGTGAAGGAAAAATTCTAACAACAACCCTTAAATTCTGTGCTCTTTACGTAGTGATCATCGGCATTGTGGTTTATTTTGGAGAACCGTTGGTGGCAGGTCTTTTGGCAACCTTTGGATAGTCTTATAAAATATTTGGATCAATAAATCAGAACATTGGGCGGACAGTTTATGATCCCCTCAATGTTCTTTTTTCACAGGTAATTGCAAAACTACCGTGAGCTTCGCTGCCAG
>NZ_LGYO01000017.1:39702-92431 GCF_001263355.1 Acetobacterium bakii
AACTGACATCAAAGCAACCATCGTTCGTTTCTTTTGAGTCTCGTAATTACCTATTCTTTTTTCAAAATGAAAGGAAAAAATCATGAAAATAAGCTTGCCTTATGGAAAAGAAAAACAATCGCTGAATGTGGATGAAAGTATTTTAAATGGCGTTTTAGTCTCCCAAATCGAGGACTATCACCCAGGGAAAAGGCAAACAGAGCTGGTTGAGGAAGCAATGAATAACCCGGTTGACTCACCAAAGCTCAGTGAACTGGCGGTGGGAAAGAAAAAGGTGGTGATTATTGCCAGCGATCATACCCGACCGGTTCCCAGCAAGGTGATTATGCCATTAATGCTGGCGGCAATCCGAAAAGGGAACCCGGCTGCCGAGATTACCATACTCATTGCCACTGGATTTCACCGCTTAACCACCAGGGCGGAATTGATTGGAAAATTTGGTGAGGCTATTGTTGAAAATGAAAGCATTGTGGTGCATGATTCCGGGGATCTGGAAAGCCTGGTGAAAATCGGCACGCTGCCCTCAGGCGGAGAACTGATTATCAATCGGTTGGGAGCCGAGGCGGATCTTTTGATTTCAGAGGGCTTTATCGAACCTCATTTTTTCGCCGGATTTTCAGGCGGCCGAAAAAGCGTGCTGCCCGGAATTGCTAGCCGGGTGAGTGTTCTTGCCAACCATTGTGGAGAATTTATTGCTCATCCTAAAGCCCGAACCGGATCCATTGACGGAAATCCCCTTCATATTGACATGCTTTACGCAGCCAGAGCCGCCAAGCTTGCTTTTATTGTTAATGTGGTGATTAATTCTGAAAAGGAAGTCATATACGGAGTTGCCGGAGACTGTGACAGTGCCCATATAAAGGGCCGGCAATTTTTAGAAAGCTTGTGTAAGGTTAAGGCAATACCCAGTGATATTGTGATCACCTCCAACGGCGGATATCCATTAGATCAGAACATTTATCAGGCCGTTAAGGGAATGACTGCCGCTGAAGCTGCGGTGAAATCCGGCGGCGTTATTATTATGCTGGCTCAATCAAATGATGGACATGGCGGAGAAGCCTTCTTCAATACATTTAAGGATGAAAAAAATCTGGAACTTATGTTAAATGGTTTTGTGAATACCAAAAGAGATGAAACCATTCCAGATCAGTGGGAAGCTCAGATCCTCGCAAGAATTCTTTTAAAAGCCAAGGTTATTTACATTTCCGCAGCGCCTGAAGTCATGATCCGGGAATTTCAAATGACGCCGGCAAGAAACTTAGCAGAAGCCTTAAGGATGGCAAAAAAATATCTTAATAATGATAATGCTTCCATCACGGTTATTCCTGATGGGGTTGCGGTTATTGTTGAATAAAGAAAAGAACAAAAAAGAGCAGGTTTCTCATTAATGAGAAACCTGCTCTTTTTTATTGATCAGTCATAATTTATGATTGTTTACATCAAGGTCTCAGTAACTGCAAGCATAATTTCTTCAAACCGACTAACCGGCCATGCACTTCGGGTAAAAAACAAACCATCCACATTTTCAAGCAGTGCATAGGCTTTGGCATTGTCAATATTGACACTGCCACCATAAAGCAGGGGAATATTTTTTCCAAGGTCCCCGTATAGTTCAGTAAGAATAGTGCGGAGAAAATTATGGGTCTCTTCAACATAAGACGCTTTGGGAGGAGTACCGTTGATCCCAATGGCCCATATGGGTTCATAAGCTACCCAGAATTTTCCAATGGCATTAGGAGGCACATCCTTTAAGGCGATTTTTAATTGTTTGGCCAGCATTTCTTTTGAAATACCATAATTTTTATCTTCCAGTTTTTCACCAATACAAATGAGCGGGGTAAAGCCGTATTTTAACGCCGTCAATGTTTTCAAGTTTACAGAATTGTCGGTTTCATTGATATGCTCCCGACAATCATTGTGACCCAATAAAACGAGATCAACACCAATTTCTGCCAACATTACCGGGGATATTTGACCAGTGTACTGTCCTGAGCTTTCATAGTGCATATTTTGCGAACCAAGTTTCAAGCTGCTGTTTTCAGAAACGATGGTCTCCTTCATTTTCCAGAGATGCGTGTATGGCGGAATGATGAAAAATTCAAACTGCGGATATTTCCTTATTACCTTCATCAGATCAGAGGTATAATCAAGTCCCTCCGCTAAAGTTTTATTCATCTTCCAGTTGGAACCTAATAAAAATTTTTTCATGGGGCACCTATTTCAGATATTTTTTTTCAAGGGTTCTCATGCGCTCTACTTTGGCTGTAGATCCACCACCCTGGAAATCACTTTTTAACCAAGCGACAGCGATCATTTTAGCAAGTTCGGTACCGATAACTCGGGCACCCATGGTTAGAACATTGGCATCATTACTTTTGGCAAGGCGTTCTGCTGAAAAAACATCGTGGCAGGTGCCAGCAAAAACGCCGGGAACCTTATTTGCCATCATGGCAACACCGAGTCCGGTGCCACAAAAGATGAAACCACGATCATATTTTTTATCTTTTATGGTCTCAGCCAGGTTAAAGGCAATATCCGGGTAATCACAATCATGGGTGGCAGAATATTTTAAATCCGTAATATCATAGCCAGCCTCTTTTAAATAGTCGAAAATCTGATTTTTGAAATCAATGGCTGCATCATCACAATCAATGGCAATTTTCATAAGTATCCTCCTGATTATTTTATTAAAGAAGAACATTATATATGATGTAAAAATGCCCTCTTTTAAGATTAAGTAATGGTTAATACGCTATTATTATGGCATATAATCATTGTTTTGTAAAGGTTTATCACCTTTTGTTCAATACAGAAATTAAGTAAAAGTTTGTTTTGCATAGGGTTAATTTCGTAATTTTTGCAAAAATAAAAATACAAAAGGAGGCTTTATGGAAAACACAAAAAGAATTATTATTGAAAATAAAAATGGGCTGCATACCAGAGTTGCGGCAATGGTTGCCCGACAATCCCAAAAAATTGAAAAGATGTGGGACTGTCAGCTCTATCTTCGTAGACCCAGCTCCGAGGAAGGGGTACCTTGCAACAGTGTTTTGCCTTTGGTGTCACTTAAGGTTAAAAATGGTGAGATGGTTGAGATTTACAGCCAGGATGCAGGGAGTGAGGAGGCTGTTTTTAAACTTGCATCCTTTATTAGTCAGACACCCGAACTTGAAGTCCCGGAAACGGCAGTGATCGACAGTCTTCTACAGGAAAATACATTGGCTAGTGAAAAAATTTTTGAAAGTATCAATAATGGACTCATTGCAATGGACAGCCATGGGATTATCAATATTTTCAACCGTGCGGCAGAAGAAATCACTGGAATCAAAGCACGGGACATCATTGGGAAAAAAGGGGATGAGTGGGTACCGAATTTTAATTTAAAAGATCTCTTGCATTCAAAAAGAGAAAATCTCGGTTTTAAGCATAAAATCGGTAAAAAATGGGTAATAACGAATAAAAGCCCCATTATTGTGGAGGAACAGGTGGTTGGGGGTGTGGTGGTATTCCAGGACATATCCCAAATTGAAGAGTTGTCCGGAGAACTCCATAGTGTGAAAGAGTTAAAAGAAAAGCTCAATAATATTTTGGAAACCGTTGATGACGGTATTTGCATGATTAATCGGAATCGGGAAATTACCTATGTGAATCATCCGTTTGTCAAGATGTTTGAAAAAGCGGGTACACAAGTGTTAGCTCGGAAAATTCAGGATCTTTTCCCGGGAGAAAGATTTCGGGACAATTTTTTTATGGGCAAGGATGAAGTCTTAATTACTACCAGAGACGGACGGGAATTTATTATGAATGCTCGGCCGATTGTTATCGAATCTAAAATTCGGGGGAATGTTATTGTTGCCAGAGAACTGACAGAAATTACCAAGCTGGCAGATCGCATTGAAATTCTATCAGAAAAGACCCGTTTTTTACAAGAAGAACTGGAAAAAAAGAATGGTCTTAATGCTTCCTTTAACAGTATAGTTGGAAAAAGCGGTGTTTTAATCGAAAGTCTTACTCTGGCTTCAAAAGCCGCTCGAACCGATGCTGCAGTGTTGATTCGAGGGGAAAGCGGCACCGGTAAAGAATTGGTAGCACGGGCTATCCATGGTGCGGGATCGCGAAAAAATAAGCCTTTTGTAGGTGTGAATTGTGCGGCTATTCCCTCCAATCTTTTGGAAAGCGAACTTTTTGGCTATGAAAAAGGTGCTTTTACCGGTGCGTACAAAGATAAAAGAGGAAAATTTGAAATTGCCAACGGCGGCACAATTTTTTTAGATGAAATTGGAGATATGGATAAGGCCATGCAGGCAAAGCTTTTAAGGGTCCTCCAGGAACAGGAAATTGAGCGGGTTGGCGGTGTCAAGCCCATTAAAATAGATGTAAGAATCATTGCCGCTACCAACAGCCCTTTGGAAATGATGATGGAAGAGGGTACCTTTCGACGGGATCTTTACTACCGTTTAAATGTGATTACGGTAATGCTTCCGGCTCTGCGACAAAGAAAGGGTGATATTCCACTTCTGGTTGAATATTTTACGGAAAAGATAAGTAAAAAGTATGATTTACCCAATTGTGTCATTAAAAAAAGCGCTTTAACCGCCTTGGAGCAGTATCATTTTCCAGGTAATGTCAGAGAGCTTGAAAATATGATTGAGGGTGGTATGACTTTGTCTAATTCTGGTTGGATCAGCATTGAGGATTTACCCAGTTATCTAGGGGATGAGGTTAATTATTCGAAAAAAACAGGCATTGGGTTTCCATTAAGCGGGGATAATCTCCCCACTCATGAAGAGATGGAACGGCAGCTTATCGAAATGGCACTGAAAAAATGCGGTAGTTTCCGTCAGGCAGGTTTGGCGCTGGGGCTTGATCACAAGACTATTTCAGCCAAAGCAAAAAAATATAATCTATAATAGATTAAGTTGGCATAGAAATTGCTGCTTTGTAACAGCATACCGTTGGTAAATGTATTTAAAAAGGAGGGTAAATAATGACAGGTGTGATTATTGTATCCCATAGTGAAAAACTGGCAGAAGGTCTGAAAGATATTGTCATGGAAATGAACGATGGCAGTGTGGAAGTAATCGCTGCCGGGGGTGCTTCCGATGGCCGCATTGGAACCAATACTCTTAAGATTAAAGCTGCCATTGAAGCATTGGCAGAACGTGACCATATTCTGATTTTTGTGGATTTAGGAAGTTCAGTATTATGTAGTGAAACTGCTATTGAGCTTGTGGATGATGAGCTTCAAAAGAAGGTTCATATTGTAGATGCTCCACTGGTTGAAGGTGTTGTAGGCGGCGTAGTTCAAGCAACAATCTGTAATGATTTAGAAGAAATTATTGCAATGGCAAAAGAAGGCGCGAACTTGAATAAAGTGTGCTAAATTGGGGGAAAAATACCCAGACGGGGAGATACAACCCATAAATAAAAAAAACGTATCCATCAAATGGCATACCTGTGGGATTCCACTCTGGCATGGTTCTTGCAAATAGAAAACGTATACAAATTATTATTTTTAGGAGGATGAAATGAAACGATTAATTAATGATCCCTATGATGTAGTAGAAGAAATGTTAGAGGGCTATGTCCTTGCACACAAAGATCATGTTGAATTGCTTACCGAAGGGGAAGCCCAAGGTCGAGTTGTTTTAAGCAAAGCATCAAAGAATAAAGATAAAGTAGGCGTAATCATCGGTGGCGGTTCCGGGCACGAGCCATTATTCTTAGGTTATGTAGGAGCAGGTTTTGCTGATGCCGCCGTTATTGGCAATATTAATACATCTCCGTCCCCAGATCCATGCTATGCCGCCGTTAAAGCCATTGATAAGGGTAAAGGCTGCATCTACCTTTATGGAAACTATGCAGGCGATGTTATGAATTTTGATATGGGTGCAGAAAAAGCAGACGAAGAAGATGGTATTCGTGTCGAAACTGTTTTAGTAACAGATGATGTCATTTCCTCGGAAAATATCGAAGACCGCCGTGGTATTGCCGGCATGTTCTTTGTACATAAAGCTACCAGTGCAAAAGCAGATATGGGTGCAGATTTAGACGAAGTTGTAGCAGCCGCAAAAAAAATCAATGACGCAACCAGAACCATGGGTGTGGCAATGTCGTCAGCTACCTTGCCTTCAAAGGGCGGACCAATATTTGAAATGGAAGATGGCGACATGGAAATTGGTATGGGAATCCATGGCGAACCAGGTGTAAGACGTGGGAAAATCGAACCAGCTGATAGAGTTGTTGATCAAATCATGGAACCGATCCTGGCAGATCTTCCGTATGTTAAGGGTGATGAAGTATATGTGTTAGTCAATAGTTTGGGAGCAACACCAATTCTGGATTTACATATCTGCTTCCGTCGAGTGGCTCAAATTCTGGAGGAAAAAGGAATTACTGTTTATAAATCCCTGGTTGGTTCTTTCGCTTCTTCTATGGATATGGCGGGCATGTCGGTAACCTTGGTTAAATTGGATGCTGAGCTAAAGGAATTGCTTGATTATCCTTGCGACACTCCATATTTCACTCAAATTTAAGCTTCAGTTAAACAATCTAACTAAAAAAGTTTAATCTTAATAACGTACAAAAAAATGGGTCGTCAGGAAACTGTCAGCCCATTAATCTATTACCAGGAGAATAAAATGAGCGATTACATCTTAAACAAAGACTATTTTATTGGGGTTCTTGAAGACCTCGCTGTATTGGCAGAAGAAAAGAAGGTTTACTTCTCTGAGTTGGACTCCGCCATTGGTGATGGTGACCATGGCATGAATCTGAGCATCGGGTTTCGTGAAGTGAGTAAAAACTTAGAAGGGTGGAAATCCGAAGACATTAATACTATCTTTAAAAACGCTGGAACGGCTTTATTGGACAAGGTTGGAGGGGCTTCAGGACCACTTTATGGTGGCTTTTTTATGAAGTTTGGAGTGCCGGCAAAGGGAAAAGAAGAGGTGAGCTTCGATGAATTCATCGAAATGATGGAGGCAGGGGTTGCAATCATCGAAAAACGTGGAAAAGCATCAGTTGGAGATAAAACTATGGTTGATACACTGCGGCCAGCAGTGGATGCTCTCAGAGCTGTTTATTCAGAAGACGACATGGCTCCTAAGGAAGCCATGAAGAAAGCGCTGGAGGCCGGATCCGCCGGATCAGACTCGACCATTCCGATTATTGCTAAAAAAGGCCGTGCCATGCGGTTGGGTGAACGTGCCATTGGACATCGCGATCCCGGTTCAGCATCAAGTGTGGCTATTTTAGAAATTTTTTACAATCGTATGCCATAAAACATTATAAAATATGGTCAAATTAAAAAACGTTTTATCTTTTTTAAGCATGGATGGTGTATCTATCCATGTTTTTTTATTTGGATCATACTATTAAATCAATGGAATTAGCTATAATAATGAAGGTGGTTAACCCTTGACAATTGTTTGAGATGGTAATAGAATGAGAAAAAGTAAACCATTACAATCGAATAAATTAGGGCAGAAATTGAAGATGTCTGTGTGATGCTGTGGGAACAGCACGAAAGGATTTCCTTAAGTGTGTCCCTGGTATGATGCGGACTTTTTGTATACTTCTGAGAAAATAAATGAAGGCGGGATTATATTTAAACTGGGAGACAGTAATGCTGTGACAAAGTGGGCATAAACAATTAGTGAAGATATCCAGACTAAACATGGTATCAAAAAATCGATATAGATGGAGGAAAAATTCATGAAAAACATTATGATTTTTGGTGATTCAAACACATGGGGATGGGATCCATCCAACGATCTAGTAGCGGTCATTAAACGCTGGCCGGATGATGTTCGCTGGGCCGGAGTACTTCAGGCCGAGTTAGGGGATGACTACAAAGTTATCCAGGAAGGTCTCAATGGCAGAACCACAGTTTGGGATGATCCCATTGAAGAATACCGCTGCGGAAAACAACATATTATCCCCTTGTTAGATACCCATGCACCTCTGGATTTGGTCATTATCATGATTGGAACCAATGATCTTAAAGATCGTTATACGGTGACTGCTCAGGATATTGCCAATGGCGCAGGATTGATTCTTGATAAAACTTTGGCTCAGATCGGCGCCTTTGGGCCTAATGGCCCCAAGGTTTTATTCATTGCACCGCCAACCCTGGGTTCCATTGAAAACGGAATATTTAAATTCATGTTTGCAGGAAACCGTGAAAAATCCGAACAAATGCCGGAATTTTATAAGGGGGTAGCTCAGAGCCGCGGGGTTCCCTATTTTGATGCCGGGACAGTTGCCAAAGCAAGTGCGGTTGATGGGCTTCATATGGAAGCCGAAAGTCATGCTGCGCTGGGAAAAGCAGTAGCCATTGAAGTCAAAAAAATATTACAATAAGCTGCTAAAAATAATGGTTGGTTAAAATAGGCTGCTTTAACAGCCATAGGCGGCGTAACGTCGCCTTTTACAATTTAAATATAAAACAGGTAATTGCGAAGCTTGCAAGAGTTTAGCAAACGCCGATGATACAAAGAAAAAAAGGAGGAAACAATGAATAATAAAACCGCACTGATTAATGGGCTCGGCATCACCATGGATGCCGTTAACCCAAAGTGTGAGGGTATTTATCTAAAAGACGGGAAAATAGAGGCGCTAGGTTCCACCAAAGAAATTAAGGCATTGGCAGAAAAAGAGGGAGCAGCAATCATCGATCTTCAGGGAAAAACGTTTTTGCCCGGACTGCATGATTGTCATGTTCATATAATGACTACGGGCATGTCGTCTATTGGCATTGATCTGTTTAATTGCAAATCCATAGAGGAAGTCATTAAAACCTTGGAAAAAGAGAAAACAACCTCGGAAAAAGAGTGGATTTATGGTTACGGACTTGATGAATCCCGATTGATTGAAAAAAGGCCTCCAACTGCTAAAGAATTGGATAAAAATTTTGGGAAACGGCCTGTTTATCTGGTGGATCGGGGCCTGCATTATACCCAGGTTAACACCATCGCCATGGAAATCATGAAATTTGCCGGAAATGAAGAAGGCTTGGGTAAGGATGAAGCGGGAAACTTAACCGGAAGACTTCACAGCCACGCCAACAGCCATGCCAGAAAATATTTTTTTGACAAGATGACCTGGTCACAGCGTGAAGCGGCAATCCGCTACACGGTTCAAACTGCAGTAAAAATGGGAGTAACCACTATCCATGGCATGGAAGGTGGGGACCTGTCGTCAGATGAGGATATTCCGGTTTTTTTAGAAATTATGGATAGTCTGCCGGTGCATGTGGTTCTCCATTGGTGCAGTACGAAGCCCGAGGAAGTCATTGCTAAAGGATTGAAAATCATCGGAACTGATATTTTACTGGATGGCTCCATCGGTTCACGGACCGCTGCTTTTGAAGAAGCCTATGCCGATGATCCCAACACTAGAGGGGTTCTCTATTATGAGGACGACTGGATTACAAATTATATTGTTGAGGCCCATAAGAATGGTCTGCAAACCGGGTTTCATGCCATTGGACAGCGTGGCATTGTCCAGGCGCTGAATTGCCTGGAAAGGGCAATTCAGATTTATCCCAAAGAGGATCATCGTTTTCGAATTGAGCACTTTGGTTTTCCCGATGAACAGGACATTAAGCGGGCGGCAACCCTGGGTGTGGTTATTTCCACCCAACCAGCCTTCACCTATTTAAGAGGAGGGCCGGAAAGCGTTTATGAGGATCGCGTGGGAAACAAACGAAATTCCCGGGCATATCCCCTTCGTGAATTTTTAGATGCCGGGATTGTTGTTGGTGGCGGTTCTGACTCCAGTGTGACGCCCATTGACCCGGTCATGGGAATTCATGCGGCCGTGAATCCGCCCTATGCTCAAAATGCCATAACTCCAGAGGAAGCCCTCAGACTTTTCACCATTGATGGTGCCTACTGCGCCAAAGAAGAAGCAGTCAGGGGGAGTTTAACCCCTGGAAAAGCTGGCGATATTACGGTTTTATCCCAAAACCCGTTAGATGTTCCACCGGAAAAAATCAAGGATATTAAAGTTGAACTAACCATTTATCAGGGTAAGGTTGTCTATAAAAAATAAAGAACGGAGAAGGATCATGAAATATATTTTAGGAATTGATGAGGGTACCACCGGTGTCAAGGTGATGATTTTTGACAAGGCAGTGAATATCATCAGTCAGGCTTATTCTGAATTTACTCAGCATTTTCCGCAATCCGGATGGGTTGAACATGATGCCGGTGAAATCTGGGATGTCACTATGAAAATGGTGGCAGAAGCGCTGAAAAACGGAAATGTTAAACCCACGGACATCGAAGCCATCGGGATTACCAATCAGCGTGAAACCACCGTTTTCTGGGACAAAAAAACCGGTCAACCTGTCTGTCGAGCCATTGTCTGGCAGGATCGGCGGACCCTTGATATCTGTGAGGCGCTGGAAGCCAAGGATGGCCCGGGGATTGTGGATCGCACCGGAATGATCATTGTTCCCAACGATGCGGCAACCAAAATTCGATGGCTACTTGATAACGACCCCAAGGTTAAATCCGGAGTGGATAAAGGGGAACTTCTGTATGGCACCATTGATACCTGGCTGGTGTGGAAACTCACCGGGGGGCGGGCCCATGTGACGGATTATTCCAATGCATCGGTAACCCTGCTTCAAAACGCGCGGACCTTACAATATGATGACTGGATTTTAAAAGAATTGGCTATCCCTAGGGAAATTTTACCGGAACTCAGAACATCGAGTGAAGTTTATGGCATGACCGAGCCTGGCGTTTTCTTTGGTGCTGAAGTTCCGGTGGCGGGGATTTTGGGAGATCAGCAATCAGCCGCCTTCGGACAGGGTTGTCTTGAAAAAGGAATGGCTAAAAATACCTATGGTACCGGTTCCTTTATGGTCATGAACACCGGGGATAAATATGTGCCGCCTTCAGATGGGCTTTTCTCACCGGTGCTCTGGAGTGCCAAAGGACGTACGGATTACGGGCTGGAGGGAATGGCCGATGTTTCAGGTGCGGTTATCCAATGGCTGAGAGATGGACTTAACATCATCAGCGATGCCAAAGAAGCTGAAGAGCTGGCACTTCAGGTGGAGGACAGCCTGGGTGTTTATTTTGTGCCGGCCTTTGTGGGATTGGGAGCACCCTATTTTGATTCCTACGCCCGGGGCACCATTGTGGGGATTTCCAGAGGAACCACCAAGCATCATATTGCCAGGGCTGCTCTGGAATCCATGGCTTTTCAGGTGAAAGATGCTTTTAATGTTATGGAACGAAAATCCGGATTCAACCTTACCAAACTTCGCGCTGATGGCGGTGGCGCAAAAAGCGATTTTATGCTCCAGTTCCAGGCAGATATTCTGGGGATTCCAGTGGAACGCCCAATGATCACCGAAACCACCACCCTGGGAGCGGTTTATGCGGCCGGCCTGGCGGTGGGGTACTGGGACAGTTTTGAAGAAATTGGCGAATTTTGGAAAATTGAAAAACGTTTTGAACCAAAAATCAGCGATGAAAAACGCAAAGAACTTTGTGGGTTTTGGGATAAAGCAGTCCAACGATCTGCCGGCTGGTTAAAATAAACTATTTTATTAAATAAAAACAAGTTAAGGAACCTCTGAAAATAGGGGTTCTTTTTCGGTTTAACAGCGGGTCAGTCCCTGTGGCTGCAGGAAATCCGGTATAATTCGTTTTATGGTATGAGTTGGTCAAGCTGTTCTATTGGTTTCAAGAAAAATAAGTAAATGTTTTCTGATGCATTTATTTTCTTTTAAAGTGGTATATAGATTTATAAAGATACTCTGTATAAATAAAGGAAGGAAGGGTGAATATGAAAAATTTTAATGATTTTATGAAAGCAATTCGTCATGGAAGATTGGCGGAAGAGGCAAGAAAACAGATCGGGATTAAAATGAAAGATGATGAAAAGATTAAAGTCCTCATTGAGCTGGCCAGGAAATACGATTATGATGTGGGTTACTATGCTTTAATAGAAGACAGGAAAAGAGCTGATGCAAAAGCTTTTGAAGAAGAGATTCAGACCGCGGCTAAGCTTGGAATCGAAGTGCAACACAACGTTCGTGATTATGGATGGCCTTTTTCTTAGTAGTGGTCAAGGTGAAATATAGTTTCGCCAGCACCAAATAATTATAAGATTTAAGAAAATTATCACTGTAAAGGGCTAGCAATGTACTGTGATAAAGTGTATAATATCCCCATATTATATTAGGAAAAGAGGAAAAAAAGGGATGAAAAAAAGAAGTATATTCGGATTAATGCTTGTTGTCATTCTTGTGGCCAGTTTATTTGCAGGCTGTAGCAGCAATACTGCGACAACCGAAGAAACTGCAAGCAATGATGATAAAACCTTCGTTGTTGGTTTAGACGATTCCTTCCCACCAATGGGTTTCAGAGACGATAAGAATGAAATCGTTGGTTTTGATGTGGATCTGGCCAAAGAAGTTGGAAAACGTATGGGTATGGAAGTTGTCCTGCAACCAATTAATTGGGATACCAAGGAATTAGAACTTGACTCTGGGAACATCGATGTTATCTGGAATGGTTTAACCATCACAGACGAACGCAAGGCGGCCATGGATTTCAGTGCGCCTTACCTTGAAAATGACCAGGTGATTGTTGTTAAAAAGGATTCTCCAATTAAAACAAAAGCTGATTTGGCAGGCAAGAACATCGGTCTTCAAAAGGGCTCCTCGGCCTATGATGCGTTTATTGCAGATCCAATCAGTACCCAAACAGCAGCAATGAATGAATATCCGGAAAATGTATCAGCGTTGACTGATCTTGGCATTGGCCGTATCGACGCGGTTATTGTTGATTCAATCGTTGCCCGTTACTACATTACCACTGAAAATGCGGATTACGTTATTTTAGATGAAAGCTTATCACCAGAGCTCTATGGCGTCGGCATTAAAAAAGGCAATACTGAATTACAAACCAAAATTCAAGATGCTATGGATGCCATGATCGCTGACGGCACCGCCGCTGAAATTTCCACAAACTGGTTTGGCTCAGACATTATTTACAAACCATAATTTTCAGAAAAAACCAATCACTAGAAATCGGATAGTTTTCTATCCGATTTTTTTATTTTATTGCTCAGGAGAACAATTATGTCAGATTATTTAACTTATTTATCCAATATTACACTGCCTATGATTTATGGGATGGGTATTACCCTCAGCGTTTTCGCCGTGACCATCGTCTGCTCCATTCCATTGGGCTTTCTTTTTACGTTGATGGTGCGAAGCAAAATCAAGCCTGTTAAAGCCTTTGCAAACGGGTATATCTACGTTTTGCGGGGGACCCCGCTGCTGCTGCAATTGATGTTTGTTTACTTTGGATTACCCTTGCTTCCGTTTATTGGACAGTTTTTTATTTTTGGCCGCTTCACAGCTGCCTGTGTCGCCTTTGGACTGAACTATTCGGCCTATTTTGCAGAAATATTTCGTGGCGGACTGCTTGCCATTGACAAGGGTCAGTATGAAGCGGCGAAGGTCCTGGGATTGACAAAGATTCAGACAATGATTCGGGTCGTCGTTCCCCAGATGATTCGTGTGTGTTTGCCTTCCATCAGCAACGAAACCATTACGCTGGTAAAGGATACGGCTCTGGTAACGGTTATCGGTGTGGCTGAAATTCTGCACTATGCAAAAACCGCAGTGAATCGTGATGGAGACACCTTTGCCTTCCTCGTTGCCGCCGCATTATACCTGATGATTAATTTTGTCATTACCATGGTCTTTAAAAAGCTTGAAAAGAAATATGAATTTTAGGAGGTGTGAACATGGAAATAATAAAAGTCAATAAACTCAATAAAAGTTTTGGTGATAACCACGTCCTGAATGATATTTCATTTAGTGTGAATAAGGGTGATGTGATGGCGATTATTGGATCTTCGGGTTCAGGAAAATCGACATTGCTGCGCTGTCTCATCGATTTGGAAAAAGCCGATAGCGGAGATATTATCATGGAGGGCAAGCCTTTGATGGAATCAGGGGTGTATACCAGTCCTCAGGAAATTAGAGCCATTATTATTAGAATGGGAATGGTTTTTCAGCACTTCAATTTGTTTCCGCATCTTACGGTGCGACAAAATCTGGAGCTGGCTCCGAAGGTGGTAAAAAAAGAAGAACCCCTTGAAATGAATCAGCGGTGTGAAGCCTATCTCAACAAGGTTGGGTTGCTGGATCGTATTGATGCTATGCCTTCGACATTGTCCGGTGGGGAAAAGCAGCGGGTGGCTATTGCCAGAGCATTGATGATGAATCCGGATATTCTGCTTTTTGATGAGCCGACATCGGCCCTGGATCCTGAGTTGACCGGCGAAGTTTTGAGTGTCATGAAAAATCTTGCCACGGAACATATGACCATGGTGGTGGTTACCCATGAAATGAGCTTTGCCCGGGATGTGGCCAATAAGGTAATTTTTATGGATTCAGGTAAAATTTTAGAGGTTGGATCGCCGAAAGATATTTTTATAAATCCCAAGGAGCCCAGAACCCGAGAATTTCTCAGCAGTATCCTAAGAGATCAGAGTGACCGGGGAAAAGAGAAGAAACGATATAAACTGAAAAAGCACGCATAAGCACGCAGATACAAAGCCTCCCCGGGCAAACCTGGGAAGGCTTTGTTTTTGCTTTTTTTTTAAAAAACTATCACAAAAACTTTGACAGATGAAAGTTTTTGTGATAGCATATTAAATTGCATTGGTATCTTTAAAAATAAGGTTATAATGCATCCTTGACGTCAATTTTAGGTGATCAATTACAGAGGTATGCTGGTGGACATAAACTGATCAAAGGTGATATGAAAGCAAAGCTTGTCGTTTTGGACTTGATTTTCTAACCTAATGATAACACAGGGAAGGTTGAAACACAACAGGCAAATTCGGACGGTCAGAACAAGGGAACATTGGGTTTCTGTTTGACAATTCGGTTGCTGAATATTTTTGCGAGGGGTGATATTGGATGGTAATGTTACATCCTGAAAAAGACGGATTAAGAACACGCCAAAGCTTTTCTAAAATCAAAGAAGTTATTGAAATGCCGAACCTGATTGAGGTTCAAAAGGATTCCTATAACTGGTTTATTGAAAAGGGTCTTCAGGAAGTTTTCGACGATATTGATAAAATCGAAGACTATACCGGAAATCTGGTTTTAGAATTTGTGGATTATTCCATTGAAGGAAAAACAAAGTACACAGTGGAAGAGTGTAAAGAAAGGGATCAAACCTACTTTATACCATTAAAAGTGACAGTTCGTTTAATTAACAAAGAAAAGAATGAAGTAAAAGAGCAAAAGGTCTATATGGCTGATTTGCATAAAATGACAGATACCGGAACCTTCATTGTCAATGGAGCAGAACGTGTTATTGTCAGCCAGCTGGTGCGATCACCAGGGGCATATTTCTCGTTGAGTCGAGATAAGCTTGGGAAGAAACTTTTTTCAGCCCAAGTCATTCCAAACCGTGGGGCCTGGCTGGAATACGAAACCGATTCTAACGACATTATGTATGTTAAAATTGACCGTACCCGCAAGCTGCCAATCACCGCTCTTATTCGGGCCCTGGGATTGGGAACCAACCAGGAAATCCTGGATTTCTACGGGGATGACTACCGCTTGATTGAAACCATTAAAAAAGATGAAAATAACAATATGAAATCCACCAGAGACGGTTTGATTGAGATTTACAAAAGACTTCGTCCCGGTGAACCGCCAACCGTTGAAAGTGCTCAGTCATTACTTAACTCCATGTTTTTTGATGATCGACGTTACGATTTAGCCAAGGTTGGTCGTCATAAGTATAATAAGAAGCTATCCCTGGCAACCCGAATAGCAGGACAACGTGCTGCAAATACGGTTGTAAACTCAGATACCGGTGAGGTTTATGTTGAAGCCGGTGAAATCATCACCATGGACTCAGCAATTGAAATCCAAAACTCAGGTATTAATATGGTAGATGTTACAGTAGAAGAAAATACTGTACGTGTTATCGGAAATGGCTTTGTTGATATTCATGCCCAGGATATTCCGTTTGACATCAGCGACCTGGACATTAAGGAATACGTTTGTTTTGAAGTTCTAAAAGATATTTTAGAGGCGGATGCGACGGATGAAGAAAAGAAGAAAAATCTGAAAAAACGTATGGATGAGCTGATACCAAAGCATGTGCTTATTTCAGATCTTCACGCTTCCATCAGTTATATTATCGGCCTTGATTATGATATTGGCGCCATTGATGACATTGACCATTTAGGAAATCGCCGTTTACGTTCAGTTGGAGAGTTGCTCCAGAACCAGTTTAGAATCGGCCTTTCCCGTATGGAACGTGTTGTTCGTGAACGAATGTCAGTTCAGGATGATGAAGTATTAACACCCCAGGGGTTAATTAATACCCGTCCGGTTAATGCTGCCTTAAAGGAATTCTTCGGAAGTTCCCAGCTTTCACAGTTTATGGATCAAACTAACCCATTGGCTGAGTTAACCCATAAAAGACGTCTTTCAGCACTGGGACCCGGTGGTTTGAGCCGTGAGCGTGCCGGTTTTGAGGTTCGTGATGTTCATCATAGTCATTATGGCCGGATGTGCCCGATTGAAACCCCAGAAGGTCCAAACATCGGACTTATCGGTTCACTCAGTACCTATGCCCGTGTCAACGAATACGGATTTATTGAAGCCCCTTACCGAAAGGTTTATGATGGCGTCGTCACCGATGAGATTCATTATTTAGCCGCAGATGAAGAAGGTCGTTTCACCATTGCCCAGGCCAATGAGCCTTTGGATGACGAAGGACGTTTTGTCCGTGAACAGGTAACCGGTCGTGCCGGCAGCAAACGAGATTTTGTGCTTATTCAAAATGACCGCGTGGATTATATGGATATTTCGCCGAAACAGATTGTTTCTGTGGCAACATCCCTCATTCCCTTCCTTGAAAATGATGATGCCAACCGCGCCCTCATGGGTGCCAACATGCAACGTCAGGCAGTGCCGCTTTTGATTCCTAAGGCACCTGTTATCGGAACCGGTATGGAACACAAGGCTGCCAAGGATTCAGGCGTTTGTGTGATTGCCAAGAATGCCGGCGTTATTGAGCGAGTAGAAGCAACAGCAATCCACATTCGAACAGATGTTGGGGAACTGGATAAATATACCCTTTTAAAATTCAAGCGTTCCAATCAGGGAACCTGTATGAACCACAAGCCTTTGGTAAACAGAGGGCAGTATGTTCAGGCAGGTGAGATCATTGCTGATGGTCCTTCCACAGAAATGGGCGAACTTGCTCTTGGACGAAATATTCTCATGGGATTTATGACCTGGGAAGGTTACAACTACGAGGATGCTATCCTGATTAATGAATCGTTATTAAAGCGGGATGTTTTCACATCCATTCATATCGAAGAGTTTGAAGCGGAAGCCCGTGAAACTAAGCTCGGACCTGAAGAAATTACCCGGGATATTCCCAATGTCAGCGAAGATGCCCTGAAAAACCTTGACGAACGGGGTATTATCTTTGTTGGTGCTGAGGTTAAATCAGATGATATTTTAGTTGGTAAGGTTACGCCCAAGGGTGAAACTGATCTTTCCGCCGAAGAAAAGCTGTTAAGAGCCATTTTCGGAGAAAAAGCACGGGAAATCCGGGATACATCATTGAAAGTTCCTCATGGAGAAACCGGTATTGTACTGGATGTTAAGTTATTCTCCCGGGAGAATAAGGATGAAGATCTTAAACCGGGGGTTAACACCCTGGTTCGTGTCCTTATTGCAGTTAAGCGAAAGATTTCCGTTGGGGATAAAATGGCGGGTCGTCATGGAAATAAAGGGGTTATTTCCCGAATACTTCCTGAAGAAGATATGCCTTTCATGCCGGATGGAACACCGCTGGAGATTGTCCTTAATCCTTTAGGGGTTCCTTCGCGAATGAACATCGGACAGGTGTTGGAAGTCCATTTGGGACTTGCCATGAAGAAATTAGGCTGGCATATTTCCACGCCGGTATTCGATCCTGCCAGTGAAGATGATATTTTTAAACTTCTGGATCAGGCTGGTTTACCAAAAGATGGTAAGATTCAGCTTTTTGACGGACGAAGCGGTGAGCCCTTTGATAATAAAGTAACGGTTGGTTATATGTATATTCTTAAACTTCACCATTTGGTTGACGATAAAATGCATGCGAGGTCAACCGGACCTTATTCATTGGTTACACAACAGCCGTTGGGTGGTAAAGCTCAGTTCGGTGGACAGCGATTTGGAGAAATGGAAGTTTGGGCTCTGGAAGCCTATGGGGCAGCCCATACCCTTCAGGAAATTCTAACCATTAAATCCGATGATGTTGTTGGTCGTGTTAAGGCTTACGAAGCCATTGTCAAAGGTGAAAATATTCCTAAGCCGGGAATTCCTGAGTCCTTTAAGGTACTTATGAAGGAATTCCAAAGTTTGGGTCTGGATGTCAATATCCTTAATGATCAGGAGATGATAAAGCTTCTTGATGATGAAATGGATGAACGGGATCCCCTGGAAGAACTGGCCATTGAAATCGGAAGCGGAGAAATTTCCGAAGCCGGAGATGACGTGAAATTGGAAGATACCTTTCAAATTAAGAACATCGATGATAATGACGAAGACTTGTTTTAATAACAATAAATTTAAAAAAGAAGGGAGCGAAGCCATTTGTTGAACGAGGAATTCACCTTCAAATCCTTACAAATCGGATTGGCATCACCTGAAAAGATCAGAGAATGGTCACGTGGAGAAGTTAAAAAACCGGAAACCATTAATTACAGAACCTTAAAACCTGAAAAAGAAGGGTTGTTCTGCGAAAAAATCTTCGGACCACAGAAGGACTGGGAATGTAATTGTGGAAAATACAAACGTATTCGTCACAAGGGCATTGTCTGTGAAAATTGTGGCGTTGAAGTTACCAAAGCTAAAGTACGACGTGAACGGATGGGGCATATTGAATTAGCCTCACCGGTATCACACATTTGGTACTTTAAAGGAATCCCCAGCCGAATGGGACTGATTCTTGAAATGTCACCACGAAACCTCGAAAAGATTATTTATTTTGCGGCCTATGTGGTAACAGATCCGGGGGAAAGTAATTTTGATTACAAACACATTCTCACGGAAACAGAATATAAAGAAGCAAAAAAACAATTCGGCAATAAATTTGCTGCCAGTATTGGGGCAGAAGCCATCCAGGAATTGCTGAAAATGGTTGATCTTGACCAGGAATCAGCGGTTCTAAAAGAAGAACTGAAAGGGAGTTCGGGTCAGAAAAAGATTCGGATTGCCAGACGTTTGGAAGCGGTTGAAGCCTTTAGAAATTCCAATAATCGTCCGGAATGGATGATCATGGAAACTATCCCGGTAATTCCTCCGGAATTACGCCCCATGGTTCAATTGGATGGGGGACGTTTTGCAACATCAGATTTAAATGATCTTTACCGACGGGTTATTAACCGTAACAATCGTCTATTGAAACTTCTTGAGCTTGACGCACCGGATATTATTGTTCAAAATGAAAAACGGATGCTTCAGGAAGCGGTTGATGCGCTTATCGATAATGGCCGTCGCGGCCGTGCCGTAACCGGTCCTGGTAATCGTCCTTTTAAATCCTTGAGTGATATGCTTAAGGGTAAACAAGGTCGTTTCCGCCAAAACCTTTTGGGAAAACGGGTTGACTACTCCGGCCGTTCAGTTATTGTTGTTGGTCCGGATCTTAAAATGTTTCAATGCGGCCTCCCTAAAGAAATGGCCATTGAATTGTTCAAACCTTTTGTTATGAAAGAACTGGTAGGCCGCGGCTTATCACAAAATATTAAAAGCGCTAAAAAAATGGTTGAAAAGTTAGATCCCATGGTTTGGGATGTTCTGGAAGATGTTATCAAAGAACATCCGGTTTTACTAAACCGTGCACCGACTCTTCATCGTCTGGGAATTCAAGCCTTTGAGCCAATTCTCGTTGAAGGTAAAGCAATGAAACTCCATCCATTGGTTTGTACCGCCTACAACGCCGACTTTGATGGGGATCAGATGGCAGTCCATGTGCCCTTATCGGTGGAAGCACAGGCGGAAGCACGTTTCTTAATGCTGGCATCAAATAACATTCTTAAACCACAGGATGGAACGCCAGTTGTTACACCGACTCAGGATATGATTCTGGGAACTTATTATATGACCTTATTTAAGGAAAATGGTATTGGGACCGGAAGTGTCTTCAGAGATTTGGATGAAATGGAAATGGCTTACTTTAATAAAGAGGTTGAGTTGCATTCCCAGGTCAAGGTTCGTATTTACAAGGACATTAATGGAGAAAACATTTCCAGGCTGGTTGAGGGCACCGTTGGACGCTTTATTTTCAATGAAATTATTCCTCAGGACCTGGGCTTCGTCAAACGAGAAACCATTGATGATCTGTTTCTTTTGGAAATCGATGTGCTCGTGAAAAAAACAGTGCTGTCACGTATTATTGAGCATTGTTACAAAAAACATGGTCCAACCGTCACTTCTGAAGTATTGGATGATATCAAACGTCTTGGTTTCACTTTTTCTACCAAAGGCGCTATTACGGTAGGGGTCCACGATATGGTGGTTCCGGGAAACAAGGAAGAAATTCTGGCATTAGCGGATATCAAGATTGCAGACAATCTGACATTGTTTAGGCAGGGCTTTATCAGTGATGAAGAACGATATAACAATGTTGTTGATATTTGGAACAACGCCACGGATGATGTAACGGATGCATTGTTAAACCATTTGGATGATCTCAACCCAATTAATATGATGGCTGATTCCGGTGCTCGTGGGAGCAAGAATCAGATTCGTCAGTTAGCGGGAATGCGTGGTCTGATGGCCAATCCAACCGGGCGAATTATCGAGTTACCGATTCGTTCAAACTTCCGTGAAGGTCTGAATGTACTTGAGTTTTTCTCCTCGACTCATGGGGCTAGAAAAGGTCTTGCCGATACAGCACTGCGAACAGCGGATTCAGGTTATCTGACCAGACGTTTGGTTGATGTCAGCCAGGATGTTATTGTTCGGGAAGATGATTGCGGAACGACTCATGGATATGAAGTTTCTACGATTAATGATCATGGCGAAATTATTGAAACACTGGAAGAACGAATTATTGGCCGGTATGCTTTTGCAGATGTTATTAATCCCAAAACCGGCGAAGTTCTTGTCCATGCCAACGAAATTATCAGCAGTGAAATAACAGAAGCTATTCTTAGATCAGGACTTGAAAAAGTTCTTATCCGTTCAGTCTTTAATTGCCAATCTAAGATTGGTGTTTGCAAAAAATGTTATGGGGTGGATTTAACCACCTGGCGTCCGGTTGAAATTGGAGAAGCCGTTGGAATTATTGCAGCTCAATCCATTGGCGAGCCTGGGACACAGCTGACCATGCGAACCTTCCATACCGGTGGGGTTGCATCAGCCGACGATATTACCCAGGGTCTTCCAAGAATCGAAGAACTTTTCGAAGCAAGAAAACCAAAGGGTCAAGCCATTATTTCCGAGATTACCGGTCGTGTGGAAATCCAGGATACCCAGAAAAAAACCGAAGCAGTTATTACCGGTACCGATGGCGAAGCAAAAGTTTACCTCATTCCTTACGGATCACGCCTGCGTGTCCATACCGGCGACAGTGTAATTGCCGGGGATGAAATTACTGAAGGTTCCATTAATCCCAGTGATATTCTTCGCATTCGCGGGATCGACAGTGTTCAACAGTACCTGCTCCAGGAAGTTCAAAAAGTATACCGCATGCAGGGTGTGCACATCGGGGACAAACATCTTGAGTTAATCGTCCGTCAGATGCTTAGAAAAGTTAAAATCGAAAATGCCGGAGATACAAAGCTTCTGGCCGGAAGTCTGGTAGATATCTTCAATTTTGAAGATGAAAACAGGATCGCCCAGGAAGCGGGATTAGAAAGTGCTACTGCAAGCCGTGAACTCTTAGGAATCACAAAAGCTTCATTGGCCACTGACTCCTTCCTGTCAGCTGCGTCTTTCCAGGAAACAACCCGAGTTCTTACCGATGCTGCTATTAAAGGCAAAGTCGATCCACTCATTGGCCTTAAAGAAAATGTTATTATTGGCCAACTGGTACCAGCCGGTACCGGGGTGAAAATGTATGGCGATATCGAACTGGTTTATGAGCGTGAAGAAGAAGAAGATATATATGAAGCTTTTGAAGCAGTTGATACGACCGAAGAATCTTTAGACATTGTTTTTGATGACGACATCCTGAATGCTTATGTGGAAGAAGAACAGGAAGAAAATGAGGATGCTATTATTGCAGACTTGGATATCTTTGATTTAGACTTCTTGACAAAAGAATAAATCTTGACATTTGTTCCATTTACATGTATAGTAAAAAGGTATGTTTCGTGTAAAATCATAAACAGCAAGGAGTGGAAGCCATATGAATCAATTTGTGGATGTTCCGAAAGTTATTGGAACCAAACAAACCCTTAAAGCTGTGAAAGAAGGCAAAGCACTCAAGGTGTTTTTAGCTGAAGATACAGAAGAATACATCAAAAAAAGCATTATTGATTGTTGCAGTGATCATAACATTACGGTAGAAAAAGTCGAAACCAAAGTTGGTCTCGGTCGAGCCGGTGGCATTGATCGTGGTGCGGCAGTTATTGCTATAGTTAAATAAAAAGAGTTGGGGTTGTCTCAATCGGGATACCCCCAATTCTAATATGAAGCCATTAATGACCTGTTTATTCAGGTTATTGATATATTTTTAAAAGGAGGTGCAGGACTAAATGCCTACCATTAATCAGCTTGTGAAAAAAGGAAGAAAACGCACGGAAGAAAAAACTAAAACTCCAGCGTTGAAAGCAAACCCTCAAAAAAGAGGCGTATGTACAGCAGTTAGAACATCCACACCAAAGAAACCAAACTCAGCTTTAAGAAAAATTGCCAGAGTTCGTCTCGTAAACGGTATGGAAGTTACAGCGTATATCCCAGGCATCGGTCATAACTTACAAGAACATAGTATTGTTCTCGTTAAAGGTGGTCGTGTTAAGGATTTACCAGGGGTTCGTTATAAGATTATCCGTGGCGCGCTCGATACCGCTGGTGTTGACGCACGTAGACAAGCTCGATCCAAATACGGGGCTAAAAAGCCTAAGAAGTAGTAGTGCATAGTGCTGCATATTAAAGCGCTCGTAAAAAAAGTTCGAGACCATATATATGTTAGAGACGCTATACGCACAACAACGTAATGTTGGATGTCGAGTACCGATGAACATAAAATAATGTTGAGGAGGGAAGTAAAGTGCCTAGAAAAGGACCTGTTCCAAAAAGAGATGTTTTGCCTGATCCAATCTACGGGGATATTGTTGTAACCAAATTGGTTAACAATATTATGTTAGATGGGAAAAAAGGTATTGCCCAAAAGATTGTATATGATGCATTTGAAAAAGTTAATGAAAAAACCGGAAAAGACGCCCTGGAAGCGTTTCAAGAAGCTCTGGCTAACATTACACCTGTTTTAGAAGTTAAAGCTCGCCGAGTCGGTGGTGCAACTTATCAGGTGCCAATGGAAATCAGAACAGAAAGAAAACAAGCTTTAGGACTGCGCTGGTTAGTAAATCTTTCCCGTAAGCGATCTGAAAAAACAATGAAGGATCGTTTAGCCGGAGAAATTATGGATGCACTGAATAACAGTGGTGCAGCTGTGAAGAAAAAAGACGATACACACGCAATGGCAGAAGCCAACAAAGCATTCGCACATTATCGTTGGTAGTCTTTTTAAATACAAGAAAAAGAGAGGAACGCATCTGTGTCCAGAGAATATAGTTTAGCAAAAACAAGAAATATAGGTATTATGGCACATATTGATGCAGGAAAAACCACTACCACAGAACGAATCCTGTTTTATTCCGGAAAAATTCACAAAATTGGAGAAACCCATGATGGTGTTTCTCAAATGGACTGGATGGAACAAGAACAGGAACGAGGTATTACAATTACCTCGGCTGCTACAACATGTTTTTGGAATGACAATCGTATTAATATTATTGATACACCAGGACACGTTGATTTTACCGTTGAAGTTGAACGCTCACTGAGAGTTCTCGACGGTGCAGTAGCTGTATTTTGTGCAAAAGGTGGCGTTGAGCCTCAATCAGAAACAGTATGGCGTCAAGCCGATAAATATCATGTTCCAAGAATGGCCTATGTTAATAAAATGGACATTACCGGAGCAGATTATTATAATGTGCTGAAGATGATGGAGGATCGTTTAAGTACGAATCCTGTCCCAATCCAATTACCTATCGGAAAAGAAGGCGACTTCATAGGGATCATTGATCTCCTTATTATGAAAGCCATGATCTATAAAGATGAATTAGGCGAAGATATTGATATCATTGATATTCCCGAAGACATGCTTGAACTGGCTAAAGAATATCATGAAAAATTGATTGAATCTATTTCAGACTATGATGAAGACATCATGGAAAAATTCCTCGATGGTGAAGAAATTCCCCTTGATCAATTAAAAGCAGCAATCCGTTTGGCAACACTGCATGTGGATATTATCCCTGTTGTTTGCGGTTCTTCGTATAAAAACAAGGGTGTTCAGCTTGTTCTGGATGCTGTTGTTGATTATATGCCGTCCCCATTGGATGTTCCTGCAATTATGGGAATTAATCCAAATACTGAAAAAGAAGAAGAGCGACATCCAAGTGATGATGAACCATTCTCAGCATTGGCATTCAAAATCATGACAGATCCATTTGTAGGTAAGCTTGCTTTTTTCCGAGTTTACTCAGGAACCATTAATTCCGGTTCTTATATTTACAACTCTTCCAAAGATAAACGAGAACGTCTTGGACGTATTCTCCAAATGCATGCTAATCACCGTGAAGAAATATCAACGGTTTATACCGGAGATATTGCCGCTGCGGTTGGATTAAAAGATACTTCCACAGGAGATACTCTTTGTGTGGATACAGCACCAATTATTCTTGAATCCATGGTATTCCCGGAACCGGTAATCCATGTCGCCATTGAACCAAAAACAAAGGCTGGTCAGGAAAAAATGAGTATTGCTTTACAGAAGCTTGGAGAAGAAGATCCAACCTTTAGAACACGTACTGATGAAGAAACGGGACAAACAATCATTTCAGGAATGGGTGAACTTCACCTTGACATCATTGTTGACCGTATGATGCGTGAATTTAAAGTTGAAGCTAATGTTGGGCCACCTCAGGTTGCTTACAAAGAATCTATTACTAAAGCAGTTGATGCCGAAGGTAAATTTGCACGTCAGTCCGGTGGTCGTGGTCAATATGGTCATTGTTTGATTCATATGGAACCTGTTGAACCTGGTACCGGATATATCTTTGAAAACAAGACCGTTGGGGGTTCAATTCCTAAGGAGTTCATTAACCCAATTAATCAAGGGATCGAAGAAGCAATGCGTAACGGTGTACTAGCCGGATATCCAGTATTGGATCTTAAAGTTATTGTCTATGATGGATCTTTCCATGATGTGGATTCATCAGAAATGGCATTTAAGATTGCCGGATCTATGGCATTTAAAAATGGGATGAGAAAAGCAGACCCAGTTATACTTGAACCTGTTTTCTCTCTCGAAGTTGTTATTCCGGAAGAATACATGGGCGACGTTATGGGTGATATCAGCTCCAGACGTGGTCGTATCGAAGGAATGGAAATGCGCGCAGGCGCTCAAATTATTAAAGGAACTGTGCCATTATCAGAAATGTTTGGCTATGCGACTACTTTGAGAAGTAAAACTCAGGGTCGTGGTGTTTATACGATGCAGTTCTCACATTATGAAGCAGTACCTAAATATGTTTCGGAAGAAATTATTGAAGGTCGAAAATAAGTGCGAAGCACTATAGTAAATTTTTTTTAAGGAGAAGAGCAAATGGGAAAAGCAAAATTCGAAAGAAATAAACCACATGTTAATGTTGGAACAATTGGTCATGTCGATCATGGCAAAACTACTTTAACCGCGGCAATCACATCTGTTTTACACACACGTTACGGAACAGGTTCGGCAGTAGCCTTCGAAAACATCGATAAGGCTCCAGAAGAAAGAGAACGTGGGATCACTATTTCAACTGCTCATGTTGAATATGAAACTCCTGCTCGTCACTACGCTCACGTTGACTGCCCGGGCCATGCGGATTATGTTAAGAACATGATCACCGGCGCTGCTCAAATGGATGGCGCGATCTTAGTTGTAAGCGCAGCTGATGGTCCAATGCCACAGACAAGAGAACATATTCTTCTCAGCCGTCAGGTAGGGGTTCCCTATATCATCGTGTTCCTGAACAAAGTGGACATGGTCGATGACGAAGAATTATTAGAACTCGTTGAAATGGAAGTTCGCGAACTGCTTGACGAATATGACTTCCCCGGCGACGATACACCAATCATTTCCGGATCTGCTTTAAAAGCATTAGCAGAACCTGAAGGCCCTTGGGGCGATAAAATTTTAGAACTGATGACAGCTGTTGACGAATGGATCCCTGATCCAGTACGTGATACTGACAAACCGTTTCTGATGCCAATCGAAGATGTTTTCTCAATCACCGGACGTGGAACCGTAGCAACGGGCCGTATCGAACGTGGGATTGTCAAAGTCGGAGAAGAAGTTGAAATCGTTGGGATTCACCCAAACCGTAAAACTATTGTAACCGGCGTAGAAATGTTCCGTAAACTGCTTGATGAAGGCCGTTCCGGAGATAACGTTGGGGCACTGCTGCGTGGTGTTGAAAGATCACAAATCGAACGTGGTCAGGTTTTAGCTAAACCAGGTTCCATTAAACCACATACGCATTACATGTCAGAAGTATACGTATTAACTAAAGAAGAAGGCGGACGTCATACACCATTCTTTGACGGTTACCGACCACAGTTCTACTTTAGAACTACCGATGTAACTGGTGTCATCAAATTACCAGAAGGCGTCGAAATGGTAATGCCAGGGGATAACGTGCAAATGGAAATCACCCTGATTACACCAATCGCCATTGAAGAAGGCTTACGTTTCGCTATTCGTGAAGGCGGTCGAACGGTTGGGTCTGGAGTAGTAGCTAAGATTATTGCTGATTAAAGCTGAGTCCAATTTTTGATAAAAAAATTGGTAGCGAATAGGAGCGTTAGCGGACGAGTGATCACGAAGCTCATGCAGATTTTGAAAGAAATATTCAAAATGAATATAAAATTCTAAGAAATCTGAACTCCTATAAATTAGATAGAAAAATAATTTCAAACCGTTCCTCTTAGAGGGACGGTTTTTTATGGTATAATGGATCAAATACTTTGATGGAGGAAAAAAGCATGAAAAAATATGTTTGTATCAGCATTCATGACAAGGTGGAGGCAAGTGGGAATGATTATAATAAGGGCTTTCGCAAATGTAAATCAGAAGAACTTGCCCAGGAAATTGAGGAAGCCTGTATTGCCTACGATGAACAGGGTTATGATGTTTTATCCATTCTTCCCATTGTTCAGGGCCAGCATATAATGGTATCTAATGATGGTGGTTGGGCAAACAGCGTAACTGAAGGTGTGATTATTACTTTCAAAGAAAAATAAATTTAAAATAAAAAAGGTCTTTTCAGGGAATTAATTCCTGAAAAGACCTTTTTATACGAGCAGTTTAATATCGGAAAAATCATGTTCGCGATTAAAAAGAAGGGCTTCATAACTAACCTTATAAATAGCCTTTTGTGGGATACCAAGACAACGAGCCGTGTTGGAAATAATTAAAATTGAGAAATCTTCCACAGGCATTTTTATATTGTCTTCACAAAAGCTTCGGGTGAGTTCCCGACGAGCTCCAAAATCCGCGATGAGTATGGCATCAAATTCTATCGGACGAATTCGCAGATTATAATCTTTAACAAAATTGTGATAGATTTGACTGATCTGTCCTTGCAGGAAAGGGTATAATGAATCATTTTTGGAAATCTCAAAATAAAAGTTTTTAACGAGCGGATCGGTAAGTAGGTATTGATACCAAACCATGGTTAAATAAAAGTGCTTTTCAAAAGAATTAATGGGTTTATAACCAATCAACTTATTGAGAAGTAAGTCATTGATTGAGGTTAGATAGTCCTCAAAAATCCGAGAAATAAATGTATCTTTTGTGGCAAAATGATAGGTCATTGAGCCTAGTGTGGTACCGGAATGATCAGCAATCTGTTGGATGGTGGTGGCATTATATCCTTTATTATAAAAGAGCTCTTTAGCACTTTTATAAATACGCTCTTTTGTTTGGTCACCTTTCGTCAATTTTCGCATTTGAAATCTCCTTAAAAAATACTAGTCTGCTACAAGTTTAGCATTAAACAGTAAAAGAAACAAGAAAAAAGCGAATTCGTAAAAAAGAAATTTATTGGCATTTACTGAAAAAACAGTAAAAGATGTCTAAATTATTAAAAACCCTTGACAGGATCGTTGCAAAGGGTTACTATACAAGTAGTCTTTAGTAATATTATTAAAATGACAGAATTAGAATTTGCCAGGGAAAATAGCCGGATATTTTGCTTAGGTAGAAACAAAAATTTTTAGGAGGCTCTTTTATGGAAAAAAAACCCTTAAGTTCAGGGCTTAAGAAATTCTTTGGTGTTGGGGATCTTGGTTTTACTTTGATGTCGAATGTTGAAGTATTTTATTTTGCATATTTTTTAACAAACATTGCAAAATTTGATTTGGCAACAACTGCAATAATTATGACTTTAACAAGTACAGTAGATATGGTACTATCACCTTTCTATGGTGGATTTATTGATGCTCTTAAACCAATGAAATGGGGAAAATACAGATCGTGGTTGTTAGTAATACCACCTATTGTAGTGGTTCTCTATACAATGATGTTTACGGTTATTGGTACGGGAATAGTACCAATTGTCATTATTTGTATAGCTTTCATTACTTCACACATTGCATGGAACTTCTCGTATGTTGCTAATATAGCATTAATACCTACAATTTCGTCGACACCTGAAGATCGAACACAATTATCCGCAACACGTGGCGCTTATGCCAATATTGGGAAAATTATTTTCTCAGCAATGGGATTGACCACTATTTTATGGGTTGGCGGAGCAGTTGGTAATCCAGTACTCGGATTCACAATTTCGGCATTCGCAATGGCTTGTATTTACTGGTTAGGCTATTTCATTCACTTCAAACTAACGAGTGGATATGAAGTAACACAGGAAGAAGCAGCTGCAAACACTAATGTGGCTCAGAAAGAAAAAATTTCTGTTGCAGATATGTTTAGATCATTGGTTCAGAACCCACATTTGTTAGTGTTACTTTTAGCAGATGTAGCCCGTTGGACAGTTAACTTTGTCTGTGCAGGGTCGGCGGTATACTTCTTTACCTATGTAGCAAACAATGTCGCAATGTTTAGCGTTTACTTGTTGGTTGCAAATATTATGGCGGTTATTGGCTCATATTCAAGTAAATATGTCGCCGCGAAATTGTCAACAAGAACAGCGGCACTGATTGGCTGTTACGGTTTAGGAATATTTTTAATCGGCTGTCAATTCGTTGTTTCTAACATAATACTTGTTCTAATAGTCCTTTCATGTGCGCAGTTCTTCTTAGGATTCCTGTATGCATTGATGGTTGCATTATACGGTGATGCATCGATTTACAGTGAATGGAAAACAGGGAAAGCAGCATCAAGCTGGGTTATGGGATTATCGAATTTGCCATTAAAACTAGCTATCTTCGTCAAAGGGCTAATTATTCCGGCAATGCTGGCTTCAGTAGGCTTCGTTGCAAAAATGGACCCAGCTACTGCCACACCAGAATTAAAAGCGGGTATTACGACTTTATTCTGTACAATTCCAGGTTGCACGGTTCTTGCAGGTGCGATTCTATTAACATTTGGATACCGATTAACGACAGAAAAAATGGTACAATATCAGGCTGAAATAGATGCAAGAAAACAGTAACAGAAGAATTTAAAATTTAGAGATCAATAACTCAATTAATAAATAAGAAGCCTTTTCAGAGTCTGGAATTGGCTTCTTATTTATTTGAAATAAAGTTATTTAACATATAATTCCTAAGATAAATAATGAATAAAAACAGATCATAAAAAGAATCACAGCTTCAACGTTTTTTGTTGCTCTGGATACAACCTATTTTCAATGATGATGGTGATGATTGGGTCCTGCTCCTTTAAAATCTCGAATCAGTACAAGTTTACGAGCTTCCACTTGCTTAATTGCATCATGGATCGTCATTCCATCTCCTTTAAAACGGGTAATTCCTACATCCGCAATCAGATAGAAGGCTTTTTCTTCAATTGCTCCGGTAATTACTGCTTCACAATCCTCGTTTTTAATGATAGTGGCTATTTCAATTCCCTGCAGATCTTTTTCAAAATCATTTTCATATTCGCTGATAGATCCATCTTTCGTTTCATAAATCAATAGAAACGGACTTTTTTCAAATTCCCCAAAAACTCTATCTTCCATGGTTTTTCCAGCGGCTGTAATTGCTATTTTCATTATAACTCCTTCTAAATAAACTTACTTCTATTCTACACTTTTCCTTTAGCAGCTTCAAGGATTTCCTTAAAACATCTGAAAGTACTGAAAATTGTAAGTAATGGAAAGATGTCCCTGTTTCTAGACCCTTCACAAATCAGCTTGTTCAAATTAATTGAAATATGGTTTGACATTTTCTTTAGGTTAGTTTATTATTGTTATATCGACCGACGGTCGATAAAGCGAGGTACGATATGAAAGCTATCAAAGAAGGTGAAGTTCGGAAACGTGAGATATTGGAGGTTTCACGGGAATTATTCGTTAAGAAAGGTTATGATCATACATCGGTGAATGATATTTTAAAAATTGTGGATATTGCCAAAGGTACCTTTTACTATTATTTTGCATCAAAGGAAGAAGTATTGGAAGCAATTATTATTGACATTGTTGAAGAAGGAGCAAAGAGAGCAGAGGTGATTCTAAAGGATCGATCCATTCCTCTGGTGAATCGTATTATGCTGGCAATCATGGCACAGACTCCTGAGTTTGAAGGCGTGGATCAGATAAAGGAAGAAATGCATAAGGTTGAGAATACAAAGCTTGAACAGTTATATTTAAAGGCAATGCTTAAACGGATGACGCCGCTTTTAAGAGAACCTGTTTCAGAAGGTATGGAGCAAGATATTTTTCATATGGAGTATCCAACGGAATGCATCGAATCTATTTTGCTGTTGGGCCATATGCTGTTCGATTGTGATATTTTTGAATGGGAAATGGACGAGTATCCTAAAAAGATACAGGCATTTTTATGTAATATCGAGAGAATGATGGGAACAAATGAGGGCGAACTGAATAGCTTTTTACAGATGTTTGGACAGCTGCCATAGATGGCGGGACATCTGTAAGACTATTTTTTTACGCTTGTACCGACCGATGGTCGATATAAGAAAAAAAATAATAATTTACAGTGATTGGTATGAATATTGGATAAAGATCATTAAAGTTTAGGGAGGATAACAATGAATCCAGGGCATGAAATACAGAACACAAAAATACAGAATAAGGGAATAAAGAAGTTTATGATATTGGCCGCCGGCCAGTTGATATCAAGTATTGGCAGCGGATTAACGGATTTCGGTTTGGCTATTTATGTGCTGGCCTTGACAGGATCTGTTGCAGCTACAGCCATTGTCAGCATTTGCGCCTTTCTGCCATCCATTCTTTTGGCGCCGGTGGGAGGGGTTTTGGCAGATCGTTATGACAGACGATTAATGATGATTCTGGGGGAATTGTTTTCCGGTCTGGCCTTAATCGGAATCGTTGTTTCCAGATTGAAAAGTGTCAAAATGTTGGAAGAGGGGGATTTAAGTAAGAATGATACTATTGTTGCATCTTGTCCGGAAGGACTTTAAAAGAAATCGGGTGATCACAACTGCACTGGCGGTATTTTTGATCCTTTCGGCCCTTTTGATGGCAACCGGCCTAAGGGTGGCAGGGACGATGAACTCCTCATTGAAGGGGCTAGATGAACTGGCTGTGCCTCCGGAATACCTGCAAATGCATAAGGGCACCTATGATGAGGAAGCCTTTGATAACTTTGTGGCAACTCATGAGTATATCGAGGATTCGCTAATCGTCAAGATGCTTGATATAAATAATAAAAATATAATTTATCAGGGCGAAACCCTGGAAAAGTGTTTGATGGATAATGGTTTTGTTGTTCAGAACGAAGGATTTGATTATCTCCTTAATATGAACAATGAAGTGGCGGTTGTTGCGGATGGGGAAATCGGGGTTCCTGTTTATTATGCCGAGGAACTTGGTATTCAGGTCGGCGATGTCATTACATTACATAAAGATGATTACAGTAAGGAACTGAGGGTATCAACCATCATTCGCGACGCATCAATGAATGTGGCTCTGGCATCTTCAAAGCGTTTTTTAGTCAGTCCGGCAGATCTTGATGAAATAAGCCGCCATATGGGTGAAAATGAATATTCTTTTGAATTCCTATTAAAAGATGGTTCATCAACGGCAGCTTTACAGAAGGATTACATGGATGCAAACATGCCTGCCAAAGGTGTTGCCATTACTGGCAGTCTTCTGACGATGATGAATGCTTTTTCCTATGGCCTGGTAGCATTTATCATCATCGCCATCAGTATTCTTTTAATCCTGGTGTCACTCCTGTGTTTATCTTATATTATTCAAGCCACCATGGCAGACGAGAATGTTACCATCGGAGAAATGAAAGCCATTGGATTGACCGGAAAAACAATAGTGAAGTTATATCAGATGAAATATATCATACTTGTGCTGATTGCAGGAGTGATTGGTTATCTGGGAGCTATCCCCTTTGGAGATTTCTTTTCATCCGCGGTTGTTATGTACTGTGGATATGGGACGGTTGAATGGATGCGATGGGTATTTCCTTTAATCGGTGTTATTTTGCTGGGCCTGATTGTCATGCTCGGATGCCGCAGAATCATTCGCAAGAATCTGAAAAGGTCGGTTGTCGAACTGATGCGCGGGGAGGAGCAGATCAAGAAAGAGGGACATTATACTTTACCTTCAGCAGGATTGAAATACCCCAACCTGACGATGGCATTCGGTGAATTAAAATGCAGATGGAAGGAATATTTGGTTGTATTTCTCGTCTTTGTATTTTCATCATTTTTGATTCTGCTTCCCATGAATATGAAGAATACCATTGAAAATCCATCTTTCATTACCTATATGGGTATCGGAGAATCCGATATTCGCGTTGATATTCAGTACAGCGACAAACTAACAGCACAAAAAGATGCCGCTTTAGCCTCGCTGGAGAATGATTCTGAAATCACCAAATATGCAATTTATGAAAATGGTTACGTACAATCTCAGAATGCGGTTGGGGAATGGGAATACCTTCGCGTAGAAAGTGGTGATGAAGCTGTTTTCCCATTGGAGTATCTGAGCGGAAGCGCGCCGAGTGACAGTAAAGAAATGGCCCTTTCTTATATGAATGCGACTGAATTGGGAAAAGAAGTTGGCGATTCGATGACGGTGGTCTATCAGGGAGAAGAACTGACCTTTACCGTCTGCGGTATTTATCAGGATATTACCTACGGTGGCAAGACTGCCAAAGCAGCCATTGATTTTGCCGAAAATGATGTGGAAGTCTATATCATTTATGTTGATGTGCACGACGGTGTTGCCATTGAGAAAAAAACGGATGGACTCCGGAGTATACTGCCGGATAGTAAAGTAACGCCAGTCAGCGAATTCATTGCCCAGACACTGGGCGGAATTACGGATAGTATGAGCCTGGTAGAAGCTGCGGCCATCATCATTTCATTGCTGTTAATCATGCTGGTTACCGTGATGTTCTTGCAGCTGATCACAGCCAGAGAACACAGTGCCATCGCCATTAAAAAAGCCATTGGTTTTTCAAATCGGGACATCCGAATACAGTTTGGTATACGAATTCTGGTGATTCAATTCCTGGCAATCATTGTCGGAACGGTGCTGGCGAATTCTTTAGGTGAGATGATTTTCGGCTGGATGCTTTCGGCCATGGGGGCATCAAAAATAATGTTATTGGTTGAACCGGTGACGGCCTATCTGCTTTGCCCGGCGGCCCAGCTGCTGACAGTCTTTATCACGGTGATTGTAGGAACCAAAGTTGTCAGAAACTATCATATCAGAGATCAAATAAGGGAATAGGGAGTTAAGCCATGATAAAAATTGAACAGATCAGTAAGTCATTTAAAGCGACACAGGTACTGAAGGATATTTCTTTTGAAATCACAAAAGGAGATTTCACTGCGGTTATGGGACCTTCCGGTTCCGGTAAGTCAACACTTCTCTACAGCATCAGCGGCATGGATAGCATCAATGAAGGCAGGGTATTGTTTGAAGAAAACAATATATCCGCGATGCCGGAGAAAGAATTATCCGGATTTAGGCTGAACAAAATGGGCTTTGTGTTTCAGAATGCACAAATGTTAAAGAATCTTTCCATTTTTGATAATATTATACTACCCGGTCTTGTGGCTAAAAAAGAATCGGCCCAGGCTATCAGGAAACATGCATCGGAATTAATGAAGCGGATGGGCATTGAAGGCATTGAAGAGCGCGATATCCGGGAAGTCTCCGGCGGACAGTTGCAACGGGCTTCCATATGCCGGGCCATGATTAATCATCCTGATATTCTGTTTTTGGATGAACCCACCGGCGCGCTGAACTCAGTTGCTGCGGATCAGGTGTTTGCAATTCTAAAAGATTTGAATCAGGAGGGAACGACCATCATGACCGTTACTCATGATACTAGGGTCGCTGCCAAAGCAAGGAAAGTAATCTATATCAGAGATGGACAGATTGCCGGCTATAAGGAATTCGCGGTAAGGGCAGACCGTTCCAGTGAACTGGATGAATGGTTAAAAGGATTTCAATCAAAGGCCTAACATAAATATTCATCTAAACTCACTTGTTGTTACTATATCATAATCAAAAGAAAGATTATTCAATTGACAAAGCCCATAAAAAATGATAAATTAAGCAAGTGCTCAATAACTGAGAGGTGAAGGATGAAGCAAGCTGAAAAGGGAATAAGGCGAAAAAATCAAATTGCAACTATTGCACTGGATCAATTTATCCAGAAAGGTTACTATGGAACATCGACACGAGAAATTTCTAAAATTGCAGAAATTAGTTCGGGATTGATGTTTCATTATTTTAAAAACAAGCAGGATTTATTTCATTATCTGGTTCAAATTGGAACTGAAAAAATGAAATTTAATCATGAAATGGCTCTTGATCAACCAAAGAATTATTTGCAAAATGTAGCGAAGTATATTTTTGGGCAGTTACAAGAAAACGAATTCTTTGCGAAAATGTTTATCTTTATAGATACCGCCCAACATACAGTTGGAATCCCAGATGAGACAAAAACGTTGCTGCAAGACAATGACGTGATCAGGCAATGTACACCGATTTTTATAAAAGGTCAACAAACTGGTGAGTTTAGAAGCGGAAATGCCCATGCTATGTGTGTAGCTTTTTTTGGAACAATCCAAGGAGTTGCTCAGGAAAAGGTCCGAATGCCTGAAACGCCCATGCCTGAAGTTGAATGGTTGATGGACATGATCGTCGGAGAAAGGAAGGTGAAATAATGGATGAAATTTTAAAAAGAAGAATAGAAATTTTTATATTAGTGGTCATTGGTTGCGGGTGGTTTGGAAAAGTTGTTGATAATTTATTGTCCAACCAACCGGATCAGTCACTGGGTTCGCTTGTATGGCTAATTTCTCCCTTTATAGTATCTCTTATTTTGGCATGGAGGAGTCCAGTCAAAAACATTGGATTCAGGCCAAATTTTTCAGGAAATGGCAAATGGTATCTGCTGTCATTGGTGCTATTTCCGTTATTTGCGGCAATTAGCATCGGTTTAGAAATGAGTTTGGGGATTATTTCAGTGACTTCTTTTAAAGATTCTCTTATTCTCCAGACACTGGCAGGATGGTTTGTTTTTAATTTTTTTCGATCAATTCTTGAAGAAACGGCATGGAGAGGTTTTTTACAGGAACGACTCATTAAGATCAATGCCAAAGGCTGGACGATCTATTCCATAACAGCAATTGTTTGGTGGTTGTGGCATATTCCTTACTATTTATTTTTCTATGATGGTGTTGCCATGGATATGATTGTTTCATCTTTTTTTGTACTGGCAAGTTTTAATGTGCTTTTTATGGAATTATATGCGATAACGCGTACAATCTGGCCCTGTGTATTGCTGCATGCAACAACAAATGCCATCCAGTATACGGTAGTGGAAAATCCATGGCTTATTGATCAATATTGGGGTTTTTGGTTTTCACCATCCCTAAGTGTCATGATTTGTCTGTTCTGTGTGATTATTGGAATCGCAATTCGCAAAGTTCGCATCGAGAAACTTCAAAAAAATCATGTGTTGGAGTAGAAAATCTGTCATAAATGTTTAAGTGCATCTGAATGGAAATGCTTTTAATCGCTAATGGGTCACTCAATTAATATTCAGTTAATGTTGTTAATGGATTAATGAAACAAACCTTCGGTATGATTGACTAATCATTCATACAGGAGGTTTTTTTATGAAAAAATGGAAGAGGATGCTTGGGTTTATAATGACGGTGGTTTTAATGGGATCTGTTTTATTCCCGATTTCGGCCAGTGCAGCAGCAATTGAAGAGGGTGGAATCAGCGTACCCTCCGGCATTGAGTATTCGGAGTTGGAAGGGGAAATCACAGAGTTTATTAATCAGAGAAAAAGCGGGATGGCTTCTGTATCCCTGGCGGTGTTTGATAAAGACGAAACACTGTATGCTGTAAATGAGGGGTATGCGGATATCGATTTGGCAGTCAAAGCAGATGAAAATACGGTATACGAATGGGGCTCGGTATCCAAATTGCTGGTATGGGTCAGCGTGATGCAGCTGGAAGAACAGGGATTAATTGATCTAAATGCGGATATCAGAAATTATCTCCCGGACGGTTTTTTGACAAAGCTTACCTACGATACCCCAATTACCATGACCCATCTGATGAATCATACCGCCGGATTTCAGGAAACAACCTACGATATTGAGGTGACAGATCTTTCAAAACTGGTGGGGCTTGAAAAAGCTCTGGAGCAAAGTGAACCGGCGCAGATCTATGAACCGGGAACCGTGTGCGCTTACTCCAATTGGGGGGCATCCCTGGCGGCCTATATGGTGGAAACAGTCAGCGGCGAAGATTTCTGCGACTATGTCCATGGGCATATTTTTGAGCCCCTGGGACTCAAACACACATCCCTTGCTCCGGACTGTTCAGATAATGGGTGGGTTAAAGAACAACGGCAGCGGTTGAATTGCTACAGTATCTATGATAATCAGTATCAAGATTTAGGGAAGTCCTTTGCCTATATTTTATTGTATCCGAGTGGGGCAGCGACGGGAACATTGGGGGATTTCCAGACGTTTGCAAAAGCGTTTGTATCCGGTGATGGGCAGTGCCCGTTTTTTAAGGAAAAAGACACAATAAAGCGGATGCTTAAAGCAACATCTTTTTATGGAGGGTCAGAGCTTAAACGCAATGCCCACGGTTTATGGACCCTCCAGTATGGGGTTGATATTATGGGGCATAGTGGGAACACTGCCGGGTGTACAGCATCCTTGTTTTTTGATCCCGTATGCGGGGTTGGGGTTGTGGTGATGACCAATGAATTAGGGGAGACTGCGTTTAATTACGGACTTTTATCGCTAATATTTGGGGCATATGAAAATAAGGAAGCGGTGATTAAGAATTCCCCGGATCAAAGTGGGATCTATACTTCCATGAGGACTTTCAACAAAGGATTTACCCGCGTCTATAAGTATATGGGATCCTTACTCCCTTTATCTAAAACCGAAGATTCGACTGTTTTTAAACCTGCCATTGGACAGGGAACGCTGACCCAGGTAACCGATCAAATGTACTGGATGGACAATGAAAATGGTTGGGAATATTTAATGTATCGCACCGAAGGTGATGACGGCAGCATCCGATTTGAGATGATGTCACAGGATATCGAAAAAGAAAACAGCATCGCCTTCGGTCGGAAAATAATGCTATTATTTTTGATGCTTTTTTCATGGCTGGCAGCGGGGGTATTTCTGATTGTGCTGTTAAGCAGATGGATAATCTTTAAAACTCAAAAAAGATCGGGTCTGGGAGCTTGGAATAAGCGGCTTAATGTCATCAAAATTGTGATGCTTTCGGCAATTCTGATTGAAGGTGTCTTGATCTATTATCTCGTATTGCTTCCGTTGGATGGGGGAAGTGTTACCCTGAATGCCACTGCCTGGAAATGTGTGTTGCTTGGAATTTTATCCATATTACCCATTGCTAATTTAGGCATAATGATAAAAAAGGGCAAAAATTTCAAGGGAACGGCAAAAGAAAGACGAAACAGTGTTATCATTGAAGCAATGGGGCTGCTGATGTCGATAAATATATGGTACTGGCAGTTTTATAATTTCTGGTCATGTTAAAAGCAGTGCGAATCAAGAGAAAAATGGATAACGAGGTGGAATAATAATGAAAAATATTTTAATTGCGGATGATGAAAAGGATATTGTAAAACTGTTGCGTTTATACCTGGAAAATGATGATACTAAAGTATTCGAAGCCTATGATGGTGAAATGGTCTACCAGATTCTTAAGAACAATGTCATTGACCTGGCTTTATTGGATATTATGATGCCGAAAATAAACGGATTTGAACTGACAAAAAAAATAAGGAAAGAATGGGGTATCCCGGTGATGATTATTTCGGCAAAAGTTGACATTTCTGACAAAATTCTTGGCCTTGACCTTGGCGCCGATGATTATATTACCAAACCATTTGATCCCCTGGAGGTGGCGGCCAGGGTCAGAGCCCGATTCAGAGAGAACCATGGAACCCAGAGTTCTAGCAGCGAAAATATAATGCTGACGGTACGGGAGATGACCCTGAGTCTTGCCGAGTGTATACTATATAAAGAAAACCAGGCGATCAGCCTGACTGCTGTTGAATTGAAGCTGATGCGTTTATTAATGGAGCATCCCGGACGGGTATTTACAAAAGAACAGATTTATGAGGCCGGATGGGACGAAGCCTATGCCGTTGACGATAATACCATCCGTGTTGCCATCAGTAAACTGCGGGATAAAATTGGGGCAGATAATATTCGAACCATCCGTGGGTTGGGTTATCGATTGGAGAAGTAGATGAAACAATTAAAAAAAAGTATTATTCGGTATTTTATCCTGTTTGCTTTGCTCTTATCTCTGGCAAAGTCGCTGCTTGATGGTGGGTTTGACTGGATAATGGAAGGAATAACGGATGAAGCGGTGGCAGTATCGGCAATTCTGGTTTACCTTCTGATTAGTATCCTGTGTTTTTTACTAATCAGCATCTGGTATACTTGGATCATCAATAAGAAAATTCTGGCCGAAACTAATCGCCAGCTGAATGAACGCAATATGCTCTATGCCAATATTGTCCATGATCTGAAGACTCCGATGACATTGATTATGGGGTTTTCTCAGGCGCTGAAAGAGGGCAGGATAACCGATGCGGATAAAGAAGACACCGTGGAGACCATTTATAATAAGACGAAAAAAGCAAATGAATTACTGGATCTTTTGTTTCAATATACCAAACTCAGTACCGATGAGTATCAGATGTATCTGGAAAAAACCGATATTTGCAGACTGGTGAGGGAATCGGTTGCCATGAATTATGAGGTATTTGAGGAAAAACAGCTGAAAATTGAAATTGATATCCCCGATTATCCCATGATCCGGGAAGTGGATCATCTGGAATTAGCAAGAGCAATTAATAATTTGCTCATCAACGCTCACCAGCATAACAGAAATGGATCCCGGGTATTGGTGAAAATCATTGAGATGGGTCAGAAAATTAAGATTGTTGTTGCCGATAATGGAGAGGCGATTGATCAGGAACTGGCAGTCAGGATATTTGAACCTTTTATCTGCGCAGATGAATCCAGAAATTCAAAAGACGGCAGCGGACTGGGGCTGGCTATTGCAAAAAAAATCGTGGAAAAACATCAGGGGAGATTGTTTATTGACGACGGAATAAGCGGTTACACGAAAGGTTTTATAATCGAATTTTAGAGTTTAGGCGGTGGCCGGAGAAAACCTGGGAACCTGTGAAATATAAGAGATTTAAAAAAGCAAACCCGGTAATATCGCGTTTTCTCAGACTGTAGATAAAATAGAAAAGTAAGTCCTGTGGATAATCGTAACATCAGTTGTCGGCATCATGGCGAACAGGCATAGGTCCGATCATGCAGCCGACAACGATTTACCATTGTCCCCAGGACGGGTTTATCGACAAAAAAAGAAAACGCGAAAAATCGCGTTTTCTTTTTTTAGTCAGTATTTAAATTTCGGGGGTAAGGTTATTTGCAAATATTATACAGCTAATTCTTTGGCTTTCACTGCAGCGGTTCCGGCATCGGGAGCAAATCCGTCAGCGCCGATTTCAACTGCGTATTCCGGGGTCACTGGGGCTCCGCCGACAATTACTTTGAATCCGGTCAATCCGCTGGCTTTAATGGTCGCAACGGCTTCTTTAAGAGCTGGCATGGTTGATGTCAACAGACCCGAGCAGGCCACGATCTTGACATTATCATTGTCTTTAATGGCTTGGACAAAGGTATCGGCCGGTACATCAACGCCAAGGTCAACCATATCAAATCCGGCACTTTCGATCATCAGTGAGACCAGGTTTTTACCGATGTCATGTAAATCTCCGGCAACGGTACCGATGATGCAGGTACCCAATTTAGAGGCGCCGTCTCCGGCGAGGTGTGGTTTCAGAACATCCACGCCCTTTGACATGGCTTTAGCGGCGATCAGCATTTCCGGAACGAAAATTTCTCCGGTTGAGAATTTTTCTCCGACCACACCCATGGACTCAACCATTGCATCCAGAATATCCTGGGGATTATTCCCGGCATCCAGTGCTTCCTGTACCAGACCCGGAACGAGTTTGGATTTTCCTGCTTCTACTTTTGCTTTTACTTCTTCAATTTTAGACATTTTTTTCTCCTCAAATTATTTTATTTTATCAATCTTTATCACGGTTGTGTGTCGTGATGTTTGTTGCTAACTGCTAAGATTTGTTTTTATTATTTAACCGGTCCAAAGATACCTTCGCGGTAGGCGCCGATGTATTCCATGCAGTATTCGTCCTCGCCCAGCAGCGCTTCGGTGGCGAAGATAATGCCCATCAGATCGCGGTTTAAAGGATCCAGGATGGCACTGTCCATGCCGGCATTCATGGCTAAAACAGTAAAGCCCATGTTAACCATTTTTCGGACAGGGAGGTTAAAGGAAATGTTACTTACCGCGCCGGTAACGTGGATTGTGGGATACTGTGATTTAATTTCTCTGATAACTTCAGTGACCATGGCAATGCCATCTTCTGAGGTACAGAGCATTTCTACCAGCGGATCGATGTGCATCCGGGCAGGATCGATCTTATATTCCTTGACCTTGGCCATTAAATCGGCAAAGACGTCCAGACGGTCTTTGGCGGTTTTAGGAATGCCTTTGTCGCTGTTTAACAGGGCCACACATTCCCATTTGGTGTCGGCGATGGCAGCAAATGCGACGTCAATCTTGTCCCCTTCCAGAGATACGGAATTGAACAGTCCGGGTTTGTTGCAGTATTTCATGGATTCGATACAGGTATGCACGTTGGGACTGTCCACGGCTATCGGTAGATCCGTGGCATCCTGGACGATATCGATGAGCCATTTCATGGTTTCCAGTTCAATGTCGTCATCCACAGATGCGCAGACATCAATGAAATCCACCCCTGCTTCCGTTTGTTTGATGGCCAGATCCCGAATAAAAGCGGCATTCTTTTCTTTAATAGCCTTGCCGGTTGAGGGAATCGCCCCGTTAATTTTTTCTCCAATAATGATCATTTTTAATTTACCTCCTGGGAATATAATTTATATTAGTTTAAAGCGTCATTTCTTCGTTGGATTATTTTCTGTGTAATTTGTCTAGAACATTTCCTTGGTCATTTTGTCAATGGCCTCATCACTGGCTTCGTAAACGCCTGGGAATGAACTGACCCCCATGCCTTGACATGCGCCGGGAATAAAGTAGAGCTTTCCATTTTCACGACAGGCTCTTGCGAATTCTTCTTCAACCTGTTCTTTGGTCCAGTCTGGATGGTCAATTATACCGCTGTGAACGCCGCCCATAAAGGTAATTTGTTCGCCGTATTCCTTGATCATTTTAGGAATATCATTGGTTGTCATAACACCCTGCCAGATATCAATACCCATTTCAATCATATTGGGTACTAAGGTTGCTGCATAGCTGTCACTGTGATGAACAATCAATTCAACCCCATTATCTTTATAAAATCCGTAGATTTTTTTATAAGCCGGCAGAAAGAATTCTTCAAACATGGCAGGAGAAAGGAATGTGGAGATCTGGCTGCCCCAGTCATCATGATGGAAAATTATTTCAGGATGAAGATGAGTAACCAATTCCTTGGCGTATGCCAGTTCAAACTCTGTTAAATAATCAATCAGTTCAGCCATTGCTTCGGGTTCTTCGTAAAAACTCATTAAAGCAGTTTCCATTCCCATTAAATAGTGGGTGAGCTCAAAAAGACCTGGGGCGATAAATGCGGTTACATATTTATTGTCATGATCGACTGCCTTTGCGTCGGCGATGGCTTTTTCCCAGTCAGCAGCAGGAAAAACAACATTAGGTGCTTTAACATATTCTTTCCACTCGGTAATATCTTTTAAAAGAATGTGATCAGCATCGTGAACCGGAAAAGAACCAAGTTGACCTTCTGGCCAGCGAATGGTAACACCCCATTCATTGACAACTTCACCACCAATTTCAGGTTTTATTCGGCATGATGGCACACTCATGATCATTTGCATGAACTCAAATTGTTTTACAAATCGATCAGGATTCCCGCCTGTTAAGACCTCTTTTAAATTTTCTTTTCCAGTTAACATATTCTGTTACCTCCTAATAATTTTTAGTAGTAAATAATTTATTTACTGTTATTTTAGTAAATAATCTTCTATTTACTGTGATTATAAACGGTTGCAGCTCCTTTGTCAATAATTAATTTTATTAATAAAGTTTTCTTATGTATTTTCAGGTTCATTGGTTGTAGGTTCAAAAAAAAACAAAGTCACGGATTTTAAATCCGTGACTTTGTTTGGCGTGCCATGAGTCAAGAAAACATGACAAAGGATGAAGTTGTTGCTTAATCGTAATGTAGGCCACTCCAGTAAACAGGTCCTTTTACAATAGTTTTATCACCGAGATCAACACCATCCAGCGCCCATTTTTTAAATTCGCTGAATCCGGCCCGGTCAATGATATAACCGATATGCTCTTTTCCGCCTGGGGCCGAGCGATCAATATAGTTTTCTACAAATTTATAGGTATTGTTGATTATTTTAATAATCACATCTTCAGTGGTCCAAACCAGAAAATCCTCAGCAAGACGGGGATTCCGTTTGCCTGTTCGACCCATGATGACCAGACGATAGTACTTTTCTGTACTCCGTGTCCATGCCCGGGTTGGACAATTGATGACGCATTCCCCACAACCAACACATTTTTCGGTATTTCGCACAATGCGATAATTTTCAACAGTCAGGGCATCTACCGATTTTTTCTTACAGGCTTTTACACAGGCCTGGCAATTTACGCAACGTTCCTTTTCATATTGGGGTTCGGTCATGCCGATGATCCCAAAATCCTGCATCCGGGCTTTTATGCAGTCATTAGCGCAACCGGTAAAGGCGACTTTAAAGTGAAGGTCATTGGGAAAGATTTCTTTCTCCATTTTTTTTGCAAAGTCGGTGGTATTGTAATTGGCAAAGGGACAGACATTGCTGCCGATACAGGCAGAAACGTTGCGGGTGCCGGCGGCGGTATACCCTTTTCCCGGGATTTCCTGGTTGATATCCAGTTTATCAATGATGGGTTGAAGCAGGGCGTTGACTGCATCCATATCTTCGTACCGGATCCCGGGGATTTCAAAGCCCTGGCGAGTGGTCAAGTGAATCCGTCCATTGCCATAGGTTTCGGCGATGTTTTGAATGATTGGTAAAATATCAGCAGTTAACAGGCCGCCGGGAACACGAATCCGAGAGGCTGTTTCCCCTCGAACTTTAGTCACGCGATAGGCATTCTTCTTTATTTTTTTTGTATTAAGATCTAACATAGTTTCCTCCTAATCTCTTAAAAATTTTCCTTTAGTATAATTAAAAACCGGTCCATCCAGGCAAACATAAGTATCATCAATTTTACAATGCCCGCATTTGCCAATGCCGCAGCACATTTTTCGTTCCTGGGAGATCCAGAGATTTTCTTCTTTAAAACCAATTTTAATGAGTTCGGCAATGGTACACTTCATCATCATGGGGGGACCCACTACAATTCCAACGGCGTTTTCAATATTTTTAATGGGGATATCCGGGATATATTGGGTAACCATGCCGCATTTCCCGCAATAGCCATCATCAGGAGTATCAACGGTCATAATGACGTTGAGGTTATCTTCCCATTTTGCGAAGTCGTTTTTAAATAAAATGTCCTTGGGAGATTTAAAACCGACCAGAAGAGTGAAGCCTTTGGTGTCCTTGGGGTTAGCAGAGAAATAATCCACAAGACCCTTAACCGGGGAAAGACCGGTACCACCTGCGACCAGGAGAATTTCCTTATCCAGATAATTTTGGATGTCAAAACCATTACCATAGGGTCCCCGGAGAAAAAGGGTATCGCCAACATAATTTTCAAAGATCTCATCAGTGACCTTTCCCACCCGGCGGATGGTCAGATCGACGGTATCTTTTCCGATGCCACTCACAGAAATTGGGGCCTCCCCAAATTTTGGCAGAGAAACTTCAAAAAATTGTCCGGGGTTCACATTCCCTGAATAAGTCATTCGAAAGGTATATTCAATGTCGGTATGTTTAATAACCTCTTTAATTTCGGATAGAAAAGGAATATAAGGATTGATATCAGTCATTTAGTTTTCCTCCTTTACAAGGGTATTGAGTTTATTGATGCAGTTGGAGAAAGAAATATACTCGGGACACACATCATCACAGCGGCCACAGCCAATGCACATTTGAGTGCCAAAACGTTTTTTATAATCGTTGATTTTGTGCATCACCTTAAAGCGCATGCGTTGTCCTTTATTATCCCGAAAAGCGTGTCCGCCGGCCATATCGGTATAACCATCCACGTGACAGGAAGCCCACACTCGGCGGCGTTCTCCGGCTTTACCGTTATCCGTATAAAAAATATCCTGCATGGTAAAACAGGTGCAGGTGGGACAGACGAAGTTGCAGCGGCCGCAGGCAATACAGCGGTTGGCGTAGTCTTCCCAAAATGGCGAATCAATTACAGATTGAGGGATCGCCTCGGGGATTTCCACCACTGTTTTATTCTGGCTCACAGCATCGGGAATAACCTGAATCTCTGGCATTTCGGCTAAAGCAGTATCCAGCAAATCCCAATGGCTGTCGATAAGTACATTTTGGCCGTCAATCTTTAGGTAGGCATCGTAATCATCGCTTTGGTTGGTGCCCATGGAAACACAGAAGCAATTTTCAAAGGAGTCTTCACAACCCATGAGAATGAACTTGGTGTTGTCTCGAAGGCGCTTATAATAGGTGTCAACGGCGCCGTTTTTGAGATAAATGGTATCCATGCGCTTAAGACCGTGAAGATCACAGCTTCGCAAAAAGACAATGGCGCCTGAATGGGGAGCATCCGCTTCCTTCATTTCATTCTCGGTAAAATAAAACAGAGTTTCAGAAATAGGCAGCAAAACTTCCTTAAACGAATAATTCGATTTCTCTTTAAATTCAATGTCATCTAAGGTTGTGACTTCACCATATCGAATGGTATCAACATGTGCAAATGTTCCATCGCCTACATATCGTCGTGGTCCATAAATCTTATATTTTTTTGACAATTCCGTCAGTATTGCATTCATTTTATCTTGATTAATTTGATAACCCATACAGCATTTCTCCTTAATATTGTGTTTTTATTAATTATATCCTTAAATAAAAATGGTCGCTGTGATAAATGTCACAACGACCAAAGATATAGGGTAAATTTTGTGTTTATCAGCAGTTTCATACTTGAAACGCTAAAGAGGCATTTGAAATATGAAGCGGTATGATTTATTCATGTTCATGTTTTAATATATAATCCACAATCTCGTTTTTGCCAACCCTGTTTACGCCGCTATGCTCAATATCAAAGGAAGGATCAATTTCATAGCCCAGCTCTTTTTCCATAACCGCAGCGACACGGGGACGACAGAAAGTGCCCTGACACCAGCCTGCGCCGGAACGGGTTCGGCGCTTAACACCATCGATGGTTGTTACCGGTATCCCCCGGTTCATTGCGTCGATGATGGTACCTTCAGTTATTTGTTCACACCGACAAATAATTTTCTGGGGATTTGATTCCATATCGATGAGGGGCTGGATTTCTTTCATGGGTTTTAGTTCTGTTCGGGTAATGACAGGTGCTCGATAGGGATTAAAGCTTGGGTTTTCAACCATAAAACAGCCTTCGTTTTTTAGAATATCCAACACCATATCGGCAATAGCAGGTGAAGAGGTAAGGCCCGGTGACTGAATTCCCGCACAATTAATAAATCCCTTGACCCCAGTGGCCTCAATGATAAAATCATCAGTAGAACTGATGGAACGAACGCCGGTAAAGCTTCTGATAAATTGTTTGATATTTAATTTGCTGGTAGTATGTTTTGCCTCATTGAAAATTTTCAGTAAGCGTTCGGCATGGGTTGATTTATCGTCAGTATCCTGATTAACCGCATCCGGACCAATGAGAAGGTTGCCATGATAGGTTGGCGTTACTAATATTCCTTTACCTAATTTTGTAGGCATTTGGAAAAGCACTTTATTAATAATTGAACCCGATCCCCGGACCATAACCATGTACTCACCGGTACGTGGGGTGATTTGAAAATAATCAGCGCCAACCATGGCTGAAATTACAGCTGATTGTAAGCCACCGGCATTAATTACATATTTGGCTTTGTGGATTTGGTCATTAGTATCCACTAATTCAAATCCAACATTCGATTGTTTAATGGCTTTAATTTCGGTATTTAAAAACAATTCAACGCCATTGGCAACAGCATTTTCGGCTAAAGCGATGGCCATTTCAAAGGGAGAACAAACACCAGCGCCCTTACAGTGAAGGGCATACTTAACATCGGGATTAACATTGGGTTCCATGGCCATAATCTGGTCATGATCAATAATTTCTAGATCGTCAACGCCATTGGCCAAACCATTTTCATAAAGATTTTTTAAGGTTTCCAGTTGTTCCTCTTCAAAGGCGAGAACCAGAGAACCGATTTTTTCATAACCAAAATTTAATTCTTTATCTAATTGATCAAACTGTTTTCGGCCTTTAAAACAAAGACCGCCTTTTACCTTAGCATGAGATTCGGCAAAGCCTCCATGTACAATGGCAGAATTGGCTTTAGTAGCACCCATGGAAACATCATTTTCTTTTTCAAAAACTGCAATCGATAATTCGTATCGGCTTAAAGCACGAGCCACAGAAACACCTATGATTCCAGCACCAATAATTGCAACATCATACATAATTTTCTCCTTCGTTTGTAAATTTTAAATAAATTCACTCGGGTTTTGTAATATTGTAATATTAAATAACATACCCACTTTCGCACTTTTCTCTCACAAATTCGTAGAAAAATTCACGTTTCATATAGTCAATCGGCAAAAATTCCGTTTGATTATAGGCGAAATTAAGCTTAGTAATAGCTGCTTCAAAAGATATATTCTCAAGCGGAATGGCGCCTGCTTCAATAAGCTGGTGACATGAGGCATAAAGAGGTCCTTTAATATCTTTGTATGAGATCATATAATGATCGACCTGGGGATTGTTGCTGATAAATTCCAATAGCGAGGTACCATTGTCTCCGATGACATTTCCACTGCCGCAATGATATTGGGAATGTAGAACGGCTTTGATTGACTGGGCTTTCAAATCAATGCATCGATAATTAAGTCCGGGATAAGCCCGCAGGCCAAGAATTTGATTGTTAAAGTTTTTGGTCCAGGGGACTATATCCGGGGATGGATTATAGAGTTTTAACATACTGGGGTTTTTGGAAGACGGGGTGCAACAGAGGCCTCGGGAATCCAGAATGCCGAGGTGACCGCCAAAACTTGAAAAATCATCCTTTAGCCAATCGGCTTCAAGTAATCGTGAGGCCAGATGAACATAAACTTCACCATCACTGTTTTGGTAAATGGCATAAAATCCAGGGAGTTGCTGATTACAGATGAAATCAACACTGGCTGAAAAATTGACCAGGGCATTGCTCCCGACTTCACCAAGTGCATAGTTAGCGGCTACGAGTACAATGGGAATAGTAGGACTGTCAACACCATAACATAAGGCAGCTCCGGTATAAGGAAGGGTGTCGGATCCATGGGCAATGATAACACCGGTATAGTTTACCAGGTTAAATTTTTCAAGAGTGTTTATAATCTGGAGCCAATGTTTAGGCTCGGCATTTTCGCTAAGGATGTTAAAAGGCCGGGACACTTCAAAATCAACTAATGGCTTATCGAAATTTTTATATATGGACAATAAATCATCACTGCGTTTGCTGTCCACATCAATACAGCCATCATTGACTGAACTGCCTATGGTTCCTCCGGTTAACAATATAAGTATTTTAGGTGGCTTTTCCATTAAAGTTTATCCTTTCACCGATTTTAAAAGCATTATAGCACCAATTGGTCTAAAGAAAAATAAAAAAAGCAAACAACTGCTATTTAGTTGTTTGCTTTTATTAATGAAGTTTTGTGTTAGATCAGCATATTTTTACCAAGGGTGGTATTCATCATATAAGCATTTGAAAATTCAGGGTCGGTTGCCAGTTCCACATGAGTTGTAACTCCTGGAATTCGTTCACATTGAATAATTTCTTCTTTAGATAAAAGAAAAAGTTGGACGCCAGTACCGGCTCCATTTCCGATGGAACGAATGGGAACATCATCTATTTTAGGAAGCAGACCAATGAACTGGGCATTATTCACATCGATATAGTTCCCAAAAGCACCTGCCAGAACAACCTCTTTGAGCTGATGACCTTCGATGCCAAAATGCTTAGTCAATAAACAGCATCCTGTATAAATAGCAGCCTTTGCCAATTGAACCTGACGAACATCCTTTTGAGTTATGATCATTTCATTTCCATTGGGGTTTTCATCCTTTGAAACAATGACAAAGTATCGCTGTCCGGTTTCATCGATACCAAAACGATCTTTAAAGGGATGATCATCAAGATCTTTACCTTTAATAAAATTCCCTCGGGCATAAACCAGGCCTTCGCGGAGAAGCAAGGCGATGGCATCAATAATTCCAGAACCGCAAAAGCCAAGAGGAGCACCATTTCCAATAACCTGACACTTGATTTTATTGTCGATCAAGGTAATCTTTTCAATGGCTCCGGTTGTGCCACGCATGCCCATATGGATGCCAGCTCCTTCCAAGGCAGGACCACAGGCAGTAGAGGCAACGGAAAATCGATGATGGTTACCAACAGCAATTTCACCATTTGTCCCAAGATCAATCATTAAACGCAAATTTTCATCCCGGGGAAGCCCAAGAAGTACAGCTGTGGTATCGGCGCCAACAAATCCGCCAAGTAAGGGCAGAAATGTGATCCGGCCAAATGAATTCATGCTAATATTAAGTTCTGAGGCAGTCAGCGTCACCATATCTTTGGAAATGCCGGTGAATGGCGAGAGACCTAAATGATGAGGATTTAATCCTAGAAAAAGATGCGACATCGTGCTGTTACCGCAGAAAACACAATCATAAATTGCTTCGGTTTCAATGTCAGAGTCTTTACAAAGATTATTTAAAATCATGTTTACAGTTTCTATGATAGAGTTGTGAATTTTTTTAAGATCTTCAGCAGAACCTGATGCGAATTCAATTCGGCTGATAACATCACCACCAAAGGAAATTTGTTTGTTTAAGGTTGAGTATTGATTGACAAGGACACCGGTGGTTAAATCATATAAGTAACCAACAACTGATGTGGTTCCAATATCAAAAGCAACACCATAGGCAGTAAATGGCGTATCACCTGGTATCAAGTCGATAATTTCTTCATTAAATACAAGAAAGCTTAAAAGGTTTTTATCCTTTAAATGAAAAACCTGAGGAATTTTTTTCAGAATATTCAGAGAATGAATATTTACCGGTAAATCCAATGCTTCACGGATAGTTTCCAAATCGAAAGAGCACATATCCGTTTTAAGATTGGTATAGGGAATTGAAAATATCTTAATTCGGGGATTAAAAGGCAATGTGGCGTTGGCACTGGTTTCCAAAATTTGGCTTAACGCAGCCTCTTTTGAAATAAGAATCTGCATATTTTCAGAAACGGGATGCTGACAACTTAATACTTCTATAATATGACCATTTTCACGAATGGTAACGAGACATTTTTTACAGGTACCTTTTCCACCGCAAACAAGGTTTTGGGGAAAACCTGCAAGAGCACAGGCATCAGCAACAGTTTTATTGTCCTCAATTGAGATGGTTTTGTCTAAAAAAGGGAAAATAACATGAATATTTTTTTGAATTGACATAAATTCGTCCTTTCTTTTTATAAAATATTAAAATATTCTATAAATCTGCAATTATTATTGATAATATTATACTCCTTTTGAAGATGTTTTACAAGAAAAGAGGAAAATTCAGTACGATTTTATAAAAATATTGACAAAGAATAAAGAAGGTGATAATCTAAAAGTATAAATGTATGTACATGTTTAACATGTACATACATTATGAAATACTAAATAAATTTGAAATCGATAACAAACAAGGAGGTTTATTGTGATTATTATTGGGGAAAAAATTAATGGTACCATTCCGGTTGTCAAGGAAGCCATTGAAAAAAGAGATGCTGCATTTATTGCAGATCGTGCTGTTAAGCAGGCGGAAGCGGGTGCTGATTTTATTGATGTGTGCGCAAGCACGGCACCTGAACTTGAAATAGAAGCCTTAAAATGGTTAATGAGTGTTGTTCAGGATGCAACGGACACACCACTTTGCATTGATAGTCCAAATCCAAATGTCATTGAATCAGTATTCAAATATGCTAATAAACCAGGTCTTTTAAATTCAATTTCAGAAGAGGGCAATAAATGTGAAGTGCTGCTTCCATTGATGGAAGGAAACACCTGGGAAGTCGTTGGTCTTACCTGTGATAATAGAGGGATTCCTAATGACGTGCAAACAAAAGTCGATATTACTCGAATTATGGTCGAAAAAGCTGCTAAGTATGGGGTAACACCTGAACGTATGCATATTGACCCTTGTGTTATGGCATTATCAACAGAAAATAGTTCATTGCTTAATTTCGCGCAGGAAATCAAAGAGATTCGAGCGTTATATCCAACCATCCACATTACTTCCGGTTTGAGTAATATTTCATTTGGATTACCAGTACGGGCGCTGATGAATAAAACATTTATGGCATTGGCGATTCAGGCGGGTATGGACTCTGCAGTGATGGATCCTTTAAACAGAGACATGATGGGGACTATTTTCGCAACCTATGCATTGCTTGGAAAAGATAAACATTGCAGAAAATACAGTAAAGCTTTCCGACAGGGAAAAATCGGTCCTGTTGTAAAATAATTAACTATTGAAAACACTCAAAAAAATATAAAAAGGAACATCTCTGACGAGTATATCGGGGATGTTCTTTTTTTATATGAAGTTTTTTGGAGAAATCATAAATCTTGCACGTTTTAAAGGTGTAAAATATCGACTGATAATTAGCAAGACATGAAAAAATTCAGGGAATAAACAACTAAAAATTACTTGTTCAAAGATTGTTTGAGAATTAACAAACAATCAAATGAAATATATTGTCATGAAATGAAAAAATATTGACAATTATGATAAAAAGTGATAATCTAAAATCAAATCTGTATATACAAGTATGTAGATGATTTCTGCCCCAAGAAGAATCATGATTTGTTTTGCAACTATGGGTAAAAGGAAAAAGACGGAATAGTTGATCGCAAGAAAGAAGGTGGTGAAAAAAGACATATAAATAAAAGAAATGGTTTTAGAAAGATTAAATGGAAGCAGGAATTTAGCTTAAAAACCATCGGAAAAACAACAATTTTACAAATATAACAAATTAAGTGACAAAGAAAGACTTATTATGCTTCGGAGATCATCATAAGTGACATAAAATAAATTAAATTAAGATAAAATATTATTTGCCATCTGAAAAAGAGGTTGAAATCATACGCAGAGTAAAATATTGTTCTGATTATTGATGTCAACCCCGTAAATGTAAACGTTTTTGGATTTTTTCCAGTAAAAAATTGTCACATTAAATATTTGATTTTTATTACAAAATCATTTATCATAAACGTAGATGTTAAAAATTTATCAAACTAAATGGAGGAAATTTTATGGGTTTTAAATCAGACATTGAAATTGCACAAGAGGCTATACCACAGGATATTCGTATTATAGCAGCTAAGTTGGGTTTAACAGAAGACGATCTGGATTTATACGGTAAGTATAAAGCAAAGGTTGACTATAA
>NZ_LGYO01000018.1 GCF_001263355.1 Acetobacterium bakii
CACTTAGGCACTTATTTTTTATAGGGCGAAGCCCGTGACGAAGGCGCAGCGCAGCGGAGACTGAGTTGCACGTCTTCATTTCAACGGCAGTAGTTTTACAAGTTGTATTGAGTATGCCCGTATTTTATAGACAAAATAGAAAAGTAAGTCCTGAGGACAATCGTAACATCAGTTGTCTGCATCATGGCGAACAGGCAGCGCCTGTACAATCATGCCGCAGACAACGATTTACCATTGTCCACAGGACGGTTTGTTATTGATTATTTTACTTCTGTTTCAGCTATTTTCGTTTCTGGGAGTTCTAATCCCAATACCTTGCCAACTGATTTGTAAACCATAAAAGTAATGGCTGCATTTGCTCCTGCTTTAATAATATTAAAGGGCAGGATAATTGGCAGGATCATCGGCAAGACTGCTTCAACGGGTATGCCCAGGAAAAATGGTGTCAAAACAATGTTCCAGAGAATCATCGTAATGGTCATTACCACGACGCCGGCGCTTAAACCAATCACTGCACCTTTTCTGGTGCGATTTTTCTTGTAAATAATCCCGGCAACCAGTACAAATGAGCCAGTCGCAAAGAAGTGCATGAGAATTCCAATAACTCCGCTGGCTGAGCTAACCGTTAAACCCTGAAGTACACAAACGACGCCTGTCAGGATCAAACCCCCAACTGGGCCAAATAAAAATGCACCAATAAAAATAGGGATATCAGCTGGATCATATTCCAAAAACGGAGCGGTTGGGAATATTGGGAACCGAATCAGGTAAACCAATAGAATCGACATTGCTGCCAATACTGCCATTTGTGTCAGTTGTTTTGTTTTGATTTTCATCAAAAGCCTCCTAATTGTCTGCTCAGAAAATAATAAAAGCCCTTGGATTTTTCTCTCCAAGGGCTTGCGTGCAAAAATTGTACGCCATTTCTTTCATCCGGACTCTACCGTCGGTTTTGGATTCTAACCAAATCGGCCTTTCGGCTCGTGGACTTATTGCTTTCGCATATCACCACCGGTGAGGACTTACACCTCGCCCTGAAACAGACTTTTTATTTATTTATTTTATTATACACCCAAGGAAATTTATTTGTCAACGATATTTTTTAGATTCGTCTAACTAAACATCTTCTTTTTAAACAGAACAAAGGCAGCAATGCCGGTAAAGAACAAAGCAATAATGACTACGATACCAAAATTTGCCCCCGGCAATCCTTCTACGTTCATCCCATAGAAACTTGCAATCATGGTTGGAATGGCCATAAGAATGGTCAGTGATGTCAAAATTTTCATGACGATATTAAGATTGTTCGAAATGATTGAGGCAAAGGCATCCATAGTACCACTGAGGATATTGGTATAAATATTTGACATTTCAATGGCCTGCTGAACCTCAACCAATACATCTTCCAACAGATCTTTATCCTCTTCGTAAAGCTTAATAATTCGTCCGCGCTGGAGCTTTTCCACAACTGCCTGATTGGCCTTTAACGAAGTTGAAAAGAACACCAAACTTTTTTCAAGATCAAGCAATTGAAACAGCTCTTTGTTTTTCATAGAAATATGTAGTTCTCTTTCGATATCTGCACTCATTCGATTAATGTGCCTCAGATATACAAGGAAACGGCTGGCAACACGATAAAGGATCTGGAAAACAAACCGTGTTCTTAAATTTGTGAACACATTTTTGATTCGGCCTTTGGCAAAATCATCAATGAGTGTATTCCCACGGAGACATACGGTAATAATGTTTTCCTCTGTTTGAATAATCCCGACAGGAATGGTGGTATACAATACCATTTTCGTGTTATTTTGGACGACAGGAACATCGATGGTAATAAGTGCATGATTGTTATCTTCTACTTCCACACGAGAAATTTCTTCTTCATCCAACGCGGCTCTCAGAAAATCCGGTTCCACTCCTAATTCCTGAGTGATAAATAGGAGTTCTTCTTCGCTTGGGTTAACCAGGTTAATCCAACTATTTTTTTCAATGGACTCAATTTCTTCAATTTTTCCATCGATGGTTTTGTAAATTTTAATCATTGTTCTTCTCCTTAATTAAGAGCAACCAATGATCCAGCGGATATTTTGGTCGCTATGATTTTTATTTATTTGTTCAATACGCTTCTCTCCAGGGTCTGCGTCCATCCTATCTCACTCCTTTATTTATATTTTAAAAACAAAAAAAACCTCCACTAATCAACAGAGGTTTTTGCACAGCAAAAATAATGATTCCCCCAGTCGTTCAGTTTTGGCACTATACAGCGTAGGGCAACACCCAACTGCATTAAGTAAAACCTTAATTCGATAGTACCTGTTGACCCATTGGCATCTCTCGATGTTTCCGGGTAGCAGCCATATCTGTATAGGAGCCTCGCCTAACAAAAGAAACAGTTTTTGTTTTTTTTATTGTATTTATATGATTAACTATATCGTTTTACAGTGTTATTGTCAATGATTTAAGTTAAGAGGACCTGATTATAAATGAATTTTATTTGCATATTCATGACTATTTTGTGTATAATTTAAAACAACACCTATTTTAGATTATAACATAAAAAAAACGCAGCCAGGTCGATAAAATCCGCTTAAATCCATACCCAACCATAAAAAATCATCAAGCCTTTAGGAGGTAGAAATGTTATTTTCCAGACAAGAAGAAGAAAAAGAAAAAAAAATAAAAGATATCCATACAACCAAGGTTTTTGGAACGGAAGACAGTGATTCAATCTTGCCCAAATATAAACTTAAGAAAAAATCAATGGATCCTGACCTGGCATACCGAGTAATTAAAGACGAACTGTTGGATGAAGGAAGCGCTCGGCTAAATTTAGCTACCTTTTGCCAAACTTACATGGAACCTGCTGCTGTGAAGATCATGTCTGAAACCCTTGAAAAAAATGCCATTGATAAATCTGAATACCCTCAAACAACAGATCTTGAAAATCGCTGTGTCAACATGATTGCAGATCTTTGGAATGCACCAAAAGATATGGAATTCATCGGCACTTCCACGGTTGGTTCCTCTGAAGCCTGTATGCTGGGAGGGTTAGCCATGAAATTTTCCTGGCGAGAATGGGCGAAAACATTTGGCTTAAACATTAATGCTCAAAGGCCAAACTTGGTTATTTCATCTGGATTTCAAGTCTGTTGGGAAAAATTCTGTGTTTATTGGGACATTGACATGCGCCTTGTTCCTTTAGATGAAGAACACATGAGTCTGAATATGGATACTATTTTAGATTATGTGGATGACTATACCATAGGCATTGTGGCAATTATGGGTATTACTTATACCGGGAAGTATGACGATGTGGAAAAACTGGATGCACTTGTTGAAGCCCATAATCAAAAAACCGGGCATCAAATACCAATTCATGTGGATGCCGCCTCTGGGGGCATGTTCGCCCCTTTTATCCATCCGGATTTAAAATGGGACTTCCGCTTGAAAAATGTAATTTCCATTAACACTTCCGGTCATAAATACGGACTCGTCTATCCCGGTGTTGGCTGGGTAATCTGGAAAGATAAAAAGTATCTCCCAGCCGAACTTATTTTTAGTGTCAGTTATCTGGGCGGCGACCTTCCCACCATCGCCATTAATTTTTCCCGGTCTGCTAGCCAAATCATTGGGCAATATTTCAATTTCCTTTCCTATGGCTTTGACGGTTATCAGGAAATTCATCAGCGTACAAGGGAAGTTGCACGCTATATTGCCAATGAACTGATGGCCATCGGACTTTTTGACATCTATAACAATGGCGACAATATCCCCATTGTTTGCTGGAAAATGAAAGCCGATGCGAACAGGGAGTGGAGTCTCTATGATTTAGCTGACCGGGTTCGAATGAACGGCTGGCAGGTACCAGCGTACCCTCTACCGGCAAACATGACGGATATTATTATCCAAAGAGTTGTCATCCGCCAGGATCTGAGCATGCAATTGGCGGAACTGTTTATCAACGATTTAAAAGAAGGCATCCATGAACTGGACAATGCCCGGGTGATTGTCTACGGCAATGCCATTAAAGACAAAGGCACCTATGGTTTTACCCATTAATTCTGTTTATTCGATGATCCTATTTCTTCGCACAAAAATAACGGGCATGAAACGCATTGTTTTCATGCCCGTTATTACGTCGATTTCTTTAATTTCGAACCCTGTTCAAGTTTTATACTTCACGCATTTTGGCAAACATAAAGCTCCCTACAATTGCGATAATACCTAGTAACAGCTTTGGCAATAAACCACCACTGTCAAAGGGATCTGTTTCGGTGTTGTATGTATTCGATTGCCCCAGTGTCGGTTGTCCCGAAGTTGGCGGTGACAAAACTGTCGGTGTGGGAACTCTCGCCTGAATCCGAAATTTACTTTCTCCGTTTTGAAAAGAAATGGTGTAATTCGAATTGTTTAAATCTCCCAAAAAAATATCATATTCGCCCACCGATTCCCCGGCTGTCCGGCTTAGTGCGCCGCTGAAAACATCCTCACCATAGGCACCTTCCACATATTGCCAGTCCCCTTTGTCTGAACCGTAATCCCGCCAGACCATGTAGGTCAATGCCGGATCCGGATCGCCTTCAATCTTGGCTTGAGACCAGGGTTCAATCACAACCGATGCCGGGGTGATGGAATACACTTCTTTTGACCGAATGGTATCCTGGTTTACCTCTATTTTTGCTGGATTATCAGTAAATGGATACTGCTGATAATCAATCTTATAATTGTTAATATTTGTTCCGGCTAAACCATGCAGATAAAATCCCTCTGATGCCCAAACATAATAGCGGCCCACATCTTTAATCCGAGTCTTTATTTCTCCGTACCAGGGATTAAAAGCTTCATTTGTTTTAACGTCGATTTTATCTCCGGCAATGACATCTTCCTGATTATAAGAAATACCACACTCATCTAAAAAAGCATCACCATCATAAACTTTATCCTCTGGGATTAAAAACACTTCAACCGGTTTTGGCGTAATTTCTGCTGGTAAGTCCACAGCTTCAGTTTCCGGTACTCTTATAAGATTAGGATTTTCATCTGCTTCGGCGGGAGCTGCAATCACATAGTTATATGCTTTTGTTCCTGAAATTGTCAGGTCTTTTAAGATCACCTTATTCGTACCAGGAAAAATGACATCCTTTGAGTAAAATTCAGCAGAAGTAAAGTCGAAAATAACGTCATTGACATCCTCTTCGGCAACCCCGGCATTTGTTAATCCTTCAATCAAATTTATCGGCACATTTTTTGTGCCGTCATATACTTTGGCAATTGGTTTTTTTGTGATAAAATTCATTGTTTTTAAATCAACAGGTTTTATATTTATTTCTTCAGTGGCGAAGAAACTATCATAAACGTCATCGCCTTCATATTCAACGGTCACCAAATAGGTCCCTGCATCGGCTGGTGGCTCTGTTGATTCCAAATAAGCGTTTCCATTTTCCATTAACCCATTATAGGTGATTTTAATTTTTTCCGGATTAATGTCGGACGCTCCGGCTGCCGGATTCAATTCTGCCAGAACCTGTGGTTCACCATTATAGATTACATCTTCAGCAAAGGCTGCAACAGGCAACGGACCTCCTTCAATGGCAAGGATTTCGCCGGGAAGATATGCTGCAATTAAAAAAATAATTAAAACCAGACTCACTATTTTTTTTTCGGCTTTGGTTGTTTTCATTTGACGATCCTTCCCCTGATAATCCGTGGTCATTCCAGACAACATCAAAACAAGAAAAGGAGATTTCGAGTTTACTGTCGTTAAATATTTTTCCTATGTCAATATAATAAAATTTTCATTTTTTAATAAACCTACGAAATCATTATACCTTAACTATTTCATTATTCAACAGACACAGGAACTTGTTCGTAATTGTTCGTTTCCCATCCGATTTCTTTACATTATATTTACAACAACAAAGCCTCCGGAATTCCGGAGGCTTTGTTGTTGTAAAACTATTATGTGCCAAACACCTTGTTTCAGATCTTTTATAAATCCAGGATTTCGCTGCCCGATACCTGAACATCCACTCGCGGTCTTTTTAATATGGCAAGCAGTGTCATACTGACCACTGAACCGGCAACCAGAGCAATTACATACCCAAACGGATTTCCAACCAACGGAAATACGAAGATCCCGCCATGAGGTGCCAATAAGGTACATCCAAAGAACATAGATAACCCTCCAGCTAAAGCCGCGCCAACCGCACAGGCCGGAATAACCCGGATGGGATCTTCCGATGCAAAGGGAATTGCCCCTTCGGTAATAAAGGAAAGGCCCATAACATAGTTGGTCATTCCTGCTTCCCGTTCTTTTTTAGTAAAACGGTTTTTAAAGAAGGTGGTGCAAAGCGCAATGCCCAACGGCGGAATCATTCCGCCAATCATGACGGCGGCCATAATATCATACTGTCCCGTGGCCAATGATGCCAGTCCGAAGGTATAGGCGGCCTTGTTAATGGGTCCGCCCATATCAATGGCCATCATACCGCCGAGAACAATCCCCAGAACAACTTTGCTGGACGATCCCATACCGTTCAGCATCACTGTCATCCAGGTATTAAGTGCCGCAACCGGCGGATTGATGACAAAGGTGATAAGCGCTCCGATTATCAATATCCCCAGTACCGGATACAACAGGATTGGTTTGATGCCCTCTAAACTGTTAGGAAGCTTAGTAAATACCTTTTTCAGACCAAGCACCAGATAGCCCGCTGCAAAGCCTGCCAGCAAAGCTCCTAAAAATCCCGAACCACCGGTATTGGCAAGCATACCGCCGACAAAACCAACAGCTAAAGCTGGTCGGTCGCCAATGCTCATTGCGATGTAACCCGCCAATACCGGCAACATAAATGCAAAGGCGGTATCGCCAGTTGTTTTTAAGAAAGCTGCAAATGGTGTATTACTGCCAAAAGTTGCCGGGTTAATGCTGTAATCATCAAATAAAAATGCCAGTGCGATAAGAATGCCGCCGCCAATAACGAAGGGCAGCATATGAGAAACACCATTCATTAAATCTTTGTATATTTTTCGCCCGACACTTTCCTTTTCACTGGAGCTTTGACCTTCGGTAATGTTTTCCCCGGTACTCTGATAAATAGGAACATTACCACCCAGGGCTTCCTGAATCAGTTCTTTTGCCTTATGAATGCCGTCAGCAACCTTTGTCTGAATCACTGGTTTTCCATTAAACCGAGTCATTTCTACATTCGTGTCTGCTGTAATAATAATGGCATCAGCATTTTTGATTTCCTCTGGTGTTAACTGATTTTTCACCCCACCTGAACCGTTAGTTTCCACCTTTATGGTGATGCCCAGTTCTTTTGCCTTATTTTCAAGACTTTCTGCGGCCATGTATGTGTGAGCAATGCCGGTAGGGCAGGCGGTAACTGCCAGGATTTGAAATCCTTTTTCAGGAAGCTTTGTTTCTTTTTCTTCCGGCTTCCCATATTTTTCCTGTTCTTTTTCATCAATGAACTTCAGAAAGGCTTTGATATCAGGAGCCAGAATCAATTTTTGGCGAAATCCTTCATCCATTAAGATAGTAGAAAGCCGACTAAGAACCTCCAGATGAAGATCGTTGGCTTCATTTGGAGCTGCAATGAGAAAGAAGAGATAAGCGGGTTCCCCATCCAATGAATCAAAATCCGTACCATCTTTTACTACCATGGCAGCCAGCCCGGCATTTTTCACGGCGGTTGATTTTCCATGAGGAATGGCAACGCCTTCCCCAATACCTGTGGAACCTTCGTCTTCACGATTGAGCACTGCCAGCCGAAAGGCTTCCCGATCGCTGATATTTCCAGTGGTATCCATTAGATTCACCAGGTGTTCGATGGCTTCACTTTTAGCTGAGGGCTTTCCCTCAAGGTCAATGGCCTTTGAATTAAGCAAATCAATAATACGCATATTTTTTCCTCCTTATTTCAACTTTCTTTAGGTAATTGCGAAACTGCCNNTTGTGGAAACTGACATCAAAGCAACCATTGTTCGATTCATTTGAGTTTCGCAATTTCCTATTAACTTTCTTTCTCCGGCAATTGTCCCAGCATTTTTAAAATCTCATCTTTTGTTGCCAGCGCTTCTGAAAAGGCCGAGGCGCTACCAGTGGCGACACCCATTCGAAAGGCCTCCCAGAGATCACCATCCAAAAGATAGCCGGCTAAAAATCCTGCCACCATGGAATCCCCTGCACCGACAGAATTTTTAACAATGCCTTTTGGCGCTTTCATTTCATAAACCCGGGCATTTTCGCCAATGAGAATGGCACCATCCCCGGCCATGGAAATCAGAACATTTTGTGACCCCATTTCCTGAAGCCGTTTGGCCGCGTCAATAATATCCTCACGGTTTTTCAAGGTCACTCCAAAAATTTCCCCAAGCTCCTGCTTATTGGGTTTAATCAGAAAAGGCTGATACTTGATAACCTTCAGCAACAGTTCACCGGTGGCATCCACCACAATTTTTATGCCCCGGTTTTCCAAATGCTTCATGATATTTTCATAGGTATCTTCAGGAAGTGCTTTAGGAATACTGCCCGCCAAAACCAAAACATCGCCCTTTTTAATCAGCTCCAGCTTTTCAAAAAGCCTGCCAAGTTCTTTCTTTGTGATATTTGGACCCTGCCCATTAATTTCGCTTTCTTTATTGGCCTTTACTTTCACGTTAATCCGGGAGATTCCCGATTTCAATTTCACAAAATCAGTATAACAGCCAAAGGCCTTTACCCTGCGTTGAATTTCTTTTCCGGTAAACCCACCCACAAAGCCTAAGGCAACGTTTCCAATGGCAAGGTTTTTAAGCACCATTGACACATTAATCCCTTTTCCACCGGGGAAAATATGCTCCCATTCACTCCGATTTACCTCTCCTTCATGAAATTCTTCAAGTCCAACAATATAATCCAGGGATGGATTAAAAGTTACTGTAAAAATCATTGCCTATCCACCTCCCAGATTTTTGTGTGTTTACAATATGCTGAATCGAAAAGTTTGGTTGTTATAATCTCGCCATCTTCCAGCTTGCCAAAACTTACTGGCGCGATCTGATTGAATTTTGATGGGTCCGCTAAAATAAAGGCTACCTTTGATCTCACCAAAGCTTCATGTTTTACCTGGGCCTCGGTTGGGTCCGGCGTGCTGAAACCGGCGCTCATATCCACTCCATTGGTTCCAAAGAAGCCCTTTGTGAAATGATACTTTCCAAGAAAACGCTGGGCTTCAGTTCCCACCACGGCATCGGTTATCGGTTTGATTTCACCTCCCACAATAATGGTTCGGTATCCCTTTTGCACCAATTTCTTTGCCAGACTTATTCCGTTGGTGACATATACCGCGCCCGGTTCGACGATAGCATCCACCATGGCTTCAGTAGAGGTTCCGGCATCGATATAAACAAAATCATTCCGTTCAATAAGCGCCGCGGCAAACTGCCCAATCCGCTTCTTTTCTTCACGGTAATGGTCTTCTCTCATCTGAACGTCATAATCCATGGTGGCAAAGCTGCCCCCAATAGCGGTGGCCCCGCCATGAACTTTTTTAAGCTTGCCGCTATTATGAAGCGTTGTTAAATCTCTGCGGATAGTGGATTCAGATATATTCAAGGCTTCGGATAATTCCGCAACAGTCACTGCCCGTTTTTCTTCAATCATATGTAATGTTTTATCAAATCGTTCTTCTGCAATCATTTTCCCACCTCTTTAAACGCATAATATCACCATTTACAGTCAAAGTCAATCATTTAATTTCATTTATAATCATAATTAGTCAATTATGTGCATTTTTGCATACAAAAAAACGTTTGTAAACCAAATCGGTTTACAAACGCTAAAAAACTTAAACATTCGCCAAACTATTCTGCCAGAGATAGAACCAGTGCCGCTTTAAAAAGGTCCCCGTCAATATCGATCTTCAATTCACCCTTTTGAATTACCATCAAATCCTTGGCAATGGCCAGTCCCAGGCCGCTGCCTTCGCTGTTTCGGGTTTCATCACCGCGTTTAAACCGCTCCACAAGCTCTTCCGGTGAAATATTCAAGGGTTCGGCGGAGATATTTTTAAAAATAATTATTCCCATTCCCTCTTTTTTTATTAACTCCACATATACCCGGGATTCTTTTTGGGCATATTTTAAAATGTTGGAAAGGAGGTTTTGGATCACCCGCCAGAGCAGCCGGCCATCAGCATTTACCACCAAAAGCTGTTTTGGATACTGGGTAATAAATTCAAGTTGGGAAGAGCCAAGTTCTTCTTCCATTTCCCCCAGCCCCTGGGTCATTAATATCTCCAAATCAACCGCCTCGAAGTTTACTTCAATATTTCCCGAGGAAGCTTTGGCTGCTTCAAAAAGGTCATCGGTAAGGGTTTTTAACCGCTGGGCCTTATTCTCAAGTATATTTAGATATTTCACTTTTTCTGTCGGGTTAAGTTGACCATTTTTCAAAAGATCAATGGATGTGATAATCGAGGTTAAAGGTGTTCGAATATCATGGGATACATTGGTAAGCAACTCGGTTTTCATTCGTTGGCTTTGCACTTCTTTTGAAACTGCCAGGGTGATCCCTTCACCAATGGCATTAATCCCTTCCGCCAATTCGCCCAGAGCACCATTAAATCCAGTGAGCTTATAATCAACTTCACCGTTTTTAATGCGTTCCAGACCTTGTATGATTTCATCGTACTTCCGAACTTTTTTTCCCATTACATAAAGAATATAAACAATCAGTCCCAGACTAAATATTCCGATCAGGGGAACGTTAATGGCTAATCCCAATATCACCAGGCCAATACTGAATCCCATAAAGCGTTTAACCGATGATGACCCTTTCATCACTTCATGGTAATATCCCAAACATTTATTAATGATTTTTTTTATACTCTGATGAATACGCATGATTATTTTCCATGAGAGTAAATGTTGAGCAAAACTTCGGTCCTTAATAATTCGAGTCAGGGATAACAAAAAGTTCAATCCCAGTAACGCCCCTACTCCAAAAATCAGCAACATTATAATCAGGGGTAAACTCTTCGCGTAAATAAATATCATCCCCGACAAAAGAAGCCCTTCGACAATCAACAAAACAAATAAATGCAGATCAATATAAAAACTGTCGCTTTTTAAAAGGGTGATTCCCACTGTGCCTTTTTTATGCCCCGCAGAGATACAGGCTAAAACTGCTGAAATCAGGGTTCCCAGAAAAAACAAAATAAACAAGCTCACAGTCAGTTGAAATTCTGCCCGTTTATTTTGATAAATTCCTTCTTGTTCTGCAATGTAATCATCATCAAAGGACAAACTCACTTTAAAATTTTCTCCCTGGGCATCATCAAAAGCATACTGATTTATCTTTGGAAGCGTTGAGGTAATCAATCCATTATCATAGGAAAAAACCACTCGATTATCCAAAACATCTGCCTGTGTTACTTTTTCCGGAAAGGCTTTTATTATTCCCTGGGATTCAACATAATAAGTTAAACCTGGTATCTGCTGAATCTGTCCTTCATATAAGTTGATCTTCTTCAGATCTGCATTAATATATTGGAGCTTTCGGGCTTCTATTTCACTTGAAAATTTATCAAGAAATAGGGGATCTCCAATCACCTCAGCTAATGTCCTTTCTTCATTCTCAACCGCACTCGCAAAATCACTTGACATAGCAAGATCTTCCTTAAACTCGATTAATCGATCATCAGTCACCGTATTCCCAGCACTAATATTTTCTTCTGAAAGATAATAGTCATAGCGCTGTAAAATATCATAATATGCCGATGACACCTTATCGTTGAGTTCACTGCTCGCAAGATAATTTTCAGTATCTGGGGTCACACCATCCATTATTTCTATTCCTTTGAATAAGGTTCCAAAACAAAGAATGCTAAAAATCACAGCCAAACTAATAACCGTAATTTTCAAACCTTGATCAGTCCATATATTTTTCAATTTTGTAGCCAATGCCCCATACCACCTTTAAATATTTTGGTTCTTTTGGATTTATTTCAATTTTTTCTCGGATCCGCCGAATGTGCACCGCCACAGTGTTATCCGAATTATAGGAGGGCTCCTCCCAGACATTTTCATAAATCTGATCAATGGAAAAAACTTTGCCCTTTTCCGCCATTAAAAACAGCATGATTTTATACTCTACCGGGGTGAGCTTCACCTCTTCGCCGTCTACAGTTAACCGTTTATAGTCATCCTCAAGAACCAGGCCGCCGGTGCAGTAGGTTCCGACTTTTTCTGGACAACCGCCAAGCTTGGTGTAGCGTCGCAGCTGCGACTTCACCCGGGCAATGACCTCCATGGGATTAAAGGGTTTGGTGATATAGTCGTCCCCACCCATGGTCAAACCCATAATCTTATCATTATCTTCTGTTTTAGCTGATAAAAAAATAATTGGAATATTGTTAGTTTCTCTGATTTTCATGGTTGCCCGGAGTCCATCCATTTCCGGCATCATCACATCCATCAGGATCAATTGGACATCTTCTGTTTTCACCAGGGACAAAGCTTCTTTTCCTGAATAGGCCTTTAAAATATCATAGCCCTCGTTTTTCAAGTAAAGCTCCAGAGCTTCAACAATTTCTTTTTCGTCATCGCAAATTAAAATGCTCATTTTATCCGCCTTCCATTTTTCCGGTTTCTCTGTTTGAACTAATATTACCACAAACTTATGTCAAAAAACCCCGAAACTCCTTAAGAAATTCTGACAACTCAATTTGCCTGCAAACTGAAAATAAAAAAAGCAGCATCCCAAGGATAACTGCTTCTTAAAAAACTGGTTAAATTAAAAACTTTATACCTTCCGGTTTGTTTTTATTTGAAAATTCAAACCCCTGTTGAATGGTATTTTCGATCATTTCGCCATCGAGATTCATCAATCTAAATAAATTCCGAATTAAGAAGTAGATCATTGCACGTCCGGTAAATTTAATTTCTTTTTCATAGAAATTAACAAAAAGCTCTTTTCTTGCACCATATTCAGACCGGGCAATGACTTCCAGATCTGCTTCAATATAATTTTTATTTAAAAAATCCAAACAGGAACGATTTAAGGTGTTGGTAATATTAGTTCGCCCATGGGGGTTCACATTTTTAACAAGCACTTCATAATACAGAGTTTTATTATGTTCATCATTTAAAATGGCTTCATAATATAGAACCAGTGCATAACAATACTTGGTAAAAAGATTCAGATGCTCTGAAGTAACCGAAACATAATCATAGAGTGCCAAAAAAAACACATTATAGATATCGGTAATCATGTCATCCTTCTTTTTATAATAATATGTAATTGTTCCCAGTTTCACATCAGCATGATCAGCAATATCCTGTATTCCTGTTTTGTTATAACCATGCTCATAGAAAAGATCTTTTGCTGTATTGATAATATTCTGTTTGGTTTGAGTTCCTTTTTTCGACTTTGCCATGGTTTTGCCTTTCTTAGTATGGGTTAGACCCACAGGTGTATATTTTATTTACACCTTTGATGTTACAAAATGTTACTGCAAATGTCAATATAAAGTTTCAGAATGCTTCAATTTTTAGTAATTAAAACCGAATTTTCTATTTTAATAACAAAGTTTCTCTGTCCAGAAGGTTAATCCCCGGTACTGCCTTAAGGGTTTCAACAGCTTTATCCAGAACCTCATCATCAACTCGCATAATAATAATGGCATTATCCGTTTTTTTAGGCAGAAACGAATAAGCATAGACAATATTAATTTTTTCCCTGGTTAATGCATCCACCAAAATGCTAAGTCCTCCCGGTTGGTCGGAAATTTCCGCGGCCAGAACAGGGGTTAATGAGCTCATAATATTATGTTTCTTCAGAACTCCCAAACCCTTATCCGTTTCCTGTAAAATCAAACGGACAATTCCATAATCCATGGTTTCGGCAATGTTTAACGAACGAATATTAATATCGTTTTCTGCCAGAATCTTTAATAAATTGTTTAGACGGCCTTCATGGTTTTCCATGAAAATTGATACTTGTCGAATCATTTTTTTCCTCCTAAATTTTTCTTAAATCAACAACCCGTTGGCTTTTGCCTTCACTTCGAGGAAGGCTTTTAGGTTCAACAAGGGATATCTTGGCATTGATGCCGGTAACCGAATTAATGCGCTCTTTAATGCGACGTTCCAGTTTTTCGAGATTACTGATTTTATCTGAAAACAAGGTTTCGCTGAGTTCAACCTTAACTTCAAGCGTATCCAGGGATCCATCTCTTCTGACAACCAATTGATAGTGGGGTTCCACTTCGCTCACTTCAAGGAGAACACTTTCAATCTGGGTTGGGAAAACATTGACCCCGCGAATAATAAGCATATCATCGGTTCGTCCCTGCAATCGAGAGATTCTTAAATGGGTTCTGCCACAGGCACAAGGCTCGTCGATAATCTTTGTTATATCCCGGGTTCGGTAACGCAGAATCGGGATCCCTTCTTTTGTGATGGTGGTGATAACCAGCTCACCCTGTTCGCCATGTGGAAGAACTTCCAGGGTAACCGGATCAATGATTTCCGGAATAAAATGATCTTCCCACATATGGAGGCCATTTTGACATTCACATTCAATGGCAACTCCCGGTCCCATAATTTCAGACAAGCCATAAATATCATAAGCCTTAATTTTCAATTTTTTCTCAATTTCTTTGCGGATATTTTCAGACCAGGGTTCAGCACCAAAAATACCGACCTCTAGTTTTAGAGCTTCGGGATCAATGCCCTGCTCCTTTAATACCTCTGCCAGATAAATAGCATAGGAAGGTGTACAGGTTAATACCGTAGAACCAAAATCCTTCATAATCATAATCTGTTTTGCGGTGTTCCCTCCGGAAATTGGAATAATCGAAGCGCCGAGTCGTTCGGCCCCATAATGAACACCTAAGCCTCCGGTGAACAGACCATAGCCATAGGCATTTTGAATCACCGAATGGGGACGTGCCCCGGCCGCCATCAACGAACGCGCCATCAGTTCCGACCAGGTAGCAATGTCATTTCGTGTGTATCCCACCACTGTCGGTTTTCCAGTGGTGCCTGAAGAAGCGTGAATCCTCACGATCTGCTCCAACGGCACTGTGAAAAGACCATAAGGGTAGTTGTCTCGCAAATCAACCTTAGTGGTAAAAGGCAGCTTTTGAAGATCCGCAAGCGACTGAATGTCCTCAGGCATGATGCCGCATTCCTGAAATTTGTTTCGATAAAATGGAACGTCATGATAAATTCGCGACACCATTCGTTTTAAACGTTCCAATTGAAGCTCCTGTAGTTTTTCTCTGGGCATGCATTCGTAGCTTTTATTCCAGTACATTATTTCCTCCTGAATTTTCTTTATTATATCATTTGAACAGGTATGATGTTTGAAAATTATAAAAGGCCCGTCCTTGTAAAAAGGACGAGCCTTACTCGCGGTACCACCTAATTTGATTATTTAATAATCCCCTTGTTACCGAACACTCCCACCATAATGGTTCATGTTCCCTCTTCTGATAACGGCAAGAGTCACCGGTTTTGCCTAATAAGGATCGTTCAATCCTGTTGAGCAAAACAACTCCTGAGGGAACTTCATCATCATTATCACCATCGGCTTTCACCCTTACCGACTCTCTGCAGACTTTAATGAAAATTACTTTCCTCAATCATAGTTTTTGACTATATCGTCCATTATATTACTAACTTCAAAATATTGTCAAGAATTTTTTGGGCTTTGAAGCATTCAACTTACTTTATGGCTTTTCTCGCAAAATTATAAACTTCAAATACAGATGCGATCCATACGGCAATGGCCCCAAAATATTTATTGATTTCCGGAATCCCGGGATTGTAAATATTTAAATGCAAGGTTATGTATCCCAATACAAACATCCACATCAACATCATCAGCCCTCTGGAAGATCGCCCAATAAAAACATAACCGGAACTTGGTATCAAAAGGTTTGATATGACAATCATCCACATTTTAAATTTTTTATTCTTCAATATATTCATTAAAACCTCCCCCATTATTAATAACCTTCTGGACGAGGCCAATTGGAAACACCTTTTGACATAAAGGTATTATAATCCAAAAATTTCGAACGGTAATAAACAAACCATATTGATGCCAGCAGATAGAATGTAAATCCTGCCACAAGATTAATCCAATAACCAAAATACATACCAAATAGGGTTGCCCCGGATAAAATCAACACAATAATCGACGGCACTGGATGCCACTTGGCCTCATAACCCCTTTTGATACTCCCAATGGGATACATCTTTCGAAATTTAATCATCATATATGCCGTTAATATATAAACTAACAGGGCCGAGAAAATTGAGAATGTGATAACCTGGTCCAGCAAACCGGTGAATCCAAACGCCAGCGAAATAGGCAGCAAAAATAAAATGGCGACATAGGGCGTCTTGTATTTGGGATGAAGTACTGCAAAAGATTTGGGAATGAGCGTATCTCTCGCCATGGAATACCAGGCGCGGCTGGCGTCGGCAATGCACCCATTAGCACTGGCCAAACACGCAAGCATTGTCCCCATAAACAATATGTTGATGATAAGCGGTTTATTGGTTGCAATGGCTGCATCAAACAAAGGATAGGTTGATTTGGCCAGGATTGAGGATTCAACCAAGCCCGATGATACAAACCATGTTATAGTCGCGCCGATGATTAATGTGACTAAACCGGTGATTGCGCCTAACGGTAGGGCGCGCCCGGTTGACTTGCATTCTTCAGCAACCAGAACCGTTCCTTCGATACCCAAATAGAACCAGCAGCCAAACTGCAATGCTCCTAAAATCCCCATAGCGCCATAGGGAAGACCATTGGTTAACGCCTTTAGATTCAGCATGCTTTCTGTCGGCGAATAGAATTTTGTGGTAAACAAAAGTATGATAATAGTTAAAAAGGCGACGCCTGTCAATATGATATTCAAATTCAATGTGGCGTGAACACCCCGGTAATTCAAATAGGTTAATAGCAATAAACTTAAAATAATATACGGCAGCGCCTGGACATCCGGGCTAAGGGTTTTTAATATTTCGCCCACCACCAAAGCATCGGCCGCTTCAAGCATGACATACTCAAAAACAAGCATCAAGCCAACATTAAAAGCCGCCAGCGGCCCTAAAAGGTATTTCGCCATTGCATACTGACCACCGGCTTCCGGAATAACCGAACCCATTTCTGTATTGATCATAATCAGACAAACATACATTATCCCAATCGTCCAACAGGCAATGATGGCGCCCAGAGACCCGCCCTTGGCGATGGTAAAATTCCACCCCATAAATTGCCCAACTAAAACAATTCCTACTCCTAATGCCCATACATGTACCGGCCCAAGAACTTTTGGCAAGTGCGATTCAGTCATTTTCTCCATCATTAAACCTCGCTCTTAAGGCAAACAAACTTAATTTCCATTGTTGTACCGGCCTTTTCTCACTCGCACTATATCAACAATAAACAAGATCACAATAAATGCACTCAATCCCCAGGCAACATAATTCATCACACTCCAAAAGCTCATTTTTTATCCTCCTCTTTGAATTTTTCAGTTGGATAAATGTAATTTATCATTGTCTTTAAGCCTTTATCCGAACGATTAAGCATATACAGCAAATATATTGCCAGCCCCAGAAATGTTGTGATCAGTGTTTTTACGTGAATTGTGTAATCTAACCCAGCCCCACTGTTGTTTTTGAGCAGCATTGCACTGAGCAATGTGGCAAAACACAAAAGCATAATAAATAGGGAATCAAATATTTCCAGCGCCAGTTTTTTTTCTTTTGTTTTTTTCATTTCTTTCATCTCTTTTCAGTCATTTCACTAACATATAAAGTTTTTTTGTTTTTCTTTAAATGAATCAGCACTGCCATTGAAGAAGCGGTTGCAAAAACACCCACCAGTATTCCGATTGTAAAAATCATCGCTTTTAATGGCTGATTCGGTGTGATGTCGCCAATCTTCAGCATTACAAAGATTAATACCGCCCACAGAACAATCATTGCAATAATAATTGCGATCCCATCCATTCGATAGGTTTTGTTCATTTGATTTTCCATTAATGTAACCTCACTTTAAATATAATTGTCCCTAGTTCAAATTTTATTTTTATACCTAATCATCGCACCACCTTTAATCCATCAATCTCTGTCACCTTCTTTTTCACCACTCTATAATTAAAGCAATTTTTGTGCCATAAGTATAATATGACTGTATTTTTTTTTATGCCTGTTTAATAGGCTTTTATGCGCTTATTTTTGAGTTCTTATTTTTTTGAAGTATTTTAGCGCCATTAACTCATCCTAATTTAGCTTTAAATCTGATTCCTTGTTTCAAGTCTTCGTTTCAACATTTTTTTGCGCCATTTTTTTTGCGCTGTCTTGTTTTTTTGCACGCCATATACGAAGCGGTTTCCAAAAAACACCCCTTGCAAAATAAAATTAAACAGCCCTTTGGCTTCGTATTTTAACGAATCCAAAGGGCTGTTTTAAAACAATGGTTTTATTTTTCCCGTATTCTGATTTTTATTTGAGCTTAAAGGCACCCACCATTTCTTTAAGCATTAAGGCCTGGCCCGACAGCTCTTCGCTGGCGGCAGCGCTTTCTTCGGCAGTGGCTGAGTTAGTCTGAACCACCTGGGAGACCTGTTCGATGCCCTGGTTGATTTGGGCGATCTCCGAAGCCTGATCATTGGACGCCTGGGCAATGGTTCCCACCAAACCTGCGACTTTTTCAATCTCCCTTAAAATTTCGCTTAAACTGACCGCGGTTTCATCCGCAATTTTGGACCCCTCTTGTACTTTTTCAATTGAGCCTTCGATCAGAACCGTTGTTTCCATCACGGCGACTGCACTCCGGGCTGCCAGATTACGAACTTCCTCGGCGACCACCGCAAAACCTTTCCCCTGCTGTCCGGCTCGTGCAGCTTCTACTGCCGCATTGAGGGCCAAAATGTTCGTCTGGAAGGCAATATCGTCAATAACCTTGATGATTTTGGAAATATTCCTGGAGGAATCGTTGATTTCCACCATGGCGGATACCATTTTTTCCATTTGAGAATTTCCCACTTCCGCATTTTTATGCACCTCAACCGCCCGTTCATTGGCTTCATTGGCCCGCATGGCGTTTTTCTTGGTTTCCCCGGCCACTTCTTCAATCGAAGCAGTGAGCTCTTCAATGGAGCTGGCCTGTTCGGTAGTTCCCTGGGACAGTGCCTGGCCGCCATCGGAGATTTGTCTGGCGCCGATTTCAACCTGCGAGGCGGCATCATCAATATCTTTCATGGTGATACTGATGCTCGTGGTAATCCCATTGATTGCCGCTTTGATGGCTGAAAAATCCCCCAGATAGTTCGCGGTAATTTCCAGGTCCAGATTTCCCTGACCCACTTTTTCCAAGGTTTGGGTAATTTCATCCACATAGCGTTTTAAGAAGCCAATGGTCTGATTCATGTCGTCTCTGATAACCGTGTAGTCACCGTTGTAATTGCCAACCATGCCAGTATTCAGGTTCCCCCGGGCCAGTTCTTTTAAGGTGTCGGAGGCTTCCTGAACCGGTGCGATCACCGCGTCCAGGGTGGCATTAACGCCGTCAACAATTTTGGCAAAGTCGCCCTGATGGCGGCTGGCATCCGCCCGGGTATTCAGTCGGCCGTCGATGCCGGCCTGGGCCAGCATAACCGTATCACTGATCAGGTTTTCAACCGAGGTTTGCACTTCTTCGAGACTGTTTCTGATTTCGTTGAACTGGGCGCTGACTTCTTTGGTGTATTCATCGGCGGCACCGACAGCCATATCAAAGGCCAGATCCCCTTCTGATAAACGGATCAGGTTATTGCCCAATCGGGTGACTTCATTTTTGGTATAGTCGCTGACCCGGATGATCGCGGTTAAATCGGTGACGACTTCCACAAAGCCTACTTTTGCGCCTTTGGCATCCATCAGATAGGCAGTATCCTGTTTATAGTTACGGCCGTACCATTCAAAATAACTGTCGGCTAATCCCTGATCGACCAGTCGTCTGATCCCGCAACCTTCGGTGCGGCAGATGTTGGCGCCGGCATTATAGCAGTCCATGCCGCAGCCTTCGGTCCGGTCGGTAATCACATTATTATTGATCATCATCGCTTCAAAAGGCTTGTTCATAAAGGTCCATTTCATATCATTGTCGGTGACGTGAATAGGGAATGGTACCGCATCGATAATGGATTCATACCAGATCATCTTATCAACCACCGTATCCAGGGTGGCATTTACACCTTCAACAACTTCTTTAAAACCGCCGCGAAAAGCCTCGGCATTGCCTCGGATATCCCAATGGCCTTCCACCGCAGCATGGGACAGCATGATGGCTTCTGTGATAAGACCTTTGATGGTCTCAATGGTCTGTTTCAATGCCGGGGTAATCTCATCCAAATCATCCTTTGCCTGGATTTCAGCGGACACATCACCGGCGGAGATCTGTTTCAGTGTACCAATAAACACATGTTGAAGATCCTCGGCAAACTGATCCATGGCTATTGCCATTTCTCCGATTTCATCCCTATTTTTTATATTTAAACGCATCCCCAAATGACCCATGCTCATTTCTTTAATCATATGGTTCATCTCAACAACAGGTTTGGTAATCGAAGCAGAGATTTTATATAAAATAAACCCAACAATAAAAAACACCAGCATTCCGGCAATGAAAACCAGCGTGATATTTTTAGAAATCGCAGCATTGATGGTGCTCATGGAATACCCAATGTCCAAAGCCCCCACCAACTCACCGTTGATCACAACGGGATATAAAACATCATAAACATCGATTTGCTCCACATCATAAAAATACTCGAAGGCACTGGATTTCCCCTCTAGGGCTGAGGCTTTGATGTTTTCATTCTCCGCATAACTCTTGCCAATTAAATCAGGATTACTGTCTGCAATTCCGACCAGATTTTTATCAACAAACGTCGCATAAACAATACTATCAGCAGAAGACATTTCATCAATCAAAGCCTGATAACCAAACTTTTGCGTAAGCTCCATGACCCGGTCTGCAGTAACCCCTGCCTGAACAAATCCGCCGGTACCCGTTTTGATATAACCGAATTTAAAACTTTCATCGGTTTCCGTGCTTTTTCGGATATCCTCCATAAATTCTGTGTTTCCGCTAATCATAAAATTATGAATCGGATCCCCGGGAGCAGCTTTCCAGCCGACATATTCACCATTAACAGCACTGATGATTTCCCCGGCAGGATTAAACCAGTAAATTTGATCAATACCCGATTGCTGTGCCAATGTTGTTAAGTATTGATCATTAATAATCCCCTGATTTCCGATCACAATATTACCAATGCTTCGAATCTGTTCTTCGATCATATCATTCATTGTTTTAAGCGCTTCGGAATTGTCCTCTATCCGATCAACAAACTGCTGGGATGCTGAAAACCCATTTTCCCGCATCTCGGCAAGTAAACTGTTTCTGGTTAAATAAGCAGAAATGCCACCGATCACAAATATACCGATCAATACCGAGCATAGGGGAACGATCAATAATTTAACTTTAATCGACTTTGACTTGACACCAGAATTATCTTTTGGCATACTTTACTCTCCTCTTTTTTCATAATTTTGATATTACTGATTAATCCTGAAAACAATGATCACCCTACCCGAATTTTAACTTCACACTTTGATAAAGACACCACCTTAACTAAATTTGATTACTCAATTTTTTCTTCATTGCACACTTTTAATGCAATTTTCATGCCATAATTTTATAATTGTGGCATACTCTTCAAAATATTTATTTTTAAATAAAAAAATACCCATAAGACTTTCCATCTTATCGGTATTTTTCCTTACTTATTTAATTTATTATTTAGCGACAATCAATTCCTGGAATTTAGATTCTTTCTATACAACGCCCAACCCAACATCGCCATAGGTTGCCATTTCTCGATTCATTGACAGGGCGCATTCAATAATATTAAAGGCGATAGCCGCTCCGCTGCCTTCTCCCAATCGCATTCCCATATTCAGGAATGGTTTGGCCCCAATAAATTCAGAACCAAAAGCGGCTCCTTTTTCTGCGGATGCATGGGAACAAATGAGGTACCCTTTCACATCTGGATTTAAAGCAATCGCAATAGCCGCAGAAGCGGTGGAAATAAATCCATCAATGACAACCGGTATCTTATGGGCTGCTCCCGCAAGCATCACACCGGCCATGGCGCCAATTTCAAGGCCACCGACCTTCGCCAATACATCGATGGCATCCTTTTTATCCGGTTTATTCAATGCAATGGCATCTCTGATGACCTGGGCTTTGTTAACCATTTTTTCTTCAGATAAGTTTGCTCCGGCGCCGGTGAGTTCTCCGGGATCAACGTCACCAAGCACAGCAAAAATTGCGGCACTGGGGGTCGTGTTGCAGATCCCAACCTCTCCGGTGCCTAACATGTTATAGCCATTTCTAATGGCTCTTTCAGCAACATCAATGCCGGTCTCAAGTGCCAGTATTGCTTCTTCATAGCTCATTGCCGGGCCTTTTCGCATGTTTGCTGTTCCTTTTCTGATTTTTTTCATTAAAATACCGGATTTTGGATCAACTTCACCCAGCATGCCCACATCACAAACAAAAACATCGGCCCCGGCTTGCTTACTTAATGCGCCAACCCCGCTTTTTCCCGCAATGGTCATATTGGCCATTAATCCGGTAACTTCCTGGGGTGCAGCTGAAACCCCTTCTTCAAAAACGCCATGATCTCCGGCAAAAACCAGTACCGCTTTTTTGCGAATTTCCGGATACATTTCTCCGGTGATCCCAGATATTTGAACCGCAATTTCTTCCAACACACCCAGGCTTCCCACAGGTTTCAACAGAAAATCAACCCGTTCCTTGGAAACCGTCATCATTTGTTCATTTAAAGGTTCAATTTTTTCCAATGTTTTGTTTAATAAGCTCATTTTTTCTCCTTGAAATTTAAGTTTTTAGGTAATTGCGAAACTACCGTGAGCTTCGCTGCCAGCTTACACGAAACAATTTTTACACTGCACGGCGGACAGTTCGATGAACTGTTCGCCTGCACGTTACAAAATTGTTTGTGAAAACTGACATCAAAGCAACCATTGTTCGTTTCTTTTGAATTTCGCA
>NZ_LGYO01000019.1:0-43143 GCF_001263355.1 Acetobacterium bakii
ATAGTATGAAAATACTATAAAAGGATGAGTTTTTTGTTTTTAAATGGGAAAGTAAATTAATGAATCGAACAATAATTGCTTTGATGTCAGTTTCCACAAACAATTTTGTAACGTCGAGGCGGACATCTCGGAGAGTGTCCGACGGAGAGTGTAAAAATTGTTTAGTATAAACCCACTGCGGGGAAACAAAAAGTATTTTCTAAATCATGGTATAGCCGCCGTCAACGGCGATGGTCTGTCCGATGATGTAGTCACTGCCGGAGGAACAGAGGAAAGAGACGATCCCAAAGAGATCTTCCTCGGTGCCCAGGCGTCCGGCCGGGGTGTTTTTAGTATGTTCGGTCAGAGCGTATTTAGGGAAGTTGGACTTGGCCATATCGGTTTCAATTACTCCCGGTGCAATGGCATTTACCTGAATATTAAGCCGGGCCGCCTCCCGTGCCAGTGCTTTTGTAAAGGCGATCACACCGCCTTTGGCAGCGGAATAGTGGGTGAAGCCGTAACCGCCGACCCGGCCGGCAATGGAAGCGACGTTGATAATCTTGCCGCTTTTCTGTTTTTCCATAACCTTGTAAACCGCATGGGTGGCGATGAAGGTACCGTTGAGGTCAATATCAATGACCTCCTTCCAGTCGGCGAAGGTCATGGCAGAGAAGGTTTTAACCGGAAAAATCCCGGCGTTGTTGATCAGCACATCAATTTTTCCGAAGGTATTCATAACCGTTTCCACCATGGCAATGGCATCTTCTTCTGAGGAAATGTCACAGCGCACCGCTATGGCTTTGGTGGGCAGCTTTGCGGCGGCGGCATCGGCAGTTTCCTGGTTTCGGCCAATAATAACGATGGTGGCTCCTTCATTGCTCAGGTATTCGGCAAAGGAATAGCCGATCCCTCGTGAGGAGCCCGTGATGATGATAACTTTATCCTGATGTAAGCCTGCCATGGAACTAGCCCTCTAATTCGCCGACGATTTGACCAACCAGAGTACGGTCGCCTTCTTCGGCTAGAATTGCGGTGATCTTTCCGTCGGCCGGGGCTTCAATGTAAATGGCAATCTTATCCGTGGCTGCTTCGGCAATGTTGTCGCCTTTTTTTACGGTATCGCCCACGGCAACCATCCATTGACGAATATTTATTTCTTCAGCACCTTCAGCAAATTCAGGTACGATAATTTCATATTTCATGGTAATTCTCCTTAAATTTTATTGATTTCTGCGATTTTTCGTTCGGCGGTTTGGGTTCCGAACATGTCATTAAATGCCAGTATAAAAGCATTTCTTATTTCGATAAGGGGGGGGGGGACGACACCGAATTCTGCCATGGAGGTTACCCCCAGGTCTTCAATGCCGCAGGGAATAATCAGGGAAAAATGGCTGAGGTCAGGATTGACATTAATCGACATCCCGTGGAGGGTTACCCCGTGGGATACTGCAATTCCCAAGGCGGCGATTTTTTTATCCAAGCCTGTTTGGGGATCCAGTACCCAGACACCGCTGCGACCTTTAATGCGTTTTCCAGGGATGCAATAAGTATTCAACAGATTGATCACGATCTGTTCCAGGCAGCGCACATATTGGTGAGCGCCTTTGACATAGCCATCAAAATGAAGAATCGGGGAGATAATCAGCTGGCCATTGCCGTGATAGGAAATATCCCCGCCCCGGCTGACTGATGTGATGTCGATTCCCCTGGCATTTAGTTCTTCCGGTGTGTGCAATAGGTTCTTTTCATGACTGCCGCGGCCCAGGGTGATAATGGGGTGATTCTCCTGGAAGAGCAGGGTATCCTCCCAGACACCGGCCACACAGCCTTGGTGAAGCTTTTCCTGGATTTCAAAGGCCATCTCATATGAAGTTAAGCCAAGATCAATCCAGTTCAGTTTTTTTTTCAAGGCTAATCCTCCAGATGATAGAGTTTCATTTTTCGATAAAGGGTGCTTCGGGATATGCCTAAAAATTCAGCGGCTTTTTTCCGTTCAGAAAAAAGTGCCAATGCTTTTTTAATGGTAATAAGTTCGAGACCCTTTAAGTCGACACTGGATTCCTTCAGGATTGGATCGGTTTGTTTTATTGGCGTTAATTCTTCGTCTAAATTCGGCAAATAGCTGGTGATAAAATACTCGTCAATCCGATTGGTTTCGGTGAAATTCACGGCTTGTTCAATGGCATTTTTAAATTGGCGGACATTTCCCGGCCAATCGTATTCTTGCATGGTAGCAATAGTTGAGGGGTGAAGCGGTTCAATGAATTTTTTGCAATCCGCCGTAATTTCATTGAGAAAAAAGCTTGCCAGCACCGGAATATCTTTCTTTCGATTCCGCAGCGGCGGGATATTTATCTGGAGAACATTGAGTCGATAGTAAAGATCTTCTCGAAATTTCCCTTTTTTCACTTCATCGGCCAGGTTTTTATTGGTTGCCGCAATAATGCGAACGTCAATGGGAATATCGACAGCGCCGCCAATTCTCTGGATGTACCGCTCCTGCAATACTCGCAGCAGAATGGTCTGGGTATTAATGGGCATTTCCCCAATTTCATCGAGAAAGATGGTGCCATGCCGGGCCAATTCAAACTTCCCCATTTTTCCATGCTTGCTTGCCCCGGTAAAGGAGCCTTCTTCATAACCGAACAACACACTTTCGATGAGTGTTTCGGGAATTCCGGCACAGTTGATGGCCACAAAGGGTTTGTCCGACTGATAGGCATTGTGAATCGCTTGGGCAAACATCTCTTTGCCGGTGCCGCTTTCACCCTGTAATAAAACAGTGGCGGTACCTTTGGCGGCGATCTGTGACAGATGCACCGAGCGGAGCAGGTCTGAACTGTCACCAATAATATCATCAAAGGTAAAACGTGTTCCTCTACGACAATTCTTTTCCTGATTAAAATCAGCTTTATTAATATCGGTGAGTTTTGCAACGGCGCCGGCAACCTTACCATCGTCATGGAGAATGAGTTTACTGTTAACAAGACAGTTGATTTTTTTACTTTTGGTTACAACATGTTTTTGTTTTTCCTCAGGCGATGTTGGCGTATTGCCATTGTGATCGAGAATGGTTTCACCGTCCATAATTTCCAGGATGTTTTTTCCATAGGAATCAAAGGTGGTGGTTTTGAGGATTTTGGCGCCCTGGGAATTGATGCCAATAATTTTCCCTTTGACGTCAACGGCTACCACACCATCAGACATGGAATCAATGAGGGTGCTGAGATAATGATTGGTCAAATCAATTTGGCGGTTGGACTCGGCAATACAAAGCTGTCGGGTAATGGCTTTGGCGGCGGCCACAACCATACCCAAGGTATGTGGATAGGCCAGTTCTTTTGGCCCCGTCATATCAAGTGTCCCTAAAAGTTTTCCATTTTCATCGAAAATCGGTGCTGCGGAACAGGTCAGATCATGATAACATTCATAATAATGCTCAGCACCGATGACCTGTATGGGTTGGCGCAGATCAAGGGATAAACCGGTGGCATTGGTTCCAGCCATAGATTCATTCCAGATGCTGCCGCATACCAGATTTTTTGTAAAGGCCTCCTCTAAAATTGACGGATCACAGATGAGTTCAAGAATAACCCCGTTGGGGTCGGCAAGGGTTGTTGAAAAGCCTGATTTATTTACAAATTCCTGTAATTCGACCATAAAGGGAATGCTGACATCCAAAAGAATTTTGTTGCGCTTGAGTCGTTTTTGAAAGTTTTCCTCACTGACAGTGGGGGTTCGGTTTGAATCTCTGGGATCAAGACCGGCTGACTGACAGCGGATCCATGAATCGATAATCGGTTTGCGAATATGAGTGCCAACTGTGCCGGAATTCACGAAATCAGTCCAGGTACTCTTCATTAATTCAAAGTCTGTATGAATTTTCAAAGCCTTCACGCTCCTTTTTTATTTAATTAAAATAGAGAATACCGGTCATAAAAAAAGGTGGTGTCGTCAGTGCATACAGACAATAGGCCAGGGGAATTTCACCCCTGGCATCAATTTGATAAATATTATTTATTTGGGGCAGGGGAAGGTGTAGCAGGCAGCTGCTAATTTTTGCAGGTCGGCATTGAGTTGAGCAAAGATGTAAACAGGCGCACACCCTGGGTAATAGGTAACTGATCGTGCAAGAGCCGCACCTTCTTTAACCTTATCGACAGATGGGAAAAGTTCCCAGCAATCGCCGCAAATAAATATGTCTTTGTCTTTACACAGCTCCGGTTCGAAGTCAGGAACACCACCGGAAATAACAATAACTTCACCATTTTTTTCTAGGAATGTTTTCATATCAATGCCGCTGAGAGCAAAGGAATCAAGAGCCCCACGAACATTTACAAAACATCCGGGACAGGTTTGCTGCATTGCACAGGTTAGTCCATTATACATACCAATAGGGTCGCCGTTGGGACGTTTGAAATGTTTCATGACGGATTCAATGGAATTGCCGACCACATCAATTTTTTCAAGGTCGATTTCACCCAATCCTTCAACTCCGGCACAGCGAATGGCAGGAATTTCCATGGGTTGGAAGCCCATAATGGAGGCGGCAACGGAATCCACAGCAACCGTATCGGTTCCTGCTACAATCAGGTTCATTTCGATGGGGCTGCCAGCGTGAGGTCCCTGACCTTCCATTCCAATTACCGAGTCAACGATGACAAGATCCGCTTTTCGAATTTTGTAGAGATCTGCCATTTTCTGGCCTAAATCAATACGGTGGGCGCCCTGTTGCTGATCATTGGGATGACAGTTGGGAATAATACCATTCCAGTTTTTAAGTCCCAGAGTAACGGTTCCAGCTAAATGAACTTTCATTTTAGGAAGGTTGATAACAACGTCGGCGTCAAGGAACGGTTTGAATACAGTTGCGTGTTTGAATACTACTGCGCCTTCAACTTCCACAGGAACGACTTCAGTTTCATCAAAGTAGATGACTTCATCGGCGCCTCCAAGTTTTGCCGCTTCTTCCATTTTGGAATCCTTAAAGGCCGGTTTTGCACGGCCAACATGCATGCCCAAAGAGGGATTATCGCCAACAACAACCTTGGCTGCTTTGGAGTTTTCTTTAATGTAAGAGACAACAGCTTCAATGGTTCGGGGATCAACAACCGCAAAGCTTTCTGGTGGAGCCTGGAAAGCAAGATTAGGTTTGATTAAGACAATATCACCTTTTTTAATAATAGTATCAAGGGAACCAATAGCCAATTCAACTGCTTCTGCAACAGCAGCTTTAATTTTTTTTACATCTTCTTCATTGCGAACATATTTTCCAGCCATGAATTGAGCGTTACCTTCAGGTTTTTCAACCTTTACAACGGATACTTTTGTTTTACTCATGATAATCTCCTTTTGGTACATTTAAACCACTTATTTATCCAAACACATGGATACTATTATAAATAAGCAATTTTTATGCCAAAAAGAAAATTCCAGAAAAACCTCAAAAAACAGACGTTTATGATCACGAAAAAATAGAAAAATCTGCGTCATGTCTCATATTGGGACAGATTAATGTGTCAATATGAGACATGACACATTAATGTTTGATTACGAACCATCGTATCATGTTGATTCCATTATAATCCAATTAGGGGGTATTCTACCAGAGTATTCTTTGTTATAATTAAAATGCAATAAAATTCGAAAGCAAAGCGAAAACAAAGGAGGAAAAATGCATAATATATTAGTATTAAATGGCAGTCCTAAAAACAATCAAAGCTTTACCATGAAGCTAGTGGAACGTTTTCTGAGTGGGGTTTCGGATATTGCTCAGGATGTGAAAATAGAAACTATCAACCTCAATGAGAAAAATATTAACCCATGTACCGGTTGTTTTGGCTGTTGGACCATAACTCCAGGGCAATGCGTACAGGAGGATGACATGGATGAGCTTCTGCCCATGTATGAAGAAGCCGACATCGTCATTTGGGCCACACCACTTTACCATTATGGGATAACAAGCAGTATGAAAAAATTTATGGAACGTACACTCCCGGTATTTTTACCATTCATTGATCCAGAGGGTGGTGGTATGTACGGACATCCTTATCGAAATCCTGAAAAAATGACCGATAAAAAGCATATACTCATCAGCACCTGTGGATTTCCTTCAGTGGAAAACAATTATGAGGGTGTCGAAAAACAATTTGATAATTTGTTTGGCCTTGGCAAATGGGAAAAAATTCTTTGTGTTGAAGGTGAACTGCTGGGAATATCCCAGTTAGACAATTTTACCGGACCATATCTTGAATTGGTTAAGGTTGCTGGCAGAGAATATATTGATCGGTTAAGTATCTCAGATAGTATAAAAGAAGGCTTGACAAAGCCTTTTGTTGATATTCCCGCATTTTTAGAAGTATCTAATCTAAGTTGGGGTGTTGAGGATATCCGCGAAGCGGAATCAGATGGTGGTCTCATTGCCTGGAGTTTTATGAAACAAATGCGTGCTGCATTTAACCCAAAGATTCGTCCCGGTCTTGATGCGGTTTTACAAATGGATTTTACAGATCTTAAAGAAAGCTATCAACTTGTGATTAATGATGATCAGTGCACACTTTTAAAAAATGACTTTACTCAGGAAACCACCCGGATTACTACCCATTTTACAAATTGGGAAAGGCTTTTAGAAGGTAAAATTGATGCGGCTGAAGCATTAATTGAGAAAAAATATATGGTTGCCGGAGACTTTGATCTGATGAATGCTTTGATGGACGGGTTATTTGGAAATTTAGCCCTGTTCCCGGAAAAACAGAAAAAACTCATCCCCGTTGTCTTTAAAAATACCCCTTATTGGTTTATTTTAACCATGATTCCATGGCTGGCCTGCTTTTTTATCACCGAAAACAATCCTTTTCTCGGGGTCATCGTTCCCTTACTCGTTAGTGGAATCCTATGTTCCATAAAAAAGGGCTCAGAACTCGTTTATTTTGATAAAGCGACACTGTTGTTTTTTTCAGTATTCACCCTGATAACAGTACCCTGGAGCATTGGCTATAACAGTGTTACCATTGCTTTTTCAGCCTTTATGGCATTATTTGTAATTTGGATGGTCTCGGCCTTTAAAACGGTGCCTTTAACCGCGGATTATACTCATTTTTTCAGTGGCAGAAATGCCTTGAAAAATATTTTGTTTCTTAAAACAAATCGCATACTCACCGTCATCTGGGCACTGCTTTTCCTGATTCAAGGAGGCATTGCCCTATGGTTAACGAGTACGGCAATGGAAAGTTATGCAGCAATTCTGCCACAGCTGCTGCTAATCCCCGGAGTTTTCTTTTCAGTGTGGTTTATTAATTGGTACCCTGCTTATTCAGCGAAAACAGAGTAAAAAAGGCCTTGGCCGCTGACAAAACCGTCCTGGGGACAATGGTAAATCGTTGTCGGCTGCATGATCGGACAGGCTTAGGCCTGTTCGCCATGATGCCGACAACTGATGTTACGATTGTCCCCAGGACTTACTTTTGTGTTATTTCTATAGTCTGGAGTATGTTTTACTGGCAAACTCGTCCAGAGGACAACGATAAATAAATATCCGCGACGAGGTTTGTCGACACACGTAAGAAGGCCACGGCCTTTTTTTTATTTTGCCAGAGTACCAAATAGGGGTATAATAGAGGTTCATATAGGAGGAAGAGAAATGTTAACACTTGATAAAATTTACCACGCATCATTCACACTTAAAAAATACATCCGTCCCACGGATTTGATTCATGCCCCGAAAATTCATCCGGGCAGCGACATTTACTTAAAAACTGAAAATTTGCAGATTACTGGGTCCTTCAAGGTTCGGGGTGCCTGTTATAAAATTTCCCAGCTCAGCGAAGCGGAAAAGGCCAAAGGGGTTATTGCCTGTTCTGCCGGAAATCATGCCCAAGGGGTTGCTATGGCCGCTGCTATCAACAATATCAAAGCTCTGATCTGTCTCCCGGATGGGGCGCCCATTTCCAAGGTTGAAGCAACCAAGGCTTATGGTGCCGAGGTCTGTTTGGTTGAAGGAGGATATGACGAGGCTTATGCCAAGGCCCTGGAGCTTCAAAAAGAAAAAGGGTATATATTTATTCATCCTTTTGACGATGAAGATGTTATTGCAGGTCAGGGAACCATTGGCCTGGAACTGCTTGAAAGCCTGCCGGAAATGGACGCTGTCATCGTTCCGGTGGGCGGCGGCGGATTAATTTCGGGGATCGCTTATGTTATAAAATCACTGAAGCCGGAAGTGAAAATTTACGGGGTTCAAGCCTGTGGGGCGCCAAGCATGTATAACTCATTGGCGAGCAATGAAATACAGCGCTTGTCTGAGGTTTCTACTATTGCAGATGGCATTGCGGTAAAGGAACCTGGGAAAAACACCTTTGAACTTTGCTGCAAATATGTTGATGAGATTGTGACTGTCACTGAGGATGAGATTTCAACGGCAATTCTTACTCTTATTGAACAGCAAAAACTTATTGCCGAAGGTGCCGGGGCAGTGGCGGTTGCCGCCGCCATGTTTGGAAAAGTTCCGGTTGCCGGGAAAAAGGTGGTTTGTGTGGTTTCCGGAGGAAACATTGATGTTACTATTTTATCCAGGATTATTAAACGGGGTCTGCTTACCTCGGGGCGAACCTGTTCTCTGAACATTGAACTGCTTGACAAGCCCGGACAACTTAAGAGTGTATCTCAGATTATTGCGGACTTGGGTGGCAACGTCATTTCAATTCATCATGAACGGAGCAATGAAGCATCGAATATCAATGGCTGCTTTTTACGGGTTGAACTTGAAACACGAAACTATGACCATATTGAAGAAATTCGAAATGCTTTGATAAATAAAGGATTTCGCCTGGAATCTTAGTTCATAAAGATCTTATTTTACTGTTTGTTCTCAAGTTGAAAGGGTATAATAAAATTAGAGTTGTATTAAAATATCATTGAGGGGTGAAGAAATGTTAACGGATATTAGCGAAGATTTAAAAAAAATATTTTTGTTCGGTGTTGGAGCGATGGCAATGACCGCTGAGAAATCGAAGGTTCTTATTGAGGAATTAGTGGAAAAGGGCGAGCTGACCGTGGAACAGGGCAAAATTCTGAATGAAGAATTAAAACACAATATTAAAGAAACCATCAAAGAAAATACTGCTGCAAAAAAAGCGGAAGCCAAACCGTTAGTGGACGAAGTTGCGGCGAAATTAGATGATATGAACATCGATGATCTTCAAATTCTTAAAGAAAAAATAGCAATGCTGGAAAAAAACGCAATGTATGAAAAAGAAAGTGCTTCCACCGAAGAGGATCAATAACAGCAATGGTTTTTAGCATGGTTAGAAAGCGCAAAAAAGAAAAGCCAAAAAAAACCAATGGCAAAAGGATGAAAAAAATCCTTTCGATTTTGGTTAAGCAGGACATTACCAAAGGGTTGACCCCAGAGAAATTGCGACTAATCCTCGAAGATCTGGGGCCGACCTTTGTTAAAGTCGGTCAGATTCTTTCCATGCGACAGGATGTTTTGCCCAGAGAATATTGCAAGGAACTGGAAAAGCTCAGGACTCAGGTGAAACCCATGGCCTACGAAACCGTCATCGGTGTGATGGAAAACGAATACTCCAGGTCAATGGCAGATATCTTTCTGGAATTTAATAAAGAGTCCCTGGGATCGGCATCCATTGCCCAGGTTCACGCCGCTGTTTTAAAAGACGGATCCAAGGTCGTGGTTAAGATTCAAAGACCTGGCATTTACGATGTGATGGCCCAGGATATTGTTTTGCTCCAAAGGGCCGTGGGGGTGCTGAATATTGCCAGCGGTATGGGCAATGTAGTGGACTTTCGGATGATTTTGGATGAAATTTGGAATACTGCTAAACTGGAAATGGACTTTCTTAATGAAGCTCAAAATGCCCATCGCTTTTTTAAGCTGAATCAGGATATTAATTATGTGAGCTGCCCGCTGATTTATGATGAATATACCACATCAAAGGTATTAATCATGGAGTACATTGAGGGCATTGAAATTGATCAGACAGAGGCCTTAATTGCAGCCGGCTATGATTTAAAGGAAATTGGTATAAAATTTGCGGAAAACTTCGTCAAACAGGTCATTGATGATGGATTTTTTCAGGCGGATCCTCATCCCGGCAATATTATCATTCGCGATGGACAAATCATCTGGATTGATTTGGGAATGATGGGGACCCTATCTAAACGGGATATGGGCCTTTTCCGACGGAGTGTCAAGGCCATTGCCATTAGTGACATTGAATCCCTGGAAGGGGTTATCTTAGCCATGGGGGTCCATAAAGGACCGCGTATCAATCACGCTAAACTCTATGAAGATATTGATATGATGCTTCAGGAGTATGGCACAGAAGATTTGAGCAATGTAAATATCGGCAGGGTAATGGAAGAAATGATGCGCATTGCCGGGGATAATCATATCGCCATGCCCAGCGGCATCAGTATGTTAAGCCGTGGTGTGATTACCATTGAAGGTGTGATCTCCGTAGTTACTCCGGAAATTAATATTGTCAGTATTATGACAAATCATATGACCGGCCAAGAATTAAAGGATTTTGATTTACAAAAGTTCATTGAAACCAATGGCCGTAGGTTTTTAATCTCAGAAGATAAGTCAATTGACATTCCCGGCCAGATTTCCGATCTGCTCAGGCAGACAAATAAGGGTCAGCTCAAGGTTAATTTAGAGCTGTTGGGATCTGAAGAACCCTTGGGAGAAATTGATAAAATGGTAAATAAAATTGTTACATGTGTGATTACAGCCGCCTTGCTCATCAGCTCTAGTTTTATTGCCACTACAGATATGACCCCGAAAATCCTGGGAATCCCAGCTTTGGGAGTTATCGGTTATTTTGTGGCCATGATTTTAGGTGGCAATCTGATCTATTCGATTTCTAAAAAAAAGAAACAGCGCTGAAAAGTGGTACGGCATGAAGATTTTAAGCAAGTTCTGAAGAAACCTTCTATTTCCCCTATCAACTAATGTATAATAAAGAAAAAACAACATCGGATCGGGGGCATTATGGGCATTGGCATAGATTTAGGCGGGACCACCATTAAAGGTGGGATTGTCAGTTCACAGGGTGATATTTTAGAAGAGTGTTTTAAAATGACTGAAAGTCACCGGGGATACGCGAGCGTACTGGATGATTTAACAGATTTAATTAACTGCCTTCTGGAATTAGCACCAGAGGAAATGGTTGTTGGCATAGGGATTCCCGGAATTTTATCCCAGGATGGCAGCACCGTTTTGTCCTGTCCGAACCTTGAATGGAAAAATGTGGCATTGAAAAAAGACTTGGAAGCCAGGTTAACAGTTAAGGTTCTACTCGTCAATGATGCCACTGCTGCCTGTATTGCCGAGTCCGCTTTTGGGAGTCTTGGCGGTAAGGCCAATGCCATGATGATTACTCTGGGTACCGGGGTTGGCGGCGGTCTTATTCTTAACCATAAGATCATTACCGGAGCCCACGGTGTTGCCAGTGAGGTCGGGCATATGGTTATGGGTAAGAATTTTTATTCCTGTGAATGTGGGAAAAATGGTTGTTTGGAAACTTTTGCATCAGCAACCGCTTTGGTGCGATATTGTGATATGAGACTAAAGCAGGGAGTGCGTTCTTCTCTAGAAAAAGCGAAAATGATGGATGCGAAATTCATTGTAAATGAGGCGAAGTCCGGGGATGCGTTGGCACTGGAGGCCATTGATCGGTTGGCTGAATACCTGGGTATGGCAATTTCCAATATCAGTGATCTGGTGGATCCGGAAATTTACGCAATCGGCGGCGGATTGTCGTATTCGGGAGAATTTCTGCTTGAAAAAATTAGTCTGGCCACAAAAAAATATTTAACCTATCCGGATTTTGCCACACCGGAAATTGTTCTGGCCAGGTTTAGAAATGAAGCCGGAATTATCGGTGCGGCAAATTTAGTTAACTATATTTAGAAAATTAGATTTAAGGAAAATAAAAGTTTTCAATAAAAAGATTGAAATTTATTTGAGAATGAATATAATGAATTTATAAATCAAATTTATTAATAAAGGAGAATTAAAATGCAAAAATACGAATGCGACGTATGTGGCTATGTTTATGATCCTGAGGTAGGTGATCCAGACAATGGTGTGACCCCGGGAACAGCTTTTTCTGATCTTCCCGATGATTGGGTATGCCCAGAATGCGGTGTTGATAAAAGTGCCTTTTCACCACTAGCCTAGTATCAAAAAAAGAGCTTCGGCTCTTTTTTTTTGATTTAACCAGAAAGCTGAAAGAATCGACTAACACGATCATACAAATAATAGCAAGATTATACCTTTTAATAGTGGTTGAAGTGTTATACTCTTAATATAAGAGTTTTATACGTTTACAATATGTCGATTAAAGGAGTAAAAGAAGTGAAAAATGAATTGCATAAGAGAAACTATGGAGCTTTATCAAGCAGGGATCATTTATTACAACTTGTCGACAAGGAAGTGATTATAAAAATACTGGATGCTTTCACAACCGTAACCGGGATGACAGCTAATATTGTTGATGTTGAAGGCCATTCGATTTTTTCAAGAAGAGATGCCCAAAAAAATTGCAAATTTTGTCATATGATCTGGAAAATGGAAAAAGAAAAAGGTATCCATCGTTGTGTGGGATCCTATGCCAGAGCAGGCAAGCAAGCGGCGATTTTTGATGAACCCTATATTTTTAGATGTCCGGCCGGTTTGATCGAATGGGCAGCACCGATTATTATCGATGGAAAGAATTTAGGAACCATCATCTGCGGACAGGTTTTAATGTGGGAACCCGAAGAATTTTTTTGGATAGAACTTGAAGAGATGAACAGCTGTCTCACCGATGATTTCAAGGAATTATTTAAAGCCGCCAAAGAGCTCCAGGTTGTTTCCGGTGATAAAGTCCAAAGTGCCGCTTCATTGCTTTATCTCATTGCAAACTACATTGTAAGAGCCGGATGGGAAAGCATTCATCATAAGAAAGAACTGGAATTACAGCAATTTTTACTCAATGAAGAAATACAGACCCGTAAAAACCTTGAAGAAAAATTAAACAGTCAGAGTTTAAATTTCTTTTTAGAAAAAGAAAAGGCCTTAATCGGTAAAATCAAATTAAATGATTTAAAACAGTGCCGGCAAATATTCAAGGTGATGGTATCGGATATTTTTTCCGAAAGTCATGGAAAAATTCAAATTATTAAAGGACGTATTTTTGAGTTGGTAGTGGTTATGTCCCGGGCTTCCGTGGAAACTGGGGTTGATCCGGAAAAATCCATTAGGCTCAATGCCAATTTCATGCAGGAACTGAATAACGCCTATAGCATCATAGAAATTAATATGGCGGCATCATCGATATTAGAACTGTATTTAGAAGAGATCCGAAACCAGAGTAAATTGAAAAATCGGATCACTATTGAAGGTCTTAAAGGCTTTATCAGGAATAATTATCAAAAAAATATGACCCTTGAGGAGATTGCAGACTCTGTATATTTAAGTCCTTTTTATGTGAGTCATATTTTTAAAGAAAGTCAAAACATGACAGTGATGGAATATATGACAAAAGTAAAGCTTGACGAAGCAAAAAAAATGCTGCATAATCCTCGCTTTAAAATCGAAGAAATTGCATCAAATCTTGGTTACACCGATGGCAGCTATTTTTCAAAAGTTTTTCGTCGAAATGAAGGAATGACGCCAACACAATTCAGACATAGCCTTTAAAAGTATCAGGTGATTAATAAGAGGAGAAATTGATGGATGTTTTAATCAAAGAAATACAAGAAGGCCTAATTGATGGTAATGCAGAGCTTGTCAAAAACAAAACCGAAAAGGCGCTTCTAGAGGGTATAAATTCGGAAATCATCATAAAAAAAGCACTCATTCCAACCATGGATAAAATAGGAAAGGAATTCAGAGCCGGGAATATTTATATACCCGAGGTTTTGATGTCATCTCGGGCCATGCACGCGAGTCTTTATGTTTTGAAGCCTTTGTTAATTGAATCAGAATTATCGAAAAAAAAGGGCTTGGTCGTAATTGGAACGGTTGCCGGTGATTTGCACGATATCGGGAAAAACATGGTATCCATGAGCCTCCAGGGCGATGGTTATGAGGTTGTGGATTTGGGTATTGATGTTCCGGCAGATGATTTTATTTCGGCGATTCTAAGGTATAAACCGGATGTTCTGGCCATGTCGGCACTACTAACCACTACCATCGGCGAGTTTAAAAATGTTATTAAAGCATTGATCAATGAGGGATTACGGGAGAATCTCAACATTGTGGTTGGAGGAGGTCCGGTGACCCAGGATTATGTTGATGAAATTGGGGCAAATGGTTTTGGAAAAGATGTTTTTGGAGCCATCGATATAGTGAATGAACTTTTAGGGAAGAAAGAGGGCTATTTTAATGTTTAAGAACGAGGGAGAGATAAAAAAAGGACGACCGGAAATTATTCTGTTTACGGGATTTCTCGGTTCGGGAAAAACTACGATGCTGATCAAAACCATTGAAATGCTGGCTGAAAAGAAAAGGAAATGCGCTATTATTATCAATGAAATCGGAGATGTGGGTATTGATAATCGTCAGATGCGAAAACTTGGGTATGATGTATTGGATTTGTTCGGCGGTTGTGTCTGCTGTACATTGAAGGTAACCCTGGAAGCTACCATTAATCATCTATTGGAGGATTGTGAGGATCTGGATTATATTCTTTTTGAACCGTCTGGAATGGCAGATCCATCTGCTATGTATCCGGCAATTACAAATTGTGGTTATGATGTGAATGAAATACATAACATCTTTATTTTTGACCCGCTTAGGGTTGATCTCTATGTTAATAGCTTAAACAAGTTGTTTAATGACTCACTGAACCTGGCTGGAATGGTGGTCATTAATAAAATTGACCATGCAGCACCGGGAATGGTTAAGGATGCCATGAAAATGGTAAAGGATACCAGGCCTGGAATTAAATCGTTCCAGATGAATGTAAATGATGGCTTAACACCTGAATTTAATCAGGCGTTAATTAGAGAAAGGCGGCAATAGAATGTATCAGAAAGATTTTATTCCAATTGTTTTAAAAGTTAAATTTAAATCCGAAGAACCAATAGCTATTGAAAAGTGGAAACAACTCATTGGTGATTTATTTCTTGGATATGCACAGCGCATAACAGAAAAAGGCGATTGTTTTATTGGACATATTAAGGCTCTTGCTGATATTTCAGAATTTTCATATATTAAATTCAGCTGTATTAACGCTTTGGCCGGAGTTAATTCAGAATTTCATGGTGAGCTCCAAAGTAATTGTAAAATAAACATGGTAATTAACTCTCTGGTTACGAATATGAGTAATCATGAAAGTCGAAAACTTTTGAACCAGTCCTGGTTATTGACAATCAATCAAGAAGAAAACATCAAAATGCAGATAGAAGATGAAACACCTGATACCCTGGAAGAACACCATCACCATCATGAAAATGAGCCATGTCCAATATGTGAAAACAAACATCATATTCACTAAAACATAAAAACAGTGCTATTTACGAAAATAGCACTGTTTTTATGTCTTATAATATAATAAAAATGTAAAAAGCAATATAATACCTAAAAGTATAAGGATCGTCTAAAGACATAACGCCTCATGCAAGGTATTATAATAGCATAAATATATATTTACTAATCCTGTCAGGATAAAAGAATAAGCATTTTTTTAAAGAAGTGTTTTAATTGGTTTAGAAATAACATTTGAAGGTTATTTCAGATTAAGGGAGATTTTATGGATCTTTTAATATTAACTAGTCTTATGAGAAATCTTGAAGAAGAGGAGATTATGAAACATCTGGACAACTTTGTTGCTGATAATCCAACAAAGGATCAAGGCATTGAAGTCATAAAAGCGTGTCAGAAGGGGACAAAAGAAGTTGGAATGCTATTTGAAAAGGGTGAGTACTTTGCAGGGGATATATTATTTGCAGGGAAGCTCCTGAAAGAGGCAAAAGATAAACTGCATCCAATCATTGGCGATGATGTTGACCGCTTTAAATCCGGATGCATCACTCTTGGTTTTGTGTACGGAGATACACATGACAAAGGGGAAGAGATTTTTGAAAGATTAGTAAAAAGAGCCGGATTTGTGGTGATCAATCCACAATTCAGAGCTTCCTAAGTAAACGATTAGCAATTAATAAATAATTTGGAGGAAAAAAAAATGGTAAAAAAATTTAATCAATTGGCATACAGCAATTTAGATGATTTTGTATACGGTTCCTGTCCAAATCCAGTGACCACAAAAAGTGGCATGGTGATTGGTGGCGGGACAGTTTATCCGGAAATTAACTTTACCCTGCCAGGAATGGATATTAATGATACAACCATTAAAAAGGCCTGTACCATTTATTCCAATATTATTGATGGTGTCTTAAAGCGTGCAGCTGAATTATACGCTCCGGGGGTATTGGTAGAATTTGAAACAGTTCCTGACTTCACCGAAAATCCTAAATACGGGATTGAAGTTAATCGCATTCTTTTGAACAGTATGAAAGAAGCCAGTGAAAAATACGGTTTGAAATCCGCTATTCGAACAACACCAAATGATTTAAGAGAATTTAGCCGTCCACCAATCATGCGCCACGGAAAATATTGGGATACCATGCTTGAACTTTTCGAACAGTGTGCAAAAGATGGCTCCGATTTTATTTCAATTGAATCAACCGGAGGTAAGGAAATTCATGATGGGGCCTTAGTAAAAGCTGACATTCGCACAGCGATTTTTGCTTTGGGCGTGCTTGGAGTTACTGATATGGAATTCCTTTGGAAGCATTTAGTAGGTATTGCCAAAGCCAATAACTGTTATCCAGCTGGTGACTCTGCCTGTGGTTTTGCCAATACCGCCATGGTATTAGCGGAAAAAGGTTTTATTCCCCATGTGTTTGCAGCTGTTATTCGTGTCGCTGCTGTGCCAAGAGGTTTAGTTGCCTTTGAACAGGGCTGTGTTGGCCCAGGCAAAGATTGTGCTTATGAAGGACCATATATTAAAGCCATTACAGGATTACCAATTGGTATGGAAGGTAAATCAGCAGCCGGTGCCCATTTAAGTCCTATCGGTAATATTGCTGCGGCACTTGCCGACACCTGGAGTAACGAATCTATTCAACAGGTTAAACTCTTATCTGAAATGGCTCCTGTTGTAGCCATGGAACAATTGATTTACGATTGTCGTTTGATGAATGCTGCAACCAAAAAAGGCCAGCAGGTCATGTTTAGAGATTTACTGGTTGATTCGGATGCAGCCCTTGACGTTCAGGCTTATGTGTTAAGACCGGATGTTGTTATGAGAATCAGTGCTGAATTAGTAAAAACCCAGGATAATTTCCTGAGAACTAAAATAGCCGCTAAACTTACCGTACAGGAATTAAAGAAAGCTATCAATGAAGGCATTGTAAAAAGTGATCGACGTGATATGAAATGGCTGGATAAAATGGATAAAGCCATTGACAGCATTCCCGATGATGCCGGAGAATTTTACGAACAAATGAAATCAGAGCTGGATATGACTAAATTTATTCCAAGTGAATATGGTTTGAAATAAAATTGTTGGCAAAATTGATGATATAACATTTAAATAAAACCTTTAAATAAAGATATAAAAAAATAGAATTTCAGGAGGCTTATAATGGCAACTTTAAACGATGTTTCCCAATGTGTTTTAGACGGTGAATTAGACGAAGTAAAGGCTTTGGTTCAGCAATTAATTGATGCAGGAATCGATCCGATAACGATTATCAATGATGGTTTAATTGCGGGAATGAATATTGTCGCACCCTTATTTAAAAGCGGTGAAATGTTTGTACCCGAAGTCATGGAATCCGCAGATACCATGAACGAAGGCATGAAACTTTTAAAACCATTAATAACAGATGGAGATATTCCCAGCAAGGGTAAAATAATTATTGGAACCGTTAATGGCGATTTACATGATATCGGTAAAAACCTGTTGATTATGATGATGGAAAGCCGTGGTTATACGGTGGTGGATCTGGGCGTTGATATAAAAGAAGAAGCTTTTGTTGCAGCGGTTAAGGAACATAAACCTGATATTGTGGGGATGTCTTCATTGCTCACAACAACCATGATGAAGATGGATTCTACTATTAAACAACTAACGAAAGAAGGGCTTCGTGATCAGATTAAAATCATTATTGGCGGGGCTCCAATTACCCAGGAATTTGCAGAAGATATCGGCGCAGATGGTTATTCTGAAGATGCTTCCACAGCGGTTGAATTATGTGACCGCATGATGACTGCTTAAATAAATTAAATAGGTAATTGCGAGACTAACATGAGCTTCGCTGCCAGTTTACACGAAACAATTTTTACACTGCACGGCGTACAGTCTGTCGACTGTTCGCCTGCACGTTACAAAATCGTTTGTGAAAACTGACATCAAAGCAATCATTGTTCGATTCTTTTGAATTTGGCGATTACTTATAAATAAATTAAAAGATAGGAGACGCATAATATGCTGACAATTGTAGGTGAATTAATTAACACAAGCCGTGCTGCTGTAAAAGAAGCGGTTCTCAATAAAGATGAGGCTTATATCCGGGAATTAGCCAGTAAACAAGCGAAATCCGGGGCAACTTATATCGATGTTAATTGTGGGAATATGATTAATATTGAGGAAGAAACAATGAAATGGCTGGTGAATATCGTTCAGGATGAAGTCGATATACCCCTATGTATTGATAGCCCTGACGCAGAAGTTCTGGATGTTGGTTTGTCATTATGTAAAAACGGACGTCCGATGATCAATTCCATTTCTGATGAGGACGAAAGATACGCCGCAGTGCTGCCCCTCATTAAAAAATACAATGCCAAGGTTGTGGTTCTCTGTATGGACAGTACCGGCATGCCAAACACTTCCGAAGACCGAATGAAAGTGGTTCGAAATCTTCATGCAAAATTATCTAAAGAGGGTATTGCTGATGAAGATATGTATTTCGATCCCCTGGTTAAGCCAGTGAGCAGCGTGGCAACCGCCGGCGCTGAGGTGCTGAATACCGTTAAAAAAATTAAAGAAGATTTTCCGGATGTTCATTTTATGTGCGGGCTGAGTAATATTTCCTATGGTTTGCCTAACCGCAGCATTCTTAATCGTCTCTTTGTTGTTCAAACGATGACTGTGGGTATGGACGGGTATGTACTGGATCCCACCAATACAAAAATGATGGCTGGGATCATTGCCTCCACCGCCACACTTGGTATGGACAGCTATTGCGGTAAATACATTAAAGCCCATCGTAAGGGTTTGCTTAACTAGAAAAGATCCAGAAAATTTATTCTCCATTTAATATGATCATAAAAGCCGGCAGGTCTGACTGCCGGCTTTAGTTTATTCAGAAAATCGTCCTAGGGACAATAATAAATCGTTTTCGACTGCATGATTGTACAGGCTGGGTCTGTTCGCCATGATACCGACAACTGATGTTACGATTATCCTCAGGACTCACTTTTTGCTTTGCCTGTTCAAAATGAACAAAGCTCTCAATTTCAATTAGTTATCCCTGAATTAAAATCCGAATAATCCGATAGCCCAGAGAATAATTATTGGCATAATAACCGAAGGCAGTAAATTTCCCACCTTGATTTCTTTAATCTTTAATAGATTGATGCCAATGGCTAAAATAAGGATGCCGCCAACCGCGTTCATTTCAACGATCATTTCCGGGGAAAGAAAGGCTTTGATTGATCCCGCCAGAAGACTGATGCTTCCCTGGTACAGAAAAACCGGAATAGCAGAAAAAAGAATCCCAACACCCATGGTTGAGGCAAAAATCATGGAAAAAATACCATCCAAAAGGGATTTGCTGAGGAGAATCCCGTAGGTGCCGGTAAGTCCGTTTTCAATAGCACCCATAATGGCCATGGAGCCGGTACAAAATAAAAGCGAGGCACTGACAAAACCCAGTGACACATTGTTGTCGCTGGGTTTCATTTTTGATGCCAGTGTGTCCCCCAGGCGCTGGAGCTGTTTTTCAATATTAATAACCTCTCCTAAAATAGCCCCAAACAAAAGGCTAACCAGCATAATGAGAATATTCTGGGTTTCCAGAGCCATATTAATGCCGATAATAACGATACCCAGGCCCAAACCCTGGGTAATGGTATCACTGAGGCGTTTGGGAAGGCCTTTTTTAAAAAGAAGTCCGATGAATCCACAAATAATAATAGCGGCTGCATTGATGATTGTTCCTACCACAAGGGTGTCCTCCTAAAAATAATTATTAAGTCCAAGGATTATTGTAACATAGAATTTTCGTCTGAGGGATGTGAATCATTCGTTTAACGCAATTTTAGCGCAAAGATTTTCAGAAAAAAGCCATGACTTATCAGAGTTTTAACATCCATTTAACCTAAATTGTGATAAAATAGAAAGAATAACTGGAGGTGATTTTTATGATTAAACGGTTTTCTGTTATCTATATTGGCTCAAGTAAGTGTGAACTCATCATCGGGCAACGGGGGAAAGGCTACATACATATTTTAGATCGGGCAATGTTTCCCATTAGCTTTGGGACCCAAAGCTTTACAAAAGGGGAAATCAGCTTTAAATCGGTTTACGCTCTATGCCAGATTATCAATGAATATATCACTATGTCGAAAACTTATGATGTCGAAGTCATAAAAATTGTCGGCACTACTGCACTAAGGGAAGCGAAAAATCGCATTTATATTGTGGAACAGATTAAAATCAATACTGGCGGATATGAAGTGGAAATACTCGGAAAAGAGGATGAAACCCATTTGATTTACCGTCATATGTTGTTGAAATGCGAAGATGCATTTGATTTTATTAGTAAAAACACAGGCGATCAGATGATGGCTGCGATTTCAAGTGGGAATGTATCGGTGGCTTTAATGAAAAATGGCACTATTGATTATTTTCAGACGGCTGAATTGGGATATCTTAAGATGAAGGAAATCCTCAAGTCCATTGAGGAAAATACTGAGCGTTTTGAAACACTTCTTTTAGAATATATTTCCATGAATACCCATACCATCAGTGAAAACATTAAACGGCGTAAAATAAAAAAACTATTGGTTTCATCCCACGAGGTAAAAGTGATTGCTCAATTATGTGGGTATAATGAAGAACATGATTATTATGAAATTGAAGCCCGGGAATTTGAAAAAGTATGTAAGGCCGTCGGCAATCTCACCGCCAATCAATTGATGAAAAAGTATCCTTTTCTGCATCAAATGGAGGCTGAAACCTTAAATCATACATTGATTCTTTATCTCAAATTATTGGAAGACACCCAGGTGGTAACCTTTATTCTAACCCCATTGAGTATCGGCGATGCTATTTTGGATTTTGAATTTCAGGTTACCAAGAATCAAAAATTATCAGAGTGGATTGAAAAGGGAAGCTATGATTCAGCAAAAGCAATTGGTCTAAAATACGATGCCAGCGAAGGTCATGGTGAATTTGTGGAAATGATGAGTTTGAAGATTTTTGATTCTCTAAAAAAGCATCATCAGTTAGGCAAACGAGAACGTCAGCTGCTATCCATTCTCAGTTATCTTATTGAGGTAGGGAGCTTTATTGATCTCAAAAATTTTTGGGTGCAAAGCCGTGCCATCATCGAAACAACGGATTTAATCGGTGTGACCCAAAAGGAAAAAGAAATAATGGGAAAAATTGCCGAGGCGGTGAAAACCAATTTCATGGTTGTTGAGGATACCGTTAGTTCAGCTGATGAAACTGAACAATTGCTGATTGCTAAACTGGCAGCCATTTTAAAATTAGCTATTGCATTGGATAAAAGTTATCAGCAGAAAATTCGGACCGTCCGATGTCATTTGAAAGAGGAAAAGCTGTTCATTGAAGTGACCACCGGGAAAAACATTCAATTAGAAGAATATTTTTTCAAAGCAAGTCGGTCGACCATGGAAAAGGTTTATGGCATTAAACCAACACTAAAAATAAAGAGGATTGAAGCATGAAAAATAATATATTTATTAACCGCGAAATCAGCTGGTTGGATTTCAATACCCGAGTTTTGGAAGAGGCCTACGATAAAAATAATCCAGTGATGGACCGTTTGAAATTTCTTTCGATTACCGCATCCAATCTGGATGAGTTTTTCATGGTACGAATAGCCGGAATTATGGATCAGATCAATGTCGGTTATAATAAGAAAAGTCTTGATGGCTTAACGCCCCAGGAACAATTGGCTGAGCTTTCAATACGCACCCAGGATATGATGGCGCGCCAGTATACCTGTCTGTCAAAATCAATTATACCGGAACTGAATCAAAACAAAGTTTTTTTCATGGAATATGAAGAGCTTGGAGACGAAGCCAAAGATTTTGCACTTCATTATTTTATAGAAGCCTGTTACCCGGTTTTGACTCCTCAAGCCATTGATAACAGCCGACCTTTTCCTCTGGTAAAAAACAATCAGGTGTATCTGTGTGTGATTCTCCATGATAATGAAGCAATGAATAAAGAAGAGAAAGAATTTATGGCCATTCTTGAGATTCCCAAGGTTTTGGACAGGATCATTGCCTTGCCCAATACAATGGAGAAAAAAGGTTTTAATTATATTTTCATTGAGGATATTATCAGGCCCTTTGTTCATGAACTCTTTACGGGTTACGAGGTTAAACAGGTCAGTGAATTTCGGATCACAAGAAATGGTGACCTCGATATTGATGAGGATGAAGCGGAAGATCTTCTCATCGAAATTGAGAAATCCATTCAGCAGCGTAAATGGGGCGCAGCCATTAAGCTTGAAGTGACGAAATCCATGGGTAAAAAAATGAGAAAATGGCTGATTAAAGAATTGGAAATTTCCAACGATGAGGTTTTTGAGCTAAAGGGAAACTTGGACCTTACCTGTTTCATGAAATTTCATGGACGGCCAGAATTTGCAGATCTCAGAGATCCCCGCTACACATCGGTGATTTCAGATGATTTTTATGGACGAGAGGATATTTTTGAAATCATCCGGGAAAAAGATCGGCTTTTGCATCATCCATACCAGTCTTTTAAGACTGTCATTGATTTTGTTCGTCTGGCTGCCACTGATCCTGATGTCCTGGCCATCAAACAAACCCTTTATCGGGTGAGTGGGGATTCGCCGATCATTGAAGCACTGATCCAGGCGGCCCAAAATGGGAAACAGGTAACGGTGCTGGTTGAGCTTAAGGCCCGTTTTGATGAGGCCAATAATATTGTTTGGGCCAAGAAGCTGGAGCAGGCTGGTTGTCATGTGATTTATGGATTGGCCGGACTCAAAATTCATTGTAAGATGATCCTGGTGGTGCGCAACGAATCCGATGGAATCAGACGCTATGTTCATTTAGGTACCGGAAATTACAACGATGTCACTGCAAATTTATATACTGATCTGGGAATGTTTACAGCCAAGGAAAGTTATGCTTCGGATGTTTCGACGCTGTTTAATTTGCTTTCGGGTTACAGCCATTATACCCTTTGGAAAAAGATGGAGGTGGCTCCGAAAACCATGCGAAATGCCTTTTATATTGCCATTGACCGTGAAATTGAAAATATTAAGATGGGCGAAAAGGGAAAAATCATTGCCAAAATGAATTCTCTCATTGATGAGGGCATTGTCAATAAGCTTTACGAGGCTTCCCAGGCCGGGGTTGAAATACAATTGATTGTTAGGGGCATGTGTTCACTGGTGCCAGGGATTCCCAAAATCAGCGAAAATATTTCAGTGCACAGTATTGTCGGTACGTTTCTTGAACACAGTCGGATTTATTATTTTTACAATCAGGGCAAGGAAGATATTTTTCTTTCAAGCGCCGACTGGATGGAGCGAAATCTCGATCGCCGAATTGAAACTCTTTTTCCGGTGGAGGATATGGATTTAAAGCAAAAATTAAAGCACATTATTGATATTACATTAAGCGATACCATAAAAACCCGAATTATGACTGAAACCGGCGAATATGTACGGATGGATAAACGGGGTAAGGAATTGTTGTCCTGTCAAAAATATTTTTGCGAAGAGGCTGAAGCGCAGTTTGAGGCTGTCAGGAAAAGAGATTTGTTGAATCAAGGATTATTAAATCAGGATTTTGGAGGAGAGTTATAATGGAAAGACGAAATATAGGTGTTATTGATATTGGATCAAACAGCGTTCATCTGGTGGTGGGTGAATATTATAATAACGAGTATTTTCAGATCATTGATGATGTTAAAGTAAATGTCCGTCTTAGTGAAGGGCTTTCGGAAACAGGGGCTTTGCAACAGGATCGCATGGATTTTGGGTTAGAAACGCTGGGAATGTATCGCAGTATGTGTGACGCCTATGGGCTTCAGAAAGTAATTGCGGTGGCAACTGCAGCAATCAGAAAAGCGACTAATGGAAAAGAATATGTGGCGAGAATCAAAGCAGAAACAGGCTTCGATGTAGTGGTTATTTCAGGGGAGCGAGAAGCCAGTTTAGATTATCTGGGAGCCATTAATACCTTGGATGTGAAGGATGCTCTGCTCATGGATATTGGGGGAGGCAGTGTCGAGTTTGTACTCATCAGAGACCGCAAGAATATTGAAGCCATTAGCCTGCCATTCGGATCCTTTGATCTGGCTGAGCGATTTGATTTAGAGGATGAGATTACCCATAAAAAATTAAACGATTTGGATAAGTATCTTTCAAAAATCATGAGTGAAAATCCCATCTTTTCAAAAGCTCATGGCTTGCCTGTGATTGGGGTTGGTGGGACGATCCGAAATGTGGGCAGAATCCACCGGAATATCATTGATTATCCCCTGGAAATTCCCCATAATTATCGGATGCAGCCAGGCGCTGTGAATCGCGTATGCGATATGGCCGCAGGCATGAATCTGGCGGAACGGTCAAATTTAAAGGGGCTCTCAAAAGGACGGATTGATATTTTTGTGGGATCAAGTCATGCGCTGGCACGGGTAATGAAGCAGATTGAATCACCTGAACTCATTATCAGCAACGCTGGTCTGAGGGATGGAATTATTTTTGAATACTTCGGTTATAACCAGGATAACCTGGTTTACGATATTTTCGAACTATCATTGGTCAATGTTATGCTGAACTTTAACGTCAATATTCCCCATGCCTATCATGTATTGAAGCTTACCGAGACTCTTTTTGAGCAGTTAAAACCTTTGCATGGAATCACCCAGGATGTTCGTAAAATGATTAAAGCGAGTGCCATGCTTCATGATTCTGGGATGAAGCTCCAGTACAGCAATCATCATGAGCATAGCTTTTATATCATATTAAATTCTGGTATCATTGGAATCGGACAGACGGATCTTTTAATGAGTGCTTTTATTGCATTAAATCATCGCACCAATAAAAAAATTAAAATCTCTGAAGAATATGTGGGACTGCTCCAGGAAGACGAACGTCATTTAATTGATCAGCTCAGTCTCTTTTTGCAAATTTCTGAGTATTTAGACCGGAGTATGGACGGGGTTGTTAAGGATGTAAATTGTGTGATTAAAGATAATGAGGTTCAGCTCAATGTTCTAACCACCGGTCATTCGGTATTTGATGATATGATCATCTCAGAGTGTGGAAAAAAATTCAAACGAGTATTTAATAAAACATTAACCATTAAAAATGAAGTTGTTTTATCCATTCGATAAAATAATAGCAAAAAAAAGACCAGTCATCAGATTTATGATGACTGGTCTTTTAAAGTATTACTATTTATTTTTGCGCTGGCTTTTTCCAAGATACGCTTCTTTAATACTTTCATCACTGAGAAGCTCTTTCCCAGTGCCCTGTTTGGTAATTTTTCCGGTTTCCAATACATAAGCGTAATCGGCAATTTTTAGAGCCATATTGGCATTCTGTTCAATCAATAGAATGGTAATTCCTTCTTTGTTCAAGGTTTCAATAATATCAAAAATTCCTTTAACAATTAGTGGTGCCAATCCCAGTGACGGCTCATCCATCATCAGTAGTTTTGGTCGACTCATCATCGCCCGTCCCACCGCCAGCATTTGCTGTTCACCCCCGGAAAGGGTTCCAGCCTGTTGCCAGGAGCGTTCCTCTAAACGGGGAAATAGGCCATAGATGTTTTTGATATCCTCATCCAGACTGTCCTTACGCATATAAGCACCAATCTTAAGATTTTCAAAAACAGTCAGATCAGGAAAAACATGGCGTCCCTCGGGAACGAGTGTAATCCCTTTGCCAACAATTTTAGTGGTATCCATCCCCAGCAGTTCTTCATCATTATAGGTGATGCTCCCGGATTTTGTTTTTACCAGGCCGACAATGGAACGGAGGGTGGTGCTTTTTCCAGCACCATTGGCACCAATCAGGGTGACAATACTGCCATCAGGGACTTCAATATCAATCCCTTTTACAGCTTCAATGCCGCCATAGGAAACTTGCAGGTCTTTAATCTTCAACATCGGCGTCCACCCCCAGATATGCTTCAATTACTTTAGGATCATTTTGGATTTGATCCGGTGTTCCTTTGGCAATGGTGCAGCCAAAATCCAAAACATAAATATGATCAGAAATTTCCATAACCAAATCCATATGATGCTCAATCATAAAAATAGTTAAGCCAAAATCAGTTTTCAATTTCAAAATAAGATCCGTCAATTCATCGGTTTCCTGGGGATTCATACCTGCTGCCGGTTCGTCCAAAAGAAGGAGCTGTGGATCGGTAGCAAGGGCACGGGCAATTTCTAAATGGCGTTGCTGTCCGTAGGGTAGAGAGGATGCTTTTTCATCCTTAAGATCAATGAGGCCCATACGATCCAAAAGTAATTCACAGTCCTGTTTTGCTTTGAGCTCGCCCCTAATTGCCTTTGGCAAGCGAAGGGTGGCAGAAAGAAAATTAAAATCAACATTTTGATGGGTTGCAACCAGAACATTTTCCATTACTGTCAGTTCTTTGAATAGTCGGATATTCTGGAAGGTTCTGGCAATACCAAGATTTGTAATCTTATTTGGTTTTCTTGCGGTGATATCAATTTCATTGGTAACTCCAACACTATCAACCGGTGAAAAAAGAACCTTACCTTTAGTTGGGGCATATACCCCGGTGATGACATTAAATGCTGTTGTTTTGCCAGCACCGTTTGGCCCAATGAGAGCTGCCAATTCACCTTTTTTAATATCAATGTTCAAATCATTAACGGCGACAACACCGCCAAATTGCATGACAACATTTTCAGTTTTTAAAAGACTCATTTATTGTCACCTCCCTGGCTGGCTGATTTTTTGCGGTTAAACTTTGACTTGATGACTTTGATTTTTTTGCCAATAAAATCCCAGGTGAGTTCATTGGTACCCATTAAACCTTTTCGGTAAAAGAGCACAACAACCATGAGCAGGGCTGAGAAAACAACCATTCTCAGCCCTGGTCTGAAAATTGGAAGATCCAGGCCAAAAGCCATAGGCTCATCAAGGAAACGCAGCCATTCCTGTCCCAGGGTAACCACAAAGCTGGCAATAACCGTACCGGAAATACTTCCCAGGCCGCCAAGAACAATGATCAGCAGAAAGTTATAGGTCAGTGTAAAATAGAATTGTTTTGGATCGACAGTTCCCAGCAGAGCGGCAAATAAACCGCCGCCGATACCGGTGAAAAACGCACCGATCATAAAAGACGTCATCTTTGTTTTAAAAAGTCCAACACCCATGGCTTCAGCGGCTATTTCATCCTCGCGAATGGATTTAAAGGCCCGGCCGTAGGATGAGTTAATGAGCAGAATCATCAAAACAATGATGATGATGGCAATACCATAGGTCCACCAGAGACTGGTGATGGTGGGAATGCTTTTGATCCCCAGGGCGCCATTGGTGATGGTTTGGGTATTGGTAAAAACTATTCGGATGATTTCCGAAAATCCCAGGGTTGCAATGGCCAGATAGTCGCCACGAAGACGTAAACAAGGCCCGCCAATGAGAAAGGCAAAGCCCGCAGAGACAAGGCCACCCAATAGGAGTGCAACAATAAAGGGTAATTGAATATTTGCTAAAAGCGGCGTCATTGGTGCCAGGTAAAAAATGGTGGCACGGGCTTCAATGGGAACCGTGAAAATAGCAACGGTATAGGCACCAACCGCCATAAAACCGGCCTGGCCCAATGAAAACTGTCCGGTAAACCCATTAACCAGATTCATGCCCAAACTGATAATGGTATAGATAGCACAGAGATTTAACAGTCTTCGGATATAGGAATCGACGAATTGATCAAGCAAGCCAATGGTGATTAAAACGACTCCTAAAAAAACAATAGTTTTCCAATGTATTTTGATGTAGGCACCAAAACGATGTTGAATATTTTCCATGTTCAGTACCCCCTCTAAACCTTTTCAACTTGTTTCTTACCAAGGAGACCATTGGGAAGAAACAGAAGAATAATAATAAGAATGATAAAAGCAACTGCATCCCGATAGCCGGTAAGGGCAGGGAAAAAGGCAACCATGAGAACTTCGGAAAAACCAAGAATAAGTCCACCGAGAACCGCACCTTTAACATTGCCGATTCCGCCGATTACAGCGGCAATAAAACATTTCAAGCCGATAACAACGCCCATGAGGGGTAACACCGATGGGTATTTCATGCACCATAAAATAGCACCAACCGCAGCAAGGCCTGAGCCAATTGCAAAGGTCGAAGAAATAACCCCATTGATCTTAATACCCATGAGCTTGGCAGTATCATAATCCACAGAAACCGCACGCATGGCCATGCCGACTTTGGTATGATTGATTAGAAAAAGCAAACCGATCATAATAAAGAAGGTGACAATCGGAATCAAAATGGAAACCGGCTGGACTGTCAGTGAGCCAAAATTAATAGGGTTGGTCATTAACGGAAAATTTGGGAAGGCTTGTGGTTTACCCGAAAAAAGATAAGTTGCCAAATTTTCCAAAAGAAAAGAAACCCCGATGGCTGAAATCAGCAGCGATGTTTTAGGTGCATCACGAAGGGGTCGATAGGCGAAGCGCTCGATGCCGACTCCCAGTAATATGGTTAAAACAATTGTTATGAAAAAAGTAACATACCAGGGAAGAAAAAATACGGCAATCCCAAAATATGTAAAATATGCTGCCATCATAAAAATATCGCCGTGGGCAAAATTTATGAGACGTAAAATTCCGTATACCATTGTATAGCCAATGGCGATCAGTGCGTAGAGACTTCCAATGGATAATCCGTTGATAAGCTGTTGCAAGAATGTCTCAAGTGTCATTCCAACTACCATAATTATAACCTCGTTACATCTTTTGAATTGAATTGAGGGCATTTGTTTTCAAATACCCTCAAAGTTTATTTCATTTTATTTTTAGTCGTTGTAAATTATTGAACGGTAACAGAATCAAGGTAAGTGAATTTTCCATCTTTTACTACTTTAATGATTGCTTCAGTTTTTTGAGCATCTCCGTTAGCATCGATGGTAATCATACCAGTTGCACCTTCAAAATCTACAGTAGCAGCCAATGCGTCTCTGATCGCTTTTGGATCAGCTGATCCGGCGCGTTCGATGGCATCAAGGGTCATCATGTATCCGTCATAACCAAGAGCGGTTACAGCTGGAATGTTTTCACGATCGGGATAGGCTTTTTTGTATTCGGCAACAAAAGTTTTGCCTGCTTCGGTTAAAGGATTGGTGTCATCAAAGAATGTTGACATAACAGCGCCTTCTACATCAGCACCGCCGACAGTGATGAATTCATTGGTTTCCCATGTATCTCCGCCAATAAATGGTGCGGTAATACCAAGAGCACGGGCTTGTTTAATGATTAAAGCCGATTCGGTATAGTTACCAGGTGCGAAAATAACATCTGGGTTGGTCGCTTTGATATTTGTTAGAATACCGGTGAAATCTTGGTCGCCGGTGTTGTAATTTCCGGTTGCCACAATCGCGTTGGGATCGCCGGTTAATTTTACAAAGGCATCGGTAAAGAATTTAGCCAAGCCAACAGAATAATCATTTGAAACTTCCTGGATGATAGCAACCTTTTTAGCGTTTAAGTTTTTAGATGCGTAATTGGCCATTACAGTTCCCTGGAAAGGATCTAGGAAACAAACACGGAAATAGTAATCATTTCCGGCGGTAACCTGTGGGTTTGTGGCGGATAGAGCAACAGCAGGAACTTCGTTTGTTTTCACAACGTCACCTGCAGCAATGGAGAGCGAAGATCCCCAGGAGCCTAACACAGCAACGACCTTGTCTTTTTCGATTAATCGGGCTGCAGCGGTTGTGGCTTCAGCTTTGTCTGATTTATTATCAGCAACGACAAGCTCAACTTTTTTTCCTAACACTTCCGGGCGTAATTGGTTAGCCAATTCAATCCCGTCTACTTCAAGCTCACCACCGGCAGCATTGGCACCAGTTAATGGTTCAAATACACCAATTTTGATGACGTCACTGTCTTCTGCAGTAGTCGATGATCCGGAACATCCTGCAACCATGGGAACCACCAGGGCAAGGGACAACAATAATACAAGCATTTTTTTCATGGTAAAAATCCTCCTTTTTCTTTAATATTCCTAATTTTACCTAGGGCCTATTATATCAAAGAATAAGTTTGAATTGCAAGTTTATATTCGCTATCTGGGGGTAAAATGATGAAAAAATACGGACAGGTGTCTTTGATCAGGAAAGATGTCTAGAAAAACAACGTTTTGGATTTTATTTATTTCTTAGTTATGTCAATTGTTAAAAGGTGATAAAATCGAATAGGGTGAATGATTTGCAATAGCATGCCAATTCGGATAAAATACATGCCACAATACTTATTTGCTGTTAAAATGGCAAATAATGTTGTGGCATGTGGGGAAGTCTCTTGTGCTGAGGTTATTTTATTTTGGAGGTCCGATGATAAAGTCTGTTCAAATCTTTCATCCATAGAATGTCAACAGAAGACAGGCCTTCCTTTGTCATTCGAAAGGACCAGTTGCCCCGGGCTGTACCGGGCTGGTTCATTCTAGTATCATCGCCGTATCCGCAGACGTCCTGGATCGGAATAATCACCAGATTGGCGGCGCTTTGCCACAGCGACCTGATGAAACTTCGGCAGGAAGGACTTTGAGGACCCCCAACCTGCCATTGGTCCGGCCAGGTATCCAAATAACCACAGTACTTTAAGGCATAGTTCCGTTGTTCCGGTGTGTAATTAAAAAGGGTGCCCAGAAGGGTATTATTATCATGGGTGCCAGTGTAGGTTACCATATTTGGGGTGTAATTATGGGGAAGGTGGATGTTATTGTTTTTGTCGATAAAGGCAAACTCCATTAGTCGCATGCCCGGAAGCCCGGTGTCGGATAATAGTTGTGCGAGGGCCTCATCTTGAACCCCAAGATCTTCGGCAATGATTCCCGGCTTAGGATGTTTTTCGAAAACTCGATTAAAAAAATCCATGCCGGGTCCTGGTACCCATTGACCTTTTTTGGCTGTGGTTTCAGATGCGGGAACCGACCAATAAGCAGAAAAACCCCGGAAATGGTCAATGCGTACCAGGTCAAATGCCTTTAGGGCAGCCTTTATCCGATCCATCCACCAGGAATAGCCATCGGCTTTCATGGTAGCCCAGTGATAAAGAGGATTTCCCCAGAGTTGTCCATCCGGTGAAAAATAGTCTGGCGGCACACCGGCTACAAAAAGGGGAGTCCCGTCAGCATCCAATTGAAACAGCTCGGAATGACTCCATACATCCGCACTTTCCAGCGCCACATAAATGGGGATATCACCGATAATCTTGATACCTTTTGTGTTGGCATAGGTTTTCAGATCAGACCACTGGCGATAAAATGCATACTGCAGAAAATTGTGATAATCAATTTCTTCGGAATGCTTTTTTATTGCCTGGGAAAGTGCCGCTGGTTTTCGATGAACAAGCTCTTTATTTTTCCATTTTGTCCAATTCATTTCAGAAAAATCCTGGGTGAGGGTGGTGTAAAGAGCAAAATCCGGAAGCCATGACCGGTTTGCTTCCTCGAATTCCCGGATGCTTTTTTTAAGCTCAGGAGTCAGGCGCTGAAAGGCTAATTTAAAAACAGGTTCCTGATTTTTCAGAAGCTCCTGAAAATTCACCCAATATAGAGGATTAGGAGAGCGGTTGCTGACTAACTCATCTTTTGTTAGCAGGCCCCATTCACTGAGAATCTCTAAATCGATAAATTCCGTGTTACCGGCAAAAGCCGAGGTGCTTTTATAAGGAGAGTGACAATTATCCGTCGGGCCTAAGGGCAGTATTTGCCAATAGGCACAATCCATTAAGGCAAGCAGATCAACAAAATCTTTGGCTTCACGGCCTAGGGTACCAATACCATAATCGCCTGGGAGACTGGAAATGTGCATGAGTACACCGCTTGCGCGCTCGGTTAACGGCATTGTAATTACCTCTTTTCTTTCCCCCTCTTTTGAATAGCCGCTAGTATCTCGGCCAGGTCCTCGGTGGAAAAAGCGTATTTCTCACTGCAAAAATCACAGTTAAGCTCCACCGTCTCACCTTCGGCAATCATTTCGCTAAGTTCAGCTTCGCCGATGGCTATAAGCGCCTTGGTGACACGATCTCTCGAACAGTTACAGAAAAAACGGATGACTTCAGTGGTGTTGATTTTTAGATCCAAATCCACAAAAATGTCTTTTAAAATAGTTTCGGGTGTTTTCCCGGCATCTAAAAGTTTTGTCATGGATGATGTATTGGCCAGGGCTTTTTCCAAAGCTTCGATGGTCTCGTCGTCGGTACCCGGCATTAGCTGAATAATAAAGCCCCCAGCCTGTTTTACAGAACCATCCTCATTTAAAAGAACACCCAGAGATACTGATGTTGGAATCTGTTCGGATTTGGCATAATAATAGGTAAGGTCTTCAGCAATTTCGCCGCTAACCAGAGGGGAGTAACCTACATAAGGTTCCTTGAGACCCATATCTTTGATGATCGTCAGCGATCCATCATCGATGGCATCAGAAACGGTCATTGGGTTATCGGGAGTATCTTTTAAATCAGAAACATAGGAATAGCCCTTAATGTTTCCCTGGGAGTCGGCGGTGACCAGTAAGCCTCTGATCGGACCTTCACCATTAATTTTTATAGTCAGCAGCTCATCACGGTTTTTTATCATGGAGCCCATCAGGGATCCGGCGGTGAGAAGCCGTCCCAGGGCTTGGGTAACAACAGGGCTGGTATGGTGAACCGTATGGGCGGTTTCTACAATTGCTTTGGTGCTGGCGGCAAATGCTCGGATCTGGCCATTAGCCGCGGTTGCTTTTACTAAATAATCTGGCATATTTTACCTCTTGTTTCTTTTTTTTGAATTTAGGGAATCCTATGGTATAATAGCTAAGAAGCTTAATTCATTAATTTTTTATTTATGATAGGTTTCGCCCCGGATGATTTTAAAGGAACGATATATTTGTTCTAACAGCATCACTCGAAAGAGTTGATGAGGAAAGGTCATTTCTGAAAAAGATAGACTCCAGTCTGAACGGCGAATGATTTCTGGAGCCAACCCTAATGAACCCCCAATGATGAAGCTGATCTGGCTTTTTCCCTGAATTCCAAAATTTTCAATTTTCCTGGAAAAATCCACAGAATTTATTTGGCTCCCATTGATCTCAAGGGTTGCGAGTATTTCGTCGTCACGTAAATAGGAAAGAATGCGTTTGCCTTCGGATTCGATGGCCTTAGTACGTAAGGCATCCGTTAGTTTTTCAGGAACCTTTTCGTCTTTGACTTCGATAATTTCCAATCGACAATAGGCCCCCAGGCGTTTTGTATACTCCTGGATGGCCATGGTCAGGTATTTTTCTTTAATTTTTCCTACAGTAATAATCCGGATATTCATGAAAATTATAAAACGTAAACAGCAAGTAGACTAATAACGAGGGCGGCAACTAGGACCAGCGCGCCAATCCGATAAATCGGTTTTTTTCCGTGCATGAAATTTTTCCTCCAAACAGATTGAATTTTTACTAATTATAGTTTACAATGAATAGGTCGGAATTGCAAACATTAACGGGGTGTGGCTCAGCTTGGTAGAGCGCATGGTTCGGGACCATGAGGCCGGAGGTTCAAATCCTCTCACTCCGACCATTTTTTAATAAATTTTTTAATAAAGCCAGGATGGCTTTATTTTTTTGTGTAAAATGATTATTAAGCAAGTTTTCAGGAAGCACTAAACGGCAATTGAAATCGAAAAATCGATATAGTATAATGAAAAGAGTTGTTATTTAGAATAACAATAGGAGGAGGATAATTTGGATCAATATAATTTTTGCAACCGTTGGCCGGGAATGATCGGTGAAGGGGATTTCAGCCAGTATGCGGTATTGACAGTTTTGGTGGAGACTGCTCAAGGACCGGCGCTGCTTTTTGAAAAGCGTTCAGCAGGCCTTAAGCGACAGCCGGGAGAAATCTGTTTTCCGGGAGGACAGTTGGAAGCAGATGAAAAACCGATTGAAGGGGCAGTGCGGGAAACAATGGAGGAACTGCTGATCAATCGGGAACAGATTGAAATTCTGGGACCGGGAGATGTTTTTTTGTCACCATTTAATATTATTATACATCCTTTTATTGCCTGGATAAGGGATTACAATTATAGTTACAGCAGGGAAGAAGTATCGGCAGTCTTTACGGTGCCAGTTCGTTTTTTCCAGGAGAATAAGCCCCAAAAATACTTTAATCATCTGGTTTATGAATTATCAAAGGATTTCCCATATGAAAGTATCCCAGGCGGGAAAAATTATCCATGGACCAAGGGCAACTATGCAGTCAATTTTTATAAATATGAAAAAGAGGTCATCTGGGGAATAACGGCGAGTATTGCGGAATCCGTGGTTGAACTGATTAGCAGATACAATCTATTAAAAGGCCAATAAAATTATAAAAATAATGTTTCCAGGATCAAGATCGTTAATATAAAAAACGGAAAATTAGATGGCGGTTAACTTTGAATCCCACAAAAAATAAGTGGGATTATAAAAGCTTCACTTAAACCTTTTTATGGTATAATACAAAAAAATTATGTACAGTTATCCAATTTTATCTGTACACCAACAGAAAGGTTAATGAGCATGATAGAAACATTAAAACATAAAATGACACCTGAGGATATTTTAACCGCTGGGTTTGGTATTGAAAGAGAAGGACTTCGTGTAACAACCGAAGGAAAACTTGCATTAACACCCCATCCGCCTATTTTCGGAGATAAGTTGGAAAATCCCTACATTACCACTGATTTTTCAGAGAGTCAGATAGAAATTGTAACGCCGGTATTTCACTCAGTCAAAGAAACCTATGATTTTCTTGAATCTCTTACTGATATTGTTATTTCTGAGATCAAAGAAAATGATCAATATTTTTGGCCTCAATCGATGCCATGTGATATACCAGAGGATAATGTCATACCAATAGCAGAATATCAGGGAGAGGCTGGCAAGAAAGCAAGGGCTTATCGTGAGAAGCTCATGGCAAAATACGGCGGGAAACGGCAACTAATTTCAGGGATCCATTATAATTATTCCTTTAGTGAGGAGTTATTGGAAACCCTTTGGAAAGAAGCAAAATGCGATCGGCCATTCAAAAACTTCAAAGATAATCTTTATCTTAAAGTAGTCAGGAATTATTTGCGCTTTCGATGGCTAATCATATATCTGATGGGATGTACACCAGCATTGCATGGATCCTATTTAAAAGATTGTTTGGCCTCTATGGATGATGTAGGACAGGACACATTCATTTCAAAAGATGGTATATCTTCACGAAATGGAACTTACAGTGGTTATAAAAATACCATTGATCTCTTTCCTAACTATTCCTCAATGGCTGATTTTATTAAAAGTGTTAACGAATTTATTGATCGAGGAGATATTTCAGAAGCAAAGGAGCTTTATGCTCAAATTCGTTTAAAACCAAAAAACTATGAAAATATTTTAGAATCACTGGAAAGAGATGGCATCCAGTATCTTGAAATTCGAACCATTGATCTGAATGTTTTTGATAAATGCGGAATTGCCGAAATCGATCTTGAATTTTTAAATGTTTTTATGTTGTTTCTTTTGTTGGAAGGCGAAGAATTTTATGAAACCTGGCAACAGGAAGCCTTTCTAAATGAAAAATATGTGGCTGAATATGGACTTAAATCGGATTTAGAACTGTTGGATCATCAGCATTGGACACTGAAATCTGCCTGGGCAGAGGATATTTTGGAGAAAATTGCAGAAATAAATGATTATTTAGGATTAGGTCAGGAAGAGTGTATTAATACAATGCTTCAGCGGGTGAAAAATCCTGATTTAACCTATGCAAAGCGACTAAAAACCATAATGCTCAAAAAAGGGTACATTGAAACAAATTTAGATAAAGCAAAGAAATATGAAGATGCAACACATAGAGATCACTATCTGTTGCAGGGATTTAAAAATTTTGAAATGTCGACTCAAATTTTAATTAAAGAGGCCATCACAAGAGGCGTTAAGGTTACCGTTATGGATCCGGTTGACAATATTATCGCATTGGAGAAAAATGGACATAAAGAATATGTGAAACAGGCCACAAAAACCAGCGCCGACACCTATATCACTGCGTTATTAATGGAGAATAAAGTGGTGTCCAAAATGATCCTTAAAGAAAACGGAGTCCCTGTTCCTGAAGGTGAAGAATTTTTTTCCATGGAGCAGGCCCGACATAAACTTCATAAATATATTGGGAAAAAAGTGGTGACGAAACCGAAATCCACAAACTTTGGTTTAGGCATAAGCATTTTTGACAAAGGTGGTTCAATTGAAGAACTTTTAGAAGGGGCGCGGATTGCATTTCAACATGATACTGCCATTCTTGTGGAAACTTTTGTTCCAGGCTTGGAGTATCGATTTTTAACCATGGGTGAAGAGGTAGTCGCAGTGCTTCATCGCCGTCCGGCAAATGTTGTGGGCGATGGAAGTAGCAACATTGAAGATTTAATAAAAAGCAAGAATCAGCATCAGTACCGAGGCGATGGACTCACCAGTCCACTGAAAAAAATTGAGCTGGATGATCAATCACTGATGTTTTTAAAACAGCAGGGGTTCACTTCAAAGTCAGTGCCGGAAAGTGGAACGATGATTTTTCTTCGGGGTAATTCTAATATTAGTACCGGTGGGGACAGCATTGACTTCACTGAAAAAATGCATTCGCATTTCAGTGAAATTGCTTTATGTGCTGCCAGGGCTTTTAAAGCAAAATTTTGCGGCGTGGATATTATCATTGAAGATTACAAAAATCCGGAGTCACCCTATGGTATTATCGAACTGAATTTCAATCCCATGATTGTTATGCACGCATTTCCATTTGAAGGAAAAGAGCGTCGGCTGGGCTATGATATTCTAAAAACTTTAGGGTTGCTTAAAAAATAAAGGAAAAAGTCGAAAATTCACTTTCTCAAACCGCATACAAGATAGAAAATAAGTCTAGGAGGGTATTTGTATGACATCCGTATCTGCATCATAGCGAACAGGCCATTGTCTGTACGATCATGCAGCAGACAACAAATTATTGAAGACCTCAGAGGCGAAAAATTCGCCTTTTTTTTGTTTGAAATTTACCTTACGATAGAAATCGTTGGAAGAAAACCGATAAATTTTTGCATTTGTATTAAGTTTTCATAATTTAATTGAAATAATGTGAAAAAATGGATATAATGAGTACGGTTACAAATAAATGAAATTTAGGAGGCGTATGTAATGTTTGGTTATATGGGAAAAATATTGCGTATCAATTTGACAACTGGTGTTGTTTCGAAAGAGGATTTAGATTTTGATTTGGCTAAGAAGTATATTGGCGGTCGAGGTTTGGGCACAAAGCTTTACATGGATGAGGTAGATCCACAGGTAGATCCTTTTGCAGCTGAAAACAAGATTGTTTTTATTAATGGACCATTATCAGGAACTGCCACCCCAACCGGCGGACGGTACATGGTTGTTACTAAATCGCCTTTAACTGGGTGTATCGCTTCCTCAAATTCAGGCGGACATTGGGGTGCATACCTGAAATATGCCGGATATGATGCGGTTATCGTTGAAGGAAAAGCGAGCTTGCCTGTCTATATTAATATTGAAGACGACAAAGTTGAAATTTTACCTGCTTTGGATCTTTGGGGCAAGTATGTTTCGGAAACCAGTGCAGCGTTAAGAGAAAAACATCCTGAGTCTAAGGTGTTAACTATTGGACCAGCCGGTGAAAAATTATCTCAAATGGGTTGTATCATGAATGAAGATGACCGAGCAGCCGGCCGATCTGGTGTTGGTGCGGTTATGGGTTCGAAGAACCTGAAAGCGATTACAGTTAATGGAACCAAAAAACCTGAGATTGCAAATCCGGATGGATTAAAAGCTGTCACAAAAGAATGCCGTACATTAATTAAAGAAAATGGCGTTACCGGCGGCGGGCTTCCAACCTACGGAACTGCTGTTCTTGTCAACATCATTAATGAACACGGTGTTTACCCTATGAACAACTTCCAGAGCGGTTATGACCCTGATGCGGAAGCTGTCAGCGGTGAAACCTTAACTGAAAAATACCTCGTCAAACGCAACCCTTGTCATCACTGCCCTATTGGCTGCGGACGCTGGGTAAAAAGCGAGAAACATCCAGACGGCATCGGCGGACCAGAATATGAAACGATTTGGGTATTTGCAGGAGACCTGGGAATTGATGACATGGACATTGTTATTGATGCCAACTTCTGGTGTAATGAATTGGGACTTGATACCATTTCAGCCGGGGCAACCTTGGCAGCTGCCATGGAATTATACCAAAGAGGTTATATCACCGACGAACTGCTGGATGATGATGTGATCTTAAAATTCGGGAATGCTGATTCCGTTATTCACTGGCTCAAGAAAATGGGGAACAGAGAAGGCTTTGGCGATCTATTGGCCAGAGGTTCTTACCGCTTGGCTGATTTCTTCGGGGTACCCGAATATTCAATGTCTGTTAAAAAACAGGACTTGCCTGCCTACGATCCACGTGGGATTCAGGGAATGGGACTTCAGTATGCAACCTCAAACCGTGGCGGTTGCCACGTTCGTGGCTATCTGATTTCACCTGAAATTCTGGGATTACCGGAAAAATTAGATCGATTTGAATTAGCCGGAAAACCTGCCTGGGTTAAAATCTTCCAGGATCTTACCGCAGTCATTGACTCTTTAGGTCTGTGCCTCTTTACTTCCTTTGCTTTGGGAGCAAAAGAATATGCGGATATGATTAATGAAACTTTGGGGACAGAATGGACACCAGAAGATTTGCTTCTGGCTGGTGAACGTATCTGGAATCTTGAAAAACTCTTTAATCTTGAAGCCGGTGTTTCTCCGGAAGAAGATACCTTACCACCACGATTCTTAGAAGAAGAAATGCCTGACGGACCTTCTAAGGGATGGGTTCATAAGCTGGATGTATTACTGCCGCTTTACTATGCAGAACGCGGCTGGGATGCAGATGGTATACCTACTGAAGAACGTTTAGAAGCACTTGGATTGCTATAAAAAGCAGTTGAACAGAAAGGGACGATCTTTGATCGTCCCTTTGACGTTAAGGAGAAATTATGAGTATTAATGTAAAGCTATTTGCGAATTTCAGAGAAGGCAGAGGTAAAGTTGTTCAAATGGATTATACGCCAGGCATGACAGCCCAGGATGTGATTGATCATTTGGGTATAACAGCCCCTGAAATTGCTGCACTCATTGTGGATGGTGTTGATGGTAAAGTCGATACCATGCTTACCGCTGAAGTTAAAAAAGATGGCTATTTAGCAATTTTTCCACCGGTAGCCGGCGGCTGAGATTGAAAAGGTCAGACAAATAAAACCAGTGCCGGTTGGTTAATCCGGCACTGGTTCTTGTAAAGAAGGCGTCTCAAGTCTTTGGGAAAGATTTAAATTTAGATATTTCGGTTACAAATAAATAAAATTTAGAGACGTCATGGGAAAATAAAAAGACCACTCCAGTAGGAATGGTCTTTTTATTTTACACTAAAAAAATGCAAAATTAACAAAGTAATAACCTTGTCAAAGCCCCTTTTCCACACTGGGAGACATAACCGTTTCCAGTTATACCCTACCGGTTTAGATCCATAGACCTGTTAACAGATCCTTAGAAAAACTAAACTTCGGAGTTCTACAATTATTGTACAACATAACAGACTGAAATGCAAACAAAATAATAATATTTAAAAAAAATGATGAAATATAAAAAAACAGCAGGTCCGGATGACCTGCTGTTTTTTTATATTAGGAATGAAAAGAAAAAGGGGAGATGTTCATCTCTTGTTATTATCATAGTCCCTGAACCTTTAGGAAAACTTTGAATCATGTTAAGCTTAAGTTAAATTAAGCATGCTATTGATGACGTTTTGTAAGCTCTTTGTAAATTGAATCTAAATCGACATTTTGATTGTTTAACAGAACCAGAAGATGATAAATCAAATCAGAGGATTCATAAACCAACTCTTGGGGATCGTTATTTTTAGCGGCAATAATAGTTTCGGCAGCCTCTTCACCAATTTTTTTACAAATTTTATCAACGCCTTTTTCAAAAAGGTAATTGGTATAGGAACCCGCAACCGGATTAATTTTTCGATCGGCGATGAGGCTTTGGAGATTTCCAAGAATTTCTATATTACCAGTAGCTAAATCCTCATTACTGACAAGGTTTCGATAAAAACAGGAGGTATTGCCGGTATGGCAGGCCGGACCGGCAGGGATGACTTGAATCAACAGAGTGTCACCATCACAATCATAATCCAGAGTAACAACTGTTTGGATATTGCCGGAGGTTTCTCCTTTAATCCAAAGTTTTTGGCGACTGCGACTGTAGAAAGTCGCTTTTTTAGTTTCGATGGTTAATTTTAATGCTTCCTCGTTCATCCAGGCCATCATCAGAACTTGTCGGGTGGCATAGTCCTGGACGATGGCGGGAACAAGTCCCAGGTCGTTAAATTTTATATTTGTTATGTCCATAATTAACCTTTCTATACCCTTCTTACAGGGATACTTTGTTTGTGTAAATAATTTTTTAAATCGCTGATGAGTATTTCTTTGTAATGGAATACCGAAGCGGCTAAAGCTGCATCGGCGCCGACATTTAATACCGTTGCAAAATCTTCCATTGTCCCGGCACCGCCGGAAGCAATGATGGGAATGGTAAGGTTATTGGATAAAATACGGTTTAATTCAAGATCATAGCCCTGTTTAATACCATCCGTATCAATGGAGTTAATACAGATTTCTCCGGCGCCGAGATTCTGACCCTGTTTTGCCCATTCAATGGCATCAATACCTGTATTATCACGGCCGCCTTTCACGTAAACATCCCAGGAGCCATGCTGGTTGCGTTTGGCATCAATGGAAAGTACCACACATTGAGCTCCGAATTTCAAGGCGGCGTCCCTAATGAGCTGCGGATTTTTTACCGCTGAAGAGTTTACCGAGACCTTATCGGCACCGGCCATGAGTACCCGGCGAAAATCCTCAACCTTGCTGATGCCGCCGCCAATAGTAAAGGGAATGCGAATGGCCTCAGCCACTTTTTCAACAATAGTAATGAAAATATCCCGATCTTCATAGGAGGCTGTGATATCATAAAAAACCAATTCATCAGCACCCTGTTCGGAGTAATAACGACCTAACTCCACAGGATCGGCTACATCCTGGATATTCTGGAATTTTTTCCCTTTAACGACCCTGCCGTTATCCACATCAAGGCAGGGAATAATACGTTTGGTTAGCATGATTTAAGTTCCTCTTTCAACAGTTTTTGAAGATCAATGGTCCCTTCATAAAGTGCCTTTCCGGTGATGGCACCATAAAGTCCCATGGCTTCCAGACGTTTCATGTCGGCAACCGAGGAAACACCGCCGGAAGCGATAATATTCATTTTCAGGTGGTCATTTAAGACACCCAGCATTTCAAAGTTTGGTCCGGTCATCATGCCATCTTTAGAAATATCGGTGTAGACAAGGGTTGTCAGGCCAAGACTTTCTAATTTACTGGCCAGTTCCAAGGCTTCCATATTGCTGCTTTCAACCCAACCTTCGGTACAGACAATACCATTCTTGGCATCGATAGAAACGCAGACTTTTTCATCATAGAGGGATAATAATTTTTCAATAAAATCAAAATCCTTAACAGCCTGGGTACCAATGATGATTCGGGCAACACCGATATCAATGTAATTTTTGGCAATCTCTAAATTTCTGATGCCACCACCCAGTTCCACCGGAATATTAAGGGTTTCAACAATTTCTTTAACCACATTGAGATTCTTGGGTTCACCGTCAAAGGCTCCATCTAAATCCACCAGGTGTAAATATTGGGCACCCTTGGATTCCCACATTTGGGCAACCGCTACGGGATTTTCAAAGTAAATGGTTTCGGCCTCTTTTTTCCCCTGTAAAAGCCGAACACATTTACCGTTTTTCAAATCAATTGCTGGAAAAACAATCATGATAAAATCTCCTTAAAGTTTTTGAGTAGTTGGAGTCCAACCGTTGAGCTTTTTTCGGGATGAAATTGCATCCCCATTACATTGTCCCGCTGGACAATGCCGGGAACCTTAACACTGTACTCCGCATAGGCAACGACATCATCAAAATTAATCGGCTTGGCATAATAGGAATGTACAAAATAAACATAATCTTCAGGACCGATATTTCGAACCAAAGGACTGTCGCGATTAATAATCAGATTGTTCCAGCCCATATGGGGAATTTTTATACCCGGTGCTGAAAACTTAACGATCTCCCCGGGGATATAAGAAAGCCCCGGGAATTCGCCATCTTCATAGCTTTTATCAAATAAAAGCTGCATCCCCAGGCAGATCCCCAAAAGGGGCTTGCCTTTTTTGATATTGGCGTCCAGACAATCGATGAGCTCGAATTTTCTCAGGTTTTCCATGGCATCTGAAAAGGCGCCAACCCCCGGAAGGATAATGGCTTCGGCATCCTCAAGGACTTTTTTATCCCGGGTAATGACACCTTCCAGGCCGACATCACCCAGAGCCGTATAGACATTCTTTAAGTTTCCGACATCATAGTCGACAATTGCGATCAAAGGCGTTCCTCCTTGTTGTTTATAATTTAGGTTGGTAATTGCAAAACTGCCGTGAGCTTGGCTGCCAGTTTAGCACGAAACAATTTCTCCACT
>NZ_LGYO01000019.1:43176-115974 GCF_001263355.1 Acetobacterium bakii
TTGTGAAAACTGACATCAAAGCAGCATTTGTTCGATTTTTTGAGTTTCGTAATTATCTGTTTAATTTTGGTAATAGCAATTAGATTCGATGATCCGCGCTGTCGGTTGATATCAACCGACAGCATGGTATTGCAGTTTGTTTTAAAATGCATTTACTCGGCTTTTCGTGGGACAGTCTACACAAAACCTAAAGGCGCTTCGCCGACATGTATTACATCAAGTTGTGTGTATCAAGGCGAACTCCGAAGGTGTCCGATCTTGCGGCACACAACGATTAATACATGTCGGCGAAGCAAAACCGGGAGTAATTGGCTGTCCGGAGCTTCACGGGTTGTTTATTCGATGATTCCTTTGGTTGAAGGGATGCCCTTGTTTTCGGGGTTAATGGCACAGGCTTCTTTTAGGGTTCGGCCCAGAGATTTGAAAATCCCTTCCACAATATGGTGGTTGTTGGACCCGTAAAGGGAAGCAACATGAAGGGATATTTTGCTGTTGCTGGCAAAGGCCATGAAAAATTCTTCTAAAAGCTCGGTTTCAAAATCGCCGATGAACTCCCGGGTGAGGGGAACATCATAAACCAGGTAGCTGCGGCCGCTGATATCCACACAGACGCGGCACAGGGCTTCATCCATGGGGGTAAGCTGAAAAGCATAGCGGTTGATGCCGGCTTTATCTCCCAAAGCCTCATAAAAGGCCTTGCCCAGGAGAATGCCGATATCCTCGATGACGTGGTGGTTATCGGCGGTATCGCCGGTGGCCTTAATGGTTAAATCAAAACCGCCGTGCTTGGTGAAAAGGGTGAGCATATGGTCAAAAAAACCAACTTCGGTACTGACCTCGCACTGGCCGTTGCCATCAATGTTTAAAGATAATTGAATGGCGGTTTCAGCGGTTGTTCGGTTTAATGTTACTTTACGCTTCATTGTATACGACCTCCTTGATAATTGCCAGAATCTTCTGATTTTCCTGAGGTTTTCCCATGGAAAAGCGGATGCTTCCGGGTTGTCGATCGGACTCTTTAAAGTATTTAATGAGGATATCCTTTTTTATCAGGGCTTCATAGATTGCTTCGGCCTGGGGGGCTTCAAAATAAATGAAATTTGAGCCGGAGGGATAAATTTTAAAGGCGTTCAACGCTTTCAGGAAGGCCATGGCCTTTTCGCGCTCGGCTTTAAAAATTTCAAGGTTGCGTAAAATAGTGTCCCGATTTTTAAGGGCGATGACAGCTAGTTTTTGGGTCAGGACATTCAGATTATAGGGGCCTTTCACTTTATAGAGGATGTCAATGATGCTCTTGTTCCCAAGCGCATAACCACAGCGAATGCCAGCCAAACCAAAGGCTTTTGAAAGGGTTCGCAGGATTAAAAGGCGGGGATAGAATTTAATTAAATCCACCCCGGACTTGCCAAAAAATTCAATGTAGGCTTCATCTAAGATCACCAGCGAGGGCACCGCATCGAGTACTTTTATGATTTCTTCCCTGGAGAAGGTATAACCGGTAGGGTTGTTAGGGTTGCACATATACAGTAGTTTGGCATTGTGTTCACAGGCTTCGGCAATCATGGTGTCAATATCCGGTACATGCTCGGGTAGATCATCGACGCGAATATGTCTGGCATCGGCAATGGTTGCCCAGATATCATACATGGCAAAAGACGGGGAGTGGGAAACAATGACGTCACCGGGATTGACAAAGGCCTGATTAATCATGGCAATGAGTTCATCGGAACCGGATCCGCAGATGATCCCTTCTTCGGGAACACCGGTATAGGCATGGAGCTCTGTTAATAATTCGGGAAAACAGGCCTCGGGGTACCGATTTAAATCGGTATTGCATATTTCATCACAGAATTTGCGTTTTAACACCATTGGAAAGTCATAGGGACTTTCATTGGCATTCACAATTATTTCATACTGTGGGGCATCGACTTTATAAGCGTTAAGGTTTTTAATATTTTCTCTGATTAGTTTATCCATTATTTTTCAAACCGCCTTTCAACTGCTTTGGCATGGGCATCCAGACCTTCGGATCGGGCAAAGGTGGCTATTTTTTCATAGACATTCTCCAGGGCATCCTGACTATATGAAAGAATACTGGACTTCTTCATATAGTCATAAACACCCAGTGGGGATGAGAATTTTGCGGTGCCTGAGGTGGGCAGGGTATGATTTGGTCCGGCAAAGTAATCGCCCAGGGGCTCTGGTGTATAGGGCCCCATAAAAATAGCCCCGGCATTTTTTACCTTTTCCAGAGAATTCATGGGATTTTCGATGAGCAGTTCCAGATGTTCTGGGGCGATTTCATTGGAAAGTGAAAAAGCTTCATCCAGATTTTTAACAATAAAAACAAAACCAAAATCATCCACAGATTTTTTAGCTATAAGCTTGCGATTCAGGTCTTCTTCAATTTGTCGATAAACTTCTTCAATAACCTGTTCGCCAAGGACTTGTGATGTGGTGACCAAAATAGGCATGGCCAATTCATCATGTTCAGCCTGGGATAGCAGGTCGGCGGCTGCATAGACCGGGTTGGCATTTTCATCAGCAATAATGAGTACTTCACTGGGACCCGCAATCATATCAATGTCGACTTTCCCAAAAACTTCCTTTTTGGCCGTGGCCACGTAAATATTTCCAGGGCCGACAATTTTATTCACCGGTTTTATGGTTTCGCTGCCATAGGCCAGGGCAGCAATTGCCTGGGCCCCCCCAAGCTTATAAATTTCATGAACACCTGCAATTTTAGCGGCGGCTAAAATGGTCGGATTGATTTTTCCGTCCCGTCCGGGAGGGGTGACCATCACCAGGGATTGCACCCCGGCAACCAGGGCGGGAATGGCATCCATTAATACGGTGGAGGGGTAATTTGCTTTTCCGCCCGGCACGTAGAGGCCAACCCGTTCAATGGGAGTGATATGCTGCCCCAGAATAACCCCAGGCAGAGGGGCATAGGTCCAGGTTTTCTCCAGTTGCTTTTCATGGAAGGAGCGAATATTGATAGCAGCCTCTCGCATAATATCCAGCAGTGATTCAGGAACAGCATCATAGGCTTCTTGAATTTCTTCCTCAGTCACCTGAAGATGGGTAAGCTCGCACTTATCAAGGGCTTTGGTGTAATATAAAAGGGCGGAGTTGCCGTCTTTTTTTACGCCCTTGATGATTTCCAGGACCGCATTTCGGATATCATCCTGTTCTTCTTCATTGCGTTTCAGAAGTTTAATCAAGTTTGTGTTTTTATTGTAATTAATAAGTTTCATTTCTATTCCTTTCTAAAGCTGGGTTTCGAATGTCCGAATGATGGGATCAATCAGCTCTCGTTTGGTTTTTAAGCTTACCTGGTTCACAATCATTCGCGAACTGATGTCGCAGATTTCTTCAAGCACCACCAGTCCGTTCTCTTTGAGGGTATTTCCGCTTTCAACGATGTCAACAATACAATCCGATAAGCCGATAAGGGGTGCCAGTTCAACCGAACCATTTATTTTTATGATATCGACCAATTGATTTTTAGCGTTAAAGTAATTTTTGGCGATGGTGGGATACTTGGTGCCCACCACCATTTTTTTCCCATAGGGCAGAGGACGGTCTTCAAATCCCGCAACACACATTTTACAACGGCCTATGTTTAGGTTTAGCAGTTCATAAACCTGGGCAGGGTGTTCTAACAATACATCCTTACCGACAATTCCGATGTCCGCAGCGCCTTTTTCCACGTAAGTGGGAACATCCGGAGATTTCACCAGAAAAAACTCGATGGTACCGGTGGTATCCGTAAAAATAAGCTTTCTGCTTTTTTCTGAATATTCCTCAAAAATATAACCAAGAGCAATTAATAATTCGATGGCCTTTTTAGCAACACGACCCTTTGCCAGGGCAAACCGGATAACCATTTAGTTTACCTCGCTTTCGAAAGTTATGGCTTCCAGAGAAATGTATTGATCATTTTCAACAATACAAAGCTTTCCCTGGGATAAAAAGTAAATTTCTGCATTTTTATATAATGGGTTTTCTCTAATAGATATGACATGATAGCCCCAGTCGGATTTGATCATAAAGACTTCAGTAATCTCGCCCTTTGCTCTTAAATTATTGGCCAGATCATAGGCCGCTGATTTGTCATCATACCCATAAAAGATTACATGGTTCTTTTGAGTATCCATTGGTAACAGGTTTTCCTGTTCCATGTAATCAATCACCTTCATCAAGTCAATGGCAAAACCACAGGCAGGTCGGGGAATCCCGAATTTTTCCGAGAGGTTGTTATAACGGCCGCCGCTGATCACCGGTTCACCCCAGTTATTGATATAACCCTTAAAATTAATATCCGTATAGTAGTTCATCTGATTGGTAAAACCAAGGTCGAAGCTGACATAGCTGGCAAGGCCCATGACTTCCAGGTGACAATAAATTTCAGCGATCTTTTCGACAACCCCGGCCATGTTTTCGTTTAGACAAAGCGTTTTCATTTCTTTTAGCACCGCTTTCGGTTCGCCGTAGAGCGAGGGCAGCTTGATAATAATCGCTTTGGCCTCAGCGCTTAAATCAAGGGGTTTAAGAAAGCAGGCAATGTCATCGATGTTTTTATTTTCAATGTATTGAAAAAGCATTTCTCTTTCAAAGGAAGATAAAGCCAATTCCTCAAAAAGATAATTGATGAATCCCACATGGCCAAGATCAATATGAACATCCTTGACCCCATTCTCTAAAAGAGAAAGAATGGCAAGACCAATGACTTCGCCATCGCACTCGGGGCTGTCATTGCCAAAATATTCAATGCCGATTTGAGTGATTTCTTTTTTAATCATTTCAGGACTTGAAAAATTTCGGTAGATATTAGTTTGGTATGCAAATTTAATGACCTCATCAGCGTTGGGATGGTTCATCGCTGCCATTCGCGTCACCGGCAGGGTGGCATCGGGTTTTAAAACCAATACCTTTCCCTGATGATTCACGAGCTTAAACAGATCATCGCTGGGAATTGAATCTTCTCCGACATAGAGATCATAGGTTTCAAAGGTAGGTGTGGAAATTTGATGATACCCATAGAGACGATAGAGGGTGGTCAATTTATTAATAATTTTTTCAAGTGAATAATAATCCTGATGTTGAATATTTTCAAAGCCATCAATGGTAGAATTTAAAAGCATGAGCACCTCCAGCACTTCATTACGTTAGTTTGGTAAAGCGTTATTTATAGTTTACCACTAATTTTTAATTTGTCAAAGCATTTAATCGGTTTTTAATCCTTATTAATTATAGTATACTTATGATTTCAAGGCAAATAACTTTGTGTATATGGCTGTCCAGTTAAGATTGGACTTTTGAAATACCGGAATCGAACAAATTACTTAAGGGTGGGATTGATTTAGCAAAAAAAATCTATTGGACTAGGGAACTTTATAGTATACTATAAATGATATGAAATTAAATTGAATATTGGCCCATGTTTTTTTGAATGACTTTAAAATCATTGAGAATAAACTGATGGTATAAATCGAGGGTTATTAGTACAATCCCTAAATCAAAAAAAAGAGGAGTTATCTATGACCTACAAATGTGTGGTTTTTGACTTTGACGGCACACTTGCCGACACCGAAGAAAAAGCTTTCAATATATACAATAAACTTGCATCCAAATACAAATACAGCCCGGTGACCATGGAAGAGTTGCAGCACATCAAAAATCTTCATATGAAAGAAATTTTGGAGATTGTGGATATTCCTTTTTATCGGTTGCCCAGAGCTTTGAGCGAAGGACAAAAGCTTATGCGAGAAGAATCCAGTGAAATTTGGGCTTTTTCTTCGGATATTCATTCCTTTTTTACCGAACTGAAAAAAGATACCGATCATGTAGGTATATTAACCTCCAATATAAAAAAAACTGTGATTGAATTTTTAGATACTTATAATCTACGGGAAGAAATTGAATTTGTTATGTGTTCGGCGTTAATGTCTAAAAGCAAAAAAATAAAAAAGGTGCTGCGAAAATATGACCTTGATCCCTCAGAAATGTTATACATTGGGGACGAAACCCGCGACATCGATGCCTGTCATAAGGTGGGAGTTGATGTTGTTGCGGTGAAGTGGGGATATAATACACCCCTAGCTCTTGAACGCTGTCATCCAACTTATATGATTGAAAACCTGTGGGATGTCATTGACATTGTTAAAAAGAAAAATACATTCGCATAAATATTTTGATAAATTTCGGACTTTTATTAAGGTTATGTGCTGGAGGATTCAGGCGCATCCTTCGACTTGATGTGAATAACATGATGAAACAGCGTGACTCAAAGTCGTTTGTGATCCCCAGAGACATTTGTTTAACCGACAAATGTCTTTTTTAAGTGTTCCTAAAATTCACAATATTATGGATAATTCTTAATGTTTTAAACTGAAAAATCACTTCAAAAATTAAAAGAATTATGGACAATGAAAATAATCTGCTCCAAAAGACTTCACGCAATGGAGAATTAAGGGTATAATAAATCAATTGCGCCAGGTGCTATTTTAGGCATAGCGCATAAAAATGAAAGGATATTATGGAAAAATTAACATCACCACGTGTGATTGAAACTATTTTAAGAAAAAACGCATTGCATTTTAATAAACGTTTTGGACAAAATTTTCTTATTGATGAAAATATTGTCAGAAAAATTGTTGATGCCGGGGAAGTCGGGGAAGAGGATCTTGTTTTGGAAATAGGTTCCGGAATCGGAACTATGACCCAGGTTCTGAGTGAGTGTGCCAAAAAAGTTATTACGGTAGAAATTGATAAAAAACTTATTCCAGTACTTAAAGAAACATTGGCAGATTGTACCAATGTCGAAATTATCCAGGGTGATATATTAAAAACAAATATTCGTGAAATCCTAGGCGATGATTTAGGAAAGATGCCGCTTAAGATTATCGCAAACTTACCTTATTATGTGACTACTCCAATTATTATGGGTTTCCTGGAGTCGGATTTACCCTTTGAGGGAATGACCTTTATGATACAAAAGGAGGTAGGAGAACGTCTTTGCGGGAAACCGGGAACAAAAGCCTATGGTTCATTAAGCATTGCAGCTCAGTTTTACTCGGATGTAACCATTGATTTTAATGTGCCATCCCATGTTTTTATGCCCAAACCAAAAGTGGATTCAATTGTGGTTTCATTTAAGAAGCTGGCTGAACCAAGAATTCATTTAGAAAATCAGAAGCTGTTTTTCTCGGTGGTGAAAGCCAGTTTTTTGAATCGACGAAAGACTTTGATTAATGGTCTCTCAATGAACACGAATTATGAAAAGGAAATCATCCTTGAAGTGCTCAAGGAGTGTGCCATTGAACCAGGTATACGAGGAGAAATGTTAACAGGATCCGAGTTTGCAAAAATTGCAAATGGCCTTTATGCATATGGAATACCCGAAGAACCGGTTAGCAAGTAGGCATATTCTATTAAAAAAAATTAAGTGTTTTAAATTCAGGCAGTAGTGAAACTTACAAATACTAAACTATTTTGCTTTACTGTTGGTTTACAAAAATAATTCAGGTAAACTGACAGTAAAACTCAGAGCAGTTTCAAAATTACCTGAATATTTTAATTTTATGCGAGGAGAAAACAGTATGATAGAAGTGAAAGATACCACGCTCAAATATTCAAATGGAAAAGGCATATTTGACTTGAATTTTAAAGTCAAAAAGGGCGAGGTTTTTGGTTATATTGGACCAAATGGTGCAGGTAAAACCACAACGATTCGCATGTTGCTGGGATTCAGTCGTTCGAATAAAGGGGTTGCAACCATCAAGGGGCTTAATTGTGCAAAGCAAACCGCATCAATTCAAAAAATACTCGGATATGTTCCCGGAGAGATTGCATTTTTTGAAGAAATGCGGGGAAACGCATTTCTTAATTTTATGACACAGATGCGGGGAACAAAGCAAGCAAAGGGACTCAAAATAAGGGAATCTTTAATTGAGCGTTTTGAATTGGATACCCGGGAAAAAATTGAACGAATGTCAAGAGGAATGAAACAAAAGTTGGCTATTGTTGCTGCTTTCATGCATGACCCTGAGATATTGATTCTCGATGAACCCACAAGCGGCCTGGATCCCCTGATGCAAACGCGTTTTGTGGATTTGATTTTAGAGGAAAAAAGACGGGGAAAAACGATTTTAATGTCTTCACATCGATTTGAAGAGGTTGAGCGTACCTGTGACCGGGTTGGGATCATAAAAGAGGGACGAATTATTGAAGAAAATGATATCATTGCATTGAAGTCAGCGGAAACCAAGTCTTACCTGGTTAAATTTGGCACCCCTCCGAATCTTGAGGAATTAAGACGCTATGGTTTTAGTTTTAAACAATTTACTGAAAAGGATTTCGAAATTTTTTCGCCTGGAGATCGGATTGGTCTTCTGGTAAAGGTGCTTGCCAATGAAAAAGTTCTTGTTTTCAATTCAAACACTCAAACATTGGAAGAAATTTTTCTTAAACACTATGGCAAGGAGGCAAAAAAAGCATGAGTTTACCATTATTTTTAAAAGATATAAAAAATAATATTGTTTTGTTGCTTGTTTTTGGGATTTTAATGTCGATTTATCTGTCGGTTATTATTTACATGTATGATCCAAGCGGTGCAGGTGCCCTAATGGATATGTTGTCACTACTTCCCGTGAGGCTGGTAAATGCTCTGGGCTTTCCTACAGTTGATACCGGTTTAACCGGATTTATCGCCGGCTTGTACTATGGTTTTTTAATCTATCTTTTCCCCATGGTGTATTGTATTGTCCTGGGGAATCGTTTGGTTGCAAAATGGGTTTATGAGGGTTCATTTATAAGTTTGCTGTCAACACCAAATAGCCGTATTAAAATCATTGTAACCCAGGGTGCATATATGCTTTTTTCGATAATCTTACTTTTTTCGATTCTCTATTTTGTTGGAATAGGCGTCAGTGAAAATTTATTCAAAGGACTGTTGGATATTTCTGTTTTTGGAAAACTTAATTTTTCGGCCTGTCTCATGACTATGGCCATCGGAATGATTTGCTTTTTCTTTTCCTGTATTTTTAACGATACAAGACTGTCCCTGGCCTTTGGCGCGGGGATTCCCGTGTTATTCTTTTTACTGAATATGCTGGGTGGGCTTTCAGAAAGAACCGCATTTCTAAAAGATTACTCACTGTATAGTTCCTTTAACGGAATGAACCTTGTCAGCGGGACCGTAAATGCTGGAACGATTAATTCATTCTTTATAATGGTTATCCTGCTTCTGTTCGCCGGCAGCATCGCAATTTTCCAATTTAAACGCCTTCCGATTTAAGGGTGAAAAAATACGTCAGATTCTTCTGGTGGGTGAGTGGTGACAAACCTCGTTGCGGACATTTATTTATCGTTGTGTGCTACAAGGCGTACAGTCTAGCGACTGTTCGCCTTGATGCACACAACTGATGAAATAAAAATCCACAACGAGGTTTGTCAAATTACTTTGTCTTCAGTTTCAAAAGCCACTGAAATCTGGCGTTTGAGTTTGCAGATAAAGCTGAAAAGTAAGTCCTGGGGACAATCGTAACATCAGTTGTCGGCATCATGGCGAACAGGCTTTGCCTGTCCGATCATGCAGCCGACAACGATTTACCATTGTCCCCAGGACGAGTTTGTCAACGAACTCAGACGTCAGTGGAAGCTGGCGTTTTTTTTTATTCGATAATGTTTTTGAGGATGCCGATTTTTTCGATTTCGGTTTCGATCACATCGCCGTGCTGTAAAAACTGCGGAGGATTCTGGGCAATGCCGACGCCGGCAGGGGTGCCGGTGAGGATAATGTCACCGGGAAGCAGGGTCATCCCCTGGGAAAGATCACTGATAATGGTGGGAATGTCAAAAATCATATTGCCGGTGTGAGAATGTTGTCTTACTTCACCGTTGACACGACAGGTCAATTCAAGGTCAAAGGGAATGGGCAGGTTGTTTTTATGGACAATAACCGGGCCCAGGGGGCAAAAGGTATCCAGGCTTTTGCCTTTGTACCATTGGGAGTGCTTCTTTTGAAGATCTCTGGCAGTTATATCATTGGCGATGGTGTAACCGAAGATATAATCTTCAGCTTCATTTTTTGAAATATTTAACCCTTCCTTGCCGATGATGATGGCGAGTTCCGCTTCATAATCAATTTGCTTGGTGGTTTTGGCATGAGATAAAATCACCGTGTCAGGACCGGTAATCGAGGTTGGCAGCTTGGAGAAATAAATGGGACTTTCAGGAACATCACCCATGGAAGGGATGTTTTTGATTTCCTTGGCATGGTCAGCGTAGTTTTTACCAAGACAGAAAATATTCCGGGGCGGTTTAGGGATCGGTGCCAGCAGTTTTACCAAACCAAGATCGATACCCAGGTTTGGATTTTGAGCAATAATATTGGAAATCTTCGATAATAAGTCATCGGTGGCCAGGGGGATAAAATCGATTAAACGCTCGGGAAGCTTGATTCCCATGAGTTTGCCCAGGGTTGTTATGGGCAAAACTTTTTTTGTGTCTTCGGTGAGAATACCACCTTCACTAAAAGCGTTATACTGATACGTTACGAAATACATAATAAAATCCTCCTTGTTTTTTTTCATCATATCATTTTTTGAATTGGAATTCTACAGAAATTATCTGAATCTTCCACTTGCTTTTAGTTAAAGAGCATTGACAATTTCCGGGATTTAAATTATTATTAATGTAAATAAGTATGCTAACTTTTAAAGAGCGTGGCTTAAAGGGTATAAAAAAAAATACATTGAAGAAGGAAAAAATGCCTCTCACAAAGTATGCCGCTATTTTTTTAGGCGGCTTGTTTTTTGCCCATAAACAGAGAAAATGATAGGAGGAACACTATGTTAAAAGGAAGACATTTGATCGAACCTGGCGACTTCCAAATAGAAGAAATTGAATCGATAATGCAGCTGGCTGATAATATTATTACAAACCCAAAGGGTTATTCTTTGGTTTGTAAGGGGAAATTATTAGCCAGCCTTTTTTATGAGCCCTCCACCCGGACACGTTTCAGCTTTGAAGCTGCGATGCTGCGTTTGGGCGGAGAAATTATCGGATTTGATGATCCCAACAATTCATCGGTTTCAAAAGGCGAAAGTTTGGGGGATACCATTCGTACCATTGAATGCTATTCAGATATTGCGGTCATCAGACATCCCCGAGAAGGAACCGCTCGACTTGTTTCAAAGTTTGCCAAAGAAATGCCGATTATTAATGCCGGAGATGGGGGACATGAGCATCCGACCCAAACCTTAACGGATTTATTAACCATCCGAAAATACAAAGGCGGTTGCGATAACCATGTGGTAGGGGTTTGCGGTGACCTTCTTTTTGGGAGAACCATTCATTCCCTGGTAAAAACATTGAACCGCTATGAGGGGATTACGTTTATCTTTATATCACCAAAAGAATTGAAAATGCCGGAGAATATTCTTCATCAATTGAATCCCGATTCCTATCGGGAAACGACCAACCTGGATGATGTCATCGGAGAACTTGATATTCTCTACATGTCCAGGGTTCAGCGGGAACGTTTTGTGAGTGAGGAAGAATATCTGCGGTTGAAGGATTATTATATTCTCGATAAAAAGAAAATGAGAAAAGCCAAGGAAGATATGATTGTCATGCATCCTTTACCACGGGTAAATGAAATTGCCATCGAGGTGGATGATGATCCCAGGGCTGTTTACTTTAAACAGGCCAAGTGTGGGATGTACGTACGGATGGCCCTGATTGCAAAACTTTTAGGTGTGGAGGATAACAATGATTAATGTATCGAAGTTGAAAAAAGGCATTATTATTGATCATATTGAAGCAGGACATGGTTTCGAAATATATAAAGAGTTGCATCTTAATGATATTGATGATGTGGTGGTGCTTTTGAAAAATATTCCCAGTAAAAAAATGAAACAGAAAGACTTGATCAAAATTGAAACAGATCTGCCGATTGATATGAATGTGTTAGGCCTCATCGATCCCAATGTTACCATTAACTTTGTTAAGGATGGGGAAATGTACAAGAAAATCAAACTGACCCTGCCGAAGGTTGTTGAGGGAATTATGAAATGCAAAAATCCCAGGTGCATTACCCAGCACGAAGAGGTTAAGGAAATTAAGTTTTATCTGGTAAATGAAGATAAAAAACAATATCGCTGTGAATATTGCGACGCCTACACGACATTTATGGAAAAAGAATAATGAGAAGGAGGGTCAGATGAAAACACTGATCACGAATATTGAAATTATTGATGCCAATGGACAGAGGCCTGGAAAAGTTTTAATTGAAGACGGCAAAATTAAAAAAGTTTACAAAGAAAATGGCTCAGTACGATCAGCCTTTGATGAAGAAATCGATGGCGGTGGGAATGTTCTGATGCCAGGATTTATTGACATGCACTGCCACCTCAGAGACCCTGGTTATGAGTATAAGGAAACCATGGAAACTGGCATGAGAGCTGCTCTCAAAGGCGGATTTACTTCATTGGTTGCCATGGCCAACACCAATCCCATCATTGATAATTCCGAGGACCTGCGCAACAACCGTGTGAAAGCTGCCGGGCTAAACCTGTGTCAGCTTATTCAAGTATCGGCATTAACCAAGGGCTTTGGTGCTGAAGATATGGTGGATTTCGATGCCCTTAGGCCATTTACCAATGTTTTTTCCAACGACGGTGTTTCCATTTTAAATGAAGAGATTATGATAAACGGTCTGGAAGCGTCCATCGCCTATGATTTTATTCTGCTGACCCATTGCCAGCCGGAAACTTCTTTGGTGAAACGGGATGTAGCCCTTTTGCAAAAAGTGGGAGGACATCTCCATGTCTGTCACATCAGCAAAAAAGATACCCTGGACGTTATTCGTGATGCAAAAGCAAAGGGCTTGGATATCACCTGTGAGGTTACTCCGCACCACCTTTTTGCCTCAGCCATAGAATATAAGGTCAATCCGCCTTTTCGAACCTATCCGGATCGTCGTGCCTTAATCGATGGGATTAAGGAAGGCATTATTGATATGTGCGGCACCGACCATGCTCCTCATTCAGATGAAGACAAGATAAAAGGGGCTCCGGGAATCAATAATTTTGAAATCGCCTTTTCCATGTATTATACGGTCTTTAATCAAAACGGTATTGGTGTCGAAAAGCTCAGCGAGATGCTAAGCCTCGCACCGGCAACGCGGATGGGTTTAAAGGCCGGTCTGATTAAAGAACGGTATCCCGCGGATTTGGTTTTAGTTGATCTGAATTGGGAAGGCAAAATAAATCCCAAGGAATTTATTTCAAAAAGTAAAAACAATCCTTTTGGGGGTGAGACCCTAAAGGGAAAAATATTAATGACCATGGTGAAGGGAGACGTTAAATATGACAATTATGGATCGACTTTATAAAGAAAGCATAGCGAAGGGACCAATCTGTGTTGGTCTTGATACTACGTTAAAATTCTTACCACAGTATCTGATTTCCAAAGACTGGTCCGATGGCGAAAAAATAACCGAATTTAATAAGAAAATAATTGATGCCACCGAAGACTTGGCAGCTACCTACAAGGTGCAAATCGCCTGTTATGAAGCCTTGGGTCTGGATGGCCTAAGCGCCTACAGCGCAACAGTTAAATATGCACGCAACAAGGGTAAAATCGTGATTGGAGATGTGAAACGCGGGGATATTTCATCCACCGGGGATCAATACGCCAAGGGACATTTTAGCGGAGATTTTGAAGTGGACATTATGACGGTTAATGCCTATATGGGAGAGGATGCGGTGTCTCCTTATTATCCCTATTTGAGAGATCATAGCAAAGGACTTTTTGTCCTTCAACGCACCTCCAACCCGTCGGCAGTGGATGTTCAGAACCTCAAGGTCGGGGATCAATCCGTTTATCAGATCATGGGAGACAACATTGAAAAATGGGGGAAAGATTTTATGGGCGAAAGTGGTTTCAGTGCCATCGGCGCAGTGGTTGGTTTAACCCGGCCCGAAGAATTTGAAGCCATTCAGGATCAGTGTCCCCACACTTTCTTTTTGGTCCCCGGCTATGGCGCCCAGGGAGGCACCGGTGAGGATATTGCTGAAATTCTAAAAAGGTCCCGTTGTGCGGTAGTTAATTCATCAAGGGGACTGATAACCGGCCATCAAAAGGCCGGCTGTGAGGATGAAGGCTTTGCAGACTATGTCAGAAAAGCCACTCTTGCCATGAAGGAGGATATTCTTCAATGGCTATAATCCAAAGCAATGAATGCATTAGCCCTGATATTTATAAAATGAGCGTTACCTTCAGTGGTACTGTTTTACCCGGTCAATTTTTTATGCTCAGAGCCTGGGATAAGGATCCATTATTGTCACGACCCATCAGTGTTCATGATTATGTCCCCGGCAAAGTAACATTTTTATACCAGGTTGTCGGCAAGGGCACCAAAATATTGGCAAAACTGAAAACTGGTGATAATGTCGAAATCCAGGGTCCCTACGGCAATGGTTTTCCGGAAATCACCGGCGATCTTTGCGTGGTCGGTGGCGGGATTGGGGTAGCCCCTCTTTACTATCTGGTGAAGCACTACAAAGAAAAAAAACCAAATGGCAACTGTCGTGTTTATTTAGGCTTCAGAGAAAATGCTTATTGTGTGGAAGCCTATGAGGCCATTGCCGATGAAGTGATTTTGGACATTGGCGGGATTATCACCAACCAGCTCCGGGTGCAGCCCGACGAAGTCGTTATGACCTGCGGACCGGAAATTATGATGGCCTCGGTGGCCAAAACCGTCCCCCTTGAAAATGTGGTGTATGTCTCCATGGAGGCTCATATGGCCTGTGGCATTGGGGCCTGTTTGGGCTGTACCTGTGAGACAAAGTCCGGGAATAAAAAAGTTTGCAAGGATGGTCCGGTGTTTTTACGAGAAGAGGTGTTTTATGTCTAATTGTCTGGAAACAAAATTCAATGACATCCTCTTTAAAAATCCGGTGATTCCCGCATCCGGAACCTTTGGATTTGGCCGGGAATACGAAGCCTTTTATGATTTGAATAAATTAGGCGGACTTTGCAGCAAGGGCCTGACGCTGGAGCCAAAATCCGGGAACAGGGGCATTCGCCTGTGGGAAACCCCGGCCGGGCTGATGAATAGCATCGGTCTTGAAAATCCCGGTGTCGATGCCTTTATCAAAAATGAATGGCCCCATCTCAAGGACATAGATACGGTGACCATCATCAATGTGGGCGGTAAAGACGAAGAATCTTATCTGACTGCCATCAAAAAGCTCAATGCCATTGACGCCAAGCTCATCGAGCTGAACATATCCTGTCCCAATGTAAAAGCCGGCGGCATGGCCTATGGCATCAAGGCAGCCACAGCCGGGGAGATCACAAAAAAAGTTGTGGCAATTTCCCGGCACCCGGTGATGGTGAAACTGTCGCCAAATGGCGAGGCCATCGCAGACATTGCCAAAGCCTGTGAAGAAGCCGGAGCCCAGGGAATTTCTTTGATTAATACTCTCCAGGGTATGGCCATTGATTATAAAAAGAAGGCCGTTGTTTTTGACAACCTTTACGCCGGGCTGTCCGGCCCGGCAGTGAAGCCCATTGCTCTTAGAATGACCCATCAGGTGTGTCAGGCAGTGAGGATTCCGGTGATGGCCATGGGTGGCATCAGCAATTGGGAAGATGCCCTCGAATTTATAATGGCAGGCGCTACCTGTATTCAGGTTGGAACCATGAATTTCAATAATCCCCTGGCACCCATCGAAATGATTGAAGGACTGGAAGCCTATTGTCAAAAAGAAGGTTTAGCCAATATTTCAGAAATCCGTGGTATTATATAAATTACAAAATAAAATACGAAATGAGGAATCATATGAGTAACGAAGTATTAGACATATTAAAATCAACCGATGCCTTTTTAGAAGGACATTTTTTGTTGTCCTCGGGAAAACACAGCGACCAGTATGTACAATGTGCAAAGGTATTGCGTTTCCCGGATGAAGCGGCAAAGGTCCTGGCCCCGGTGGTTGAACAATTAAAAGCTCTGGACATTGATAAAGTGGTAGGACCCGCCATGGGCGGCGTCATTGTTTCCTACGAAATCGGCCGGCAATTGGGCAAAGAATCCATTTTCACCGAACGTAAAGATGGTGAAATGGAACTGCGCCGGGGTTTTGAAATTAAGCCCGGTGAAAAAGTGATTATTACCGAAGATGTTGTAACAACCGGAAAATCAACCATTGAAACAAAAAAAGTATTGGAAGCCATGGGCGCTGAAGTATTGGGGGTTGCCTGTATTGCCGATCGCCGTGCGGCAGGGGTTGAAATCAACATGCCCATTTATTCAGCCATTAAGCTTGAAATTACAGCATGGGAACCCGATGAATGCCCAATCTGCAAAGCCGGAAAAATTCCGGTTGTAAAGCCAGGCTCACGAGGAAATGCGTAAAATTTAGTTTAAGCTCTCAATGAATTCTAATTAACAGGAGGAAAAAATTATGAAAAACACAAAGATAATTGCATTAGTCAGTAACGATTTTGAAGACCTGGAATTATGGTATCCTGTCCTTCGTTTACGTGAAGAAGGGGTTACCGTTCATGTGGTTGGAGAAGTAGCAGGAAAAAAATATATTGGAAAATATGGCGTTCCCTGTGTTTCTGATCTGGCCTATACGGATATCAATCCTGAAGATTATGACGGTATACTGGTTCCTGGAGGCTGGGCACCTGATGCCATCAGACGTTTCCCGGTGGTACTTGATATGATACGAAACTTCGATGCGCGCAAGCGGGTGATTGGAGAGATTTGTCATGCTGGCTGGGTGCTTATTTCAGCAGGAATTCTTAAGGGAATCAATGTGACCAGCACCCCGGGAATTAAGGATGATATGACCAATGCCGGGGCAATCTGGCATGATACCCCTTCCATCATTGATGGCCATATTGTATCAAGTCGCCGTCCCCCAGATCTGCCAGAGTACATGAAGGATTACATCAAGGTATTAAGGCAACAGAAATAAAATACACTAAAATAATATGACCCTCTCGTCAAAACTTTGATGAGAGGGTCATATTATTTTATTTTGTTGATTTTGAACAATAAACCGTTATGGCGTCACTCATAAACGCAGCCAGCCCTTTTCCGCGTTCGTCAATGTTTTGGGTGAATCGTTCGTCTCCCACATACATAAGTCCTAATCCGGCTAAAATTTCATCCGAACAATCGTAATAATGCTTGCTGATGTGTTGCTGCCATTGAGCCACAAGATCCTGCACTTCAGGATCTTGTGGGGATTTACTTTTATTGGCGAGAAAATCCGCATAGATTTTTTCGGCTTCTTCATGAATTATTTGCCAATTTTCTGCTGTGTACCCATTAGTTTTTTTCTGGCTCTGGGTATATGCTTCAGTGTTCCCCCAGCGTTCATGCACTTCTTTGGCATATTTCTTTTTTGATTCTTCAATTTCGGCCATATCAAATGCTTTAAAACTCATATTTTCTTCTCCTTTTATTTTTTTATCTAATATTGTAATAAGATTATCCAGACGATTTCGCTTAAGTGTGAGCAGTTTACGTTGCTTTCTTAAAGCATCCTCTTGATCAAAATCAGGATTTTTAAGAATGCCTTTTATTTCGGCAATGGAAAAATCCAGTTCTCTGAGAAAGAGAATGTGCTGGAGTCTTTCAAGACAAGCTTCATCATAATAACGATAGCCATTGGGAGCAATTTCACTGGGTTCAAGAATTCCCTCACCATGATAATAGTGGAGGGTGCGCACACTGACTCCAGTAAGATTAGCCACTTCTTTAACGGTTGTTTTCACGGGATCATCTCCTTACAAAATCTATCATAAACCATGACCTAAGGTAAGAGTCAAGGATTATATCTGATTATACAATGAATTTTATTAAAATAATTAGACAGAATTAAGTGTGGATTAATGGATAAGTGGGTATAATCAAAAATAATGAGGTTGCCTTAAGGCAAATTTGAAATAAATTTCAGGAGGAAAAAAGAATGTTTTATCATGGAAAAAATGAAGAAGGTCAATGTTACATGTCCAGTCATAAAGAAAAAATCATACCCTGTATTGCGGTATTGATTGCGGTTACCTTTACGGTTGCCGGATTTATTTGCATGAAAAAGTGGGATGAATCAGGCTGCTGTAAAAAGATGGGCAAATAGAAGAATAGGAAAAAAAGACAGAGATGTGATCTCCGTCTAAACTTGTCGGCATGTCCGTCCTGGGGACAATGGTAAATCGTTGTCTGCTGCATAATCGTGCAAGCGATCGCCTGTTCGCAATGATGCAGACAACTGATGTTACGATTGTCCCCGGGACTACACGTTTACAGTCACAAACAGAGATGTGATCTCCGTCTTTTTAAATTTATATTCCGAATTGAACGTCAACCGTGTATTTTTTCTTAAGGTCTTCTACTTTACCGATAAATGCCTTGTTTTGTTTTTCGCGTAATAAAAAGCTGCGGGCATTATCTTTTATGGCATCATAGGGAATTGTTTGGGTTTCTTTTCGGTCAGTGAGTTTGATCACGTGATAGCCGAACTGAGTTTTAACTGGAACTTCAGTCATTTCGCCAATTTCCAAAGCAAATGCAGCTTCTTCAAATTCTGGCACCATTTGGCCTCTGGAGAAATAACTTAAATCCCCGGCATTGTCTTTTGAAGGGCATACAGAATATTCTTTGGCGGCATCTTCAAAGGATTTACCCGCTTTAATTTCTGCAATGATATCAATGGCCTGTTGTTCAGTCGGCAGGAGGATATGACTTGCGCGAACGCTGTCAGGTGCAATGAACTGTTCAGGATTTTCATTATAAAACTTCTCAACATCTTCATCCGGGATCGTGACATCCATCATAAACTTGGCGATCATATGGGTTTTAAGGAGCTTTTCTTCAGCGTCTTTGACCATTTTTTTAAATTCTTCGCTTTCATCGACTTTAGCTTCTTTAGCTTCTAAATAAAAAAGTTCCTGGGCGATGAGCTCTTCTAAAAGCTGGCGACGACCTTCACGGCTTAAAAACTGATTTGCCTGTTCCTGGGGTAATTGTTTGATTAAGGCATCTAAATCAGAGGAGTAAATAGTTTTTCCTTCAACAGTTGCCATAGGGGTTCTTTCCATAATAGTCTCCTTAATAATAGTTATTAAATTTCTTCTCTAAAGATCATAGCCTGAGTGTCGATTTTTGTCAATATCTACACAATAAAGGTTAGAATTTTGAGATATTTAAAAGATTATCTTAAGGCTGACTTAAAATTATTATTGAAGTTTTGGGATAAGCTTAATAAATAATTTAGTGATTGTCTTTCATCTTGACAATTGTAAAGGAGAAGACTATACTTATGACAAGTAGTTAGGTTGAAACTAACTAATAAAATTTGATTAGGTGATGTTATGGCATGTAAGAAATTTGAATTATACCAGGCCTATCTTAAATTGCTCCAAATGGAAGCAGAGTTTCATGATAATGAAGAATGCCAGTGTCAGGCGCAGGATATGACGTTGAAGCAGATTTACTACCTGCGAATCATCGATCAGAAGGACAGGGTGACTTTTAGCCAGCTAGCGTTGGAAACCCTTAATTCAAAGCCGACGATTACTGAATTGATCAGCAAGTTTATTTCAATGGACTGTGTTTACAGAGAACGTTCTGCTGAAGATCGCAGGGTCTACTATATTTGTCTCACACAAAAGGGCAAATCTATTGCCAGAGCACAGGAGCGAACCCAAATGCGCTTTGTAGATCGTATTAGAAACAGTCTTTCAGAAGCAGAACTCAATGAATTTATCACCCTATTAAACAAAATCCTTTAGCCAATAAGCTGAGGATAAGGAGGAAAAAAATGAATACTTTAGAAATTAAAAATGCACCACTCATCCCAATAACAGAAACCGTTATTTACCCCGGCATAGCCAATCGGATTTTCGTCAACGAGGATATTGGAAATAATATAAAAGAACTCATCGTAAAGGATAATACTCTTGCCATCGGATTGTCAACCAAAGACTATAGAGGGCTTGTACAATTAACAGCGGATTCATTTTACCGAATCGGTGTTTTGATGAAATTTGATAAAATACAAAAATCAGATAACGGTTTTATCATTGATATTACCACCATCAACCGTGTTAAGGTATTGGATTTTACCTTTGAAGAAAAACAAATTACCGCTAACTACACGATGCAGGAAGATATCTTAGATGTGAATGAAGATGAAGAACAGGAAATGATCATTTACATCAAGGGGTTAATGAAAGAACTCAGCCATAATTTTAAAGGTGCCGAATACTTTGTAAGTATCCTGGATGGGCTACAATCATTAGAAGAAATTATGGGATACACTGTTCCGATGATGGGCCTTCCCTTGAAAACCAAGCAAACATTACTTGAGATCGACTCTTTAAAAGAACGGACCCTTAGTTTTATTGACTATATTATCCGGGAAAAAGATTCGGTTCATTTGCAACTGGAAATCAGTAAGAAATATTCTCAGAGAAAAGATAAAAACTACCGGGAAGCCATGTTGCGTGAACAAATGAAAAATATTCAAGCCGAACTTGGCGAGCTGGAAGGTGATCTTGATGAAGAGATTGACTATCGCAAGCGTGTTCAGGACTCGGATATGCCGTCAGACATAAAGAAAATTGCTTTTAAAGAAGTACGCAAAATGGAAAATGCCCAACCCAATAGTGGCGAAAGCAACGTCATCATGAATTATTTAGATCTTTTGCTGGAACTCCCCTGGACCAGTGAAATCAAGGAAATTGATATTGAACATGCTCGTCAGGTATTGGATGCACACCATTTTGGCATCGACGATGTTAAGAAAAGAATCATCGAGCATTTAGCGGTTATGAAGCTCAAGGAAGACAAACAGGGATCGATCCTGCTGTTAGTCGGACCTCCGGGTACCGGAAAAACCAGCCTTGGCAAGAGTATTGCCGAAGCACTTAATCGAAAATACGTGAGAGTAAGCCTGGGTGGTGTTCGCGACGAAGCTGAAATTCGGGGACATCGAAAAACTTATCTGGGTGCCATGGCAGGCCGGATTATTAAAGGAATCAATAACGCGGAAGCCAAAAATCCGGTGTTCATTTTAGATGAAATTGATAAAATGGGAATGTCTTATAATGGCGACCCCGGATCAGCCTTACTTGAAGTACTGGATCCTGAACAAAATTGTACATTTACCGATCATTATCTGGAAGTGCCCTATGATTTGTCTGAAGTTTTCTTTATTGCAACAGCCAATGATTTAAGCACCATTCCGGCTCCATTGCTTGACCGAGCAGAAATCATTCAGCTTTCAAGTTACACCAACGGTGAAAAGAAGCGGATCGCGATTGATCATCTGTTGCCAAAGGTTCTGATGGATCATGGTTTAACCGATCAAATGCTGCAAATTGACGATACTGCCATTGAAGCCATTGTCGAAAATTATACTGCCGAAGCCGGCGTTCGTGGGTTAACCAAACAGTTATCAAAAATTGCTCGTGTGGTTTCCGCAAAAATTGTGTCAAAAGATGTGGAACTGCCGTTTGTTGTAACAACAGAAAATATTGGAGATGTGTTAGGAAACAAAACCCGTCGTCATGAAAAAGCAGGGGAAAATAATAAACCTGGTGTTGTTACCGGTATGGCATGGACCGCCGTTGGTGGAGAGATTCTCTTTACCGAAGCAAGTTTAATGCCAGGTAGCGGAAAATTGACGCTCACCGGACAACTGGGAGATGTTATGAAGGAAAGTGCAACCATCGCCATGAGTCTTATTCGGTCACGATTAGGAGATCTCACCAATGGTTTCGATTTCTTCAAGTATGACACCCATATTCATGTTCCTTCAGGTTCCACCCCGAAGGATGGTCCATCAGCAGGTGTTACATTAACCACTGCTTTAGCTTCCCTGATTTTAGGAAAAGCTGTGGATTCAAAACTTTCCATGACCGGTGAAATTACCCTGAGTGGACAGGTGCTTCCGGTTGGCGGGATTAAAGAAAAGGTTATTGCTGCACAACGCAGCGGTATTACAAAAATCCTTCTGCCTAAGGAAAATGAGAAAGATGTAGTGGATATTCCGGAAGAAGTTCGGGATGCTCTTACCATCATTCATGTTTCCACCATTGAAGAAGTTTTACGCGAAGCACTGGGCATTGAATTGCCTGAATGCAAAACAGTATTTAATCAACCTGATGGCGGCTCAAAAGTTCATTTGAACCTAAGCAAAAAATAAATATAAAACCCTAAAGGTGTTTGTCTTCGGACAACACCTTTTTTTAGCGGGAATTAATAGATGCAGATAGGAAGCCCTTAATAGGTAATTGAGAAATTCAGATGAATCGAACAATGGTTGCTTTGATGTCAGTTTTCACAAACAATTTTGTAACGTGTAGACGAACAGGCGATAGCCTGTACGTCGTACAGTGTAAAAATTGTTTCGTGTAAACTGGCAGCGAAGCTCACGGCAGTTTGGCAATTACCTAATACACATAAATAAAGGAGGCTAAAATTTCTTAGTGAAATTATTTTTCTAAGTGTTATAATATTAGTTATGAAAATTAAAATGTTAAATGCGGATACAATTAATAAAATAGCAGCAGGTGAGGTGATTATCCGGCCAGTTTCAGTCATTAAAGAACTGGTGGAAAATGCTATTGATGCGGGTGCAACCCGAGTTACTGTTGTTATTGAGGCCGGCGGGAAAAATTTGATGATCGTTAGGGATAATGGCTGCGGGATTGCCTACAATGAAGTACCTTTGGCTTTTAAACGCCATGCCACCAGTAAACTGATTTCGATCGATGATTTAGAGTCCATTGAATCCCTGGGATTTCGGGGAGAGGCTCTGTCCAGCGTTTCGGCAGTTGCCAGGGTCCAGGTAACCACCTGTAATGAAACTGATGAGGTTGGCAGCATGTCTCTTTTTGAAGGTGGGACACTCATCAATCAACGCGTGTGTTCATATGGTAAAGGCACAGAAATGAAGGTTTGGGATCTTTTTTATAACACGCCGGCCCGGCGAAAACATCTGGAAAAGGATAAAAAAGAAGAAGTGTTAATTCGGGATCTCCTTGAGAAACTGGCTCTATCCAATCCAGGAGTTGCTTTCCAGGTAAGCAGTAATGGCCGAAGTGTACTAAGTACAACAGGCTCTGGAAATATGCTGGATGTGGTAAGTATCCTTTATGGAGGGGAGGTCGCTGCGAAACTCATCCCCATTCATTTTGAGAATACTCCCATGAAACTGACCGGATTGATTGGCGATTTGACAACCATGAGAAGTCACCGGGATGATCAGATATTTTTCATAAATGGACGTTATGTGAAAAATCCAAAGCTATCTCAAGCCCTTGATGGTGCATATGAAGGTTACATTATGAGGCATCAACATCCCTTTGGCATCATTTTTTTAGAGCTTCCGGGACGGATGCTGGATGTAAACATTCATCCGGCAAAAACTGAAATTAAAATATTAAATGAAAGCCTGGTGATGCTTTTATTCAGACAGGGAATCCGGGAAACTTTGCGACATGCAAACTTAGTAGTGGACATTGCTGATGGTTCGAATGCAAGTTCTGAAATTGAGAAAACTGCAATTATAAAAAGCAGCGAAGAAAAAGAGCTGCAAGAAAAAATACTGATACCCAATCATTCATTAGAAAAGCGAACAAAGCCTATTGGTAAAGCGGTGGAAATTCCAGAGCAGATCCCAGACAAACGCCAAACTGAAATAGTGTTTTCAGAACCTGGGTCACAAAGAAAAATGAATGATCAAGTGGCTGAAAGAACCGAAGTTTTAAGAACCCATGATACCAAATCAGGGCCTGAAATTCGGATAGTGCGTCCCGATTTTAGAAAGATGAAGATTATCGGACAGCTTTTTAATACCTACATTCTTTTGGAAGGGATCAAGGAGATTTATCTCATCGATCAGCATGCTGCCCACGAGGCCTTTTTAACCCGGGAGTTGGAAAGCGTTTTTGATCACGGAGCACTTATTCCCAGTCAGGGTCTGATGGCAGCGGTAACATTGAAAATACGACCCAAAGATATGCCAAGGATTATAAATGTTTTGGATACCTACAAAAGACTAGGTTATGACTGTGATGTGTTCGGTGAGGACAGTTTGATTATTCGCAGTGTACCAGTGTTTTTGGGTGAACCTCAAAGCAGTAGACTGCTGGAAAGTCTTATTAATGAAGACCTTTTTGAAATTGAAGAGGATCATTCCGAAAAACAATGGCTTTATTCTTCGGCGATTAAAGATAAAATCATCCTTATGGCATGTAAAGCCGCCATAAAAGGCGGACAGCCTCTTAGTAACCAGGAGATTCATCGATTACTAGAGGATTTAATGGGTTTGGACAATCCTTTTACCTGTCCCCATGGCCGACCGGTTATTACAAAGCTTCAGGAATACGAATTAATGAAATTATTTAAGCGGGTGGTATGAAATGATTGAAAATAAAAAGCCTGAGGTGCTGGTTTTGGTGGGTCCCACAGCCAGTGGAAAAACGGCCCTTGGGATAGCACTGGCAAAGGCACTGAATGGAGAGATTGTTTCAGCCGACTCCATGCAAATTTACAAATACATGAGTATCGGAACAGCAAAGGTCACAATAGCTGAAATGGATGGGGTACCCCATCATTTGGTTGACTGTATTTTACCGGATGAAGAATTCAGTGTGGCGAAATTCAAGGAAGCGGCACTCACCTGGATACATGATATTTTATCCAGGGGAAAGCTTCCCATTGTTGTTGGCGGAACAGGTTTGTATATTAATGGACTTACTTTGCCCTGGGGATTTCGCGAAAAGGATGAAGACGAAGTGGTGCGTTGGCAATTGGCTGCGGAAGCGGAAATGCTTGGATGTGAAGCGTTGTTTGAACGGCTAAAGGAAGTTGATCCAAAAACAGCTCAGACAGTTCATCCCAATAACGTGAAACGGGTCATCCGTGCCCTTGAGATTTTTGAGGTTACCGGGAAACCAAAGTCTTTTTTTGACGAAAAAGCAAGTACCGAGGAGCTGCCTTATACCTATGAGATTATCGGTTTAAAATGGCCGCGTGACGTATTGTATGAGCGGATTAATCGTCGGGTGGACAATATGGTGACAAAAGGTTTGATCAAAGAAGCTCAGGATTTGTTGGAACGTGGATACAGTTGGAGTTTAGTGTCATTAAAAGCTATTGGATATAAAGAGTTAAGACCTTATTTAGAAGGTAAAGCAACCTTGGAAGAAATGTTAACCATTCTTAAACAGAATACCCGACATTTTGCCAAACGCCAAATGACCTGGTTTCGTAAGGATGACCGTATTCATTGGGTAGAAGCGAATGAAGAACGGGATGTGAACGATCTTACAAATGAATGTTTGGATATTTTAAAAAACTCCTGTTTTATGGATTTAACCAAGCAATAAAAGCTAAGAATTGTCGAAAGAAAGAGAGTACTATTTTTGAATAAGAAGCAGGACATAAAAGAATATCTGGAAAAAGAATTTAAGATAGAACCAGGGGTTATTGATTTTGTGAATTCAATGGAAAAACGATTCGCTAATTCGCTGGAAGCTTTGGATACAATGGGTGAGTTGCACCAGTACCGGGTCATAAAAGCCATGCAAAAGGCGGGTTTAAGTGATCGCCATTTTGCTGTAGCTACGGGCTATGGCTATGATGACATCGGCAGAGAAATCGTGGAAACTATTTTCGCCGATGTTTTTGGAGCAGAGGATGCATTGGTACGGCCCCATATTTCGTCGGGAACCCATGCTATTTCTCTGGCACTATATGGAGTTTTGAGACCGGGGGATCATTTATTGGCAATTTCAGGGTCGCCTTATGATACCATTCGCACAGTTATTGGATTGGGGAAAAAAAATTTGGGAGAAGGTACACTTAAGGATTTTGGAGTAACCTATGATCAAATTGAATTACTTGAAGATGGCAGCTTTGATGAGGCTGGAATACTAAAGGCCATTACCTCAAAAACAAAAATGATTTATCTACAGCGCTCTACGGGATACGGGTGGCGGAAGGCTTTAACTATGGATGCCATAAAGAAGATTATTTTAAAGATCCGATTGGTAAAAGCAGATGTGATTATTTTTGTTGATAATTGTTATGGTGAATTTTTAGATACTGTCGAACCGGTAGCCATCGGTGCAGATTTAATGGCGGGTTCGCTAATAAAAAATCCAGGTGGTGGATTGGCACCCACAGGTGGATATGTGGTTGGACGTTCAGATCTTGTTCATCTGGCCGCCTGCCGATTGGCCGCACCAGGAGTAGCAAGGGAAACAGGAGCAACACTGGGAATTAATCGAACCTTTCTACAGGGATTGTTTTTTGCCCCTACGGTGGTGGCCCAGGCGCTTAAAACCGCAGTACTTCTAGCAGCCTGTTATGAAAAGCTGGGCTTTTTAGTCTGTCCGGGTTCAATGGAATATCGCAGTGATATTATTCAAAGCATTAAATTGGGAAATCCAGAGGCAGTGAAAGTGTTTTGCAGAGCTGTGCAAGAAGCCGCACCGGTGGATAGCCATCTGACCCCTGAACCATGGGATATGCCCGGTTATGAGGATCCAATTATTATGGCCGCCGGAGCGTTTATCCAGGGTTCCTCCATCGAGCTTTCTGCAGATGCCCCCATGCGAGAACCCTATATTGTGTATTTTCAGGGTGGATTAACCCATTATCATGGAAAACTTGGAGTTTTATTAAGTATACAGAGATTATTAGATAGAAAGATGATTGAAATTAATATTTAAGGGAATATATGAAAGGTGATATGGTATGATAACTAAAGAAAAAATCGAACGAATCAATATACTAGCAAATAAGAAAAAGATAATGGGGTTAACTGAAGAAGAGCTCGATGAGCAACAATCCCTTCGTGCTGAATACCTTCAGGCTGTTCGTGAAAATTTCCGAGGACAGTTGGATTCAATTATTATTGTGGATGAACCACAATGTGATAATAAATAAGGAGGAAGAAAAATGGAAAAAGATGGTAGAGACGGAAGCTATGAACATGCTGAGGAATTAAGCAATCAAGAAAAAGGTGTCACCGACGGAGGTGTCACATCTTATCAAAGAGCTGAAAAATTAGGCGAGAAAAATGTGGGAGAACAACATGAATTTATGGCCGATTCAGAGAATTCAAAAGAACGTGTTCATGGAGACGAGCATCCTCATAAACGAGCAGCCGCTCATAATGATGCTTTTGTAACTGATGAAAAAGAAGGCATTTATGAAAAGGCTGAAGATTTGGCCAGCAAAGAAAAAACAATAGAAGCTGAGGGTTCAGGAATTTATCGAAATGCTGAAGAATTGGGAAAAGAAACGACGGAAGAAATCCATGAATTTATGGCAGACGATGGCGACGAAACTGAAAAGCAGACAAAATAAGGAGAACAATATATGATTGGTGAAGAAAAAGAAAAAAGCCCGGGTACACTGTTACAGGAACAATTGTCAAAAACATGGCAGAGTGCCTGGAAAGACCTCAGTGATGAGGATGTTCTGGGCACTAAGACAATCAGTGACGAGTACCTTGGTTACATTACCAATGGCAAAACTGAACGGCAATGTGCCCGGATCAGTGTTGAAATGGCTGAAGCCGCAGGTTTTAAATCCCTTGAACACTATTTAAAGATTGGAAAAATTGCTTCCGGAGATAAGGTCTATACTGTTCATAAGAAAAAAGCAGTGGTCTTATTTATCGCCGGATCGGATTCCATTGAAAATGGCATGGCGATTGTGGGTGCTCATATCGATGCGCCTCGTCTGGATTTAAAACCATCACCTTTATATGAATGTGAGGATATGGCTTATTTTAAAACTCACTACTATGGAGGTATTAAAAAATACCATTGGGTGACTATTCCACTAGCCATGCATGGCACCGTCGTAAAAAAGGACGGTGAAACCATTGATATTTCCATTGGTGAATCGATGAGTGATCCGGTCTTCTGTATTACCGATCTATTACCACATCTTTCTCAGGAACAAAATACGAAAAAAATGAATGAAGGTATTACCGGGGAAGGATTAAACATTATTGTTGGGACTTTGCCTTTTAATGAAAAAGAGATTAAAGAAGGCGTCAAGCTTAATGTTTTGAAATTTCTCCATGAGAAATATGGCATGGTCGAAGAAGATTTTGCAACAGCCGAGCTTGAAGTTGTCCCCGCTGGGGCTGCACGAAATGTGGGCTTTGATGAAAGCTTAGTCGGCGGATACGGACAGGATGATCGCATTTGCGCATTTACAGCACTTAAAGCTATCATCGATCGAGAAAATCCAAAACGGACCCTGTGTGTTATTTTAGCTGACAAGGAAGAAATTGGAAGTTACGGTAACACCGGTATGCAATCTCAGTTTTTTGAAAATGCCGTGGCGGAGGTCATTGACCTTATGGGCGTTAAGAAACCAGAACTGGCAATGCGACGTTGCTTTATGCATTCAGAAATGCTTTCTGCAGATGTCACCGCTGGTGTTGACCCTAATTTCACAGGAACACACGATAAATTCAATGCCCCGTATATTGGAAAAGGAATTGTTCTTTCCAAGTATGGTGGCGCCAGAGGAAAGTCAGGCTCCAATGATGCCCATGCAGAGTTTTTAGGTAAAATGAGAAAAACTCTTGATGATGTCGGAGTGGTGTGGCAAATGGGCGAGTTGGGTCGGGTCGATCTTGGCGGCGGAGGGACCATTGCTCATATATTAGCAGAATATGGCATGGATGTTCTCGATTGCGGTCCGGCCTTATTAAGTATGCATTCACCGTTTGAATTGGCATCTAAGGTTGACCTATATATGTGTTATAAAGGTTATAAGGCTTTTCTTGATTAGAATGAATCAAAATAAGGGCCATGCGATTTAGTATACGTTAGTTTTCACTTAAATAAGATGTTGTAGAGAATGGTAAAATGGTTACTAAAAATTATCTTTTAGTAACCATTTATTACCATTTTTTTATTTGTTTGATTATATAGAGTATTATTTTGAACAAATTTTTCTAATGGTATAGAAAAAAAATAAAATTTATGTTATGATACTGCCCATATATACAAGTATATCTATTTGTCTTGTGTAAAATCTTATTTAAGGGGTGTTTGACTTATAATGAATTTTAAACATGGAACCTTTAAGGGGGGAATCCACCCACCCTACAGGAAGGAAAGTACAGCCGATGTGCCATTGGGATTTGGAGTAAAGCCAGATACAGTTATCATACCCATGTCCATGCACATTGGAGCACCATGTACGCCGATCGTTAAAAAAGGCGATCAGGTTTACCTTGGTCAAAGAATTGGTGAGCCAAATGGCTTTGTATCGGTGCCGATACACGCAAGTGTTTCCGGAAAAGTAATCGCTGTCGAGGAAAGACCGCATGCCAATGGAGATCGTGTGATGGCTGTTGTGATTGAATCAGACGGTCTGGATACTGTTGATCCCAGTATTAAACCATATGGTTCGCTGGAAGAGCTTGATGCGGATGCCATTAAAAAAATGGTTGTAAATGCAGGAATCGTTGGACTTGGCGGAGCAACCTTCCCAACCCACGTAAAGCTGGCAATTCCACCGGATAAAAATGTGGATTGTGTGATCCTCAACGGTGCTGAATGTGAACCTTATTTAACAGCCGATCATCATTTGATGCTGGCGCATGCTGAAAAGGTTGTCATGGGGCTTAAAATTGCCATGAAATCTGTTGGCGTTAAAAAGGGCTTTATCGGTGTTGAAGATAATAAAACCGATGCCATTGAAGCACTGGGAAAAGCCATTGGAAATGATGCCAGCATTGAAGTCTATTCACTGCATACCAAGTATCCCCAGGGTGCTGAGAAACAACTCATTGCTGCGGTAACCGGCCGTGAAGTGCCTTCCGGTGGATTACCAGCCGATGCGGGTGTGGTGGTGATGAACGTTGGTACTGCAGCTCAGATTGCTGAAAGCATGACTACGGGAATGCCGCTTTATAAACGTATTCTTACCTGTACCGGGGATGCCATTAAAACCCCGCAAACCCTGGAAATTCGTGTTGGTGTTTCATTTCAATCCGTTATCGATCAGTGCGGAGGATTTACTTCCGAACCTGGAAAAGTTATATCAGGCGGGCCAATGATGGGCGTTTCTCAATTTGAGACGGTGGTTCCTGTTATGAAGGGAACTTCAGGAATTTTATGTTTAACAAAAGAATCTGCCAACATTGCAGAGCCATCCAATTGTATTCATTGCGGTAAGTGTGTTGGTGTCTGTCCAATTCATTTGCAGCCACTTATCATTGCAGAGTATTCGCTGCGAAATAAGTGGGATAAAAGTGAAGCAAATAATGCCATGGATTGTATTGAATGCGGAAGCTGTTCTTTCATTTGTCCTGCAAAAAGAACACTGGCTTCATCGATCCGTGTTGCAAAACGAGAAATAATCGCCCAAAGAAGAAAAGGAAATTAGGAGGAGTATTGATGAATGAATTAAACCTTACAGTGTCCTCATCCCCTCACATTCGTGCGAAGCATTCCACAGCGAGTATTATGCAAAATGTCATTATTGCTTTATTACCAGCTTTGGCAGTGGCCGGATATGTTTTTGGGGTATGGGCGTTAGCACTCGTTGCCATCTGTATTATTTCTTCTGTTGTAACAGAAGCAGTTATTCAAAAATTATTAAAAAAACCAATAACCATAAATGACTGGAGTGCGGTTGTTACCGGTGTTCTACTGGCTTTTAATTTACCGGTTAATGCACCCTGGTGGATTGCAGTCATCGGTTCTGTTTTTGCAATTGCTATTGTAAAACAGTGTTTTGGTGGTTTAGGACAAAACTTTATTAACCCTGCTTTGGCAGCGAGAGCTTTCTTATTAGCTTCCTGGCCGGGACATATGACAAGTACAGCCTTCATTCCATTGTCTGACACCGTTACAACGGCAACACCTTTGGCATTATTGAAAGCCGGAGACCTTGCCAATATGCCTTCTACCTTTGATCTATTCACAGGACTGAATATTACTGGCTGTATCGGTGAGATTTCAGCACTGGCATTGTTGCTCGGCGGCTTATATCTTATTTATAAAGGCATTATCAGTTGGAGAATTCCATTTATTTATATTGCAACTGTTGGTATTTTTGCTCTTTTATTGGGTCAGGATCCATTAGTGCATATCGCTTCAGGTGGTTTGATGTTGGGTGCTTTCTTTATGGCAACCGATTATGCATCATCACCGATCACGGTTAAAGGTCAGATCGCCTACGCCATCGGCTGTGGTTTGATTACTATGATTATCCGTCAGTATGGTGGGTATCCAGAAGGAGTGTCCTATTCCATCCTCCTGATGAATGTTGCCACACCTCTCATTGAACGCTTCACCAAGGAAAGAATCTATGGTGTGGCTAAGAAGAAAAAGGAGGTAAAAGCATAATGGCAAATATAGTGAAAATCGACTGGAAAGAAGTTATTAGACTCGGTTTAATTCTCCTTGCAATTTCAGCGGTGGCAGCCTGTCTTCTGGCTTTAACAAATTATGTGACCGCCGGGACCATTGAACAGATGAATGCCGATGCCAACACGGCAGCACGCCAGGAAGTGCTTGCAGAAGCCACCGATTTTGAGCAGGTCCCTGCAGAGGAATTGGCAAAAATAGGAACTGAAATCGGACTTGAAAAACCTGAGGAATTGATGGAAGCCTATATCGGAAAAAATGGCAGTGAAGTTGTTGGATATACTGTGAAAACGGCACCCTCAAATGGTTATGCTGGATCAGTAGAAATGTTAACCGGGATTTCAGCGGATGGTGTTATTCAGGCAATTACCATCTTAAAACAAAATGAAACTCCGGGCTTGGGCGCGAAATCAACCGAACCTGAGTTTAAAGATCAGTTCAAAGAAAAATCAGCATTAGAAGAAGTTACGGTTGTGAAAACCGCTCCTGCAACAGGGAATGCGATACAGGCAATTACCGGTGCAACCATTACATCTAAAGCTGTTACTTATGGGGTAAACATAGCAAATCAAGTTTATCAGATTCTGTCGAAATAGGAGGGGAAAGTAAAGATGAATTTTGTAAAAAATCTTACCAGAGGAATCATACGAGAAAACCCGACCTTTGTACTAGTTTTGGGAATGTGTCCAACCCTTGCGGTTACCACATCAGCCATTAATGGTATGGGTATGGGTTTGGCAACCTTGGTTGTACTTGTCGGTTCCAACGTGGTTATCTCGGCAATGCGAAAAATAATTCCCGATAATATCAGAATACCTGCCTTTGTTGTCATCATTGCTTCCTTTGTTACCATTATAGGAATGTTGATGAAGGCCTATGTGCCGGCACTGGATGCGGCTTTGGGAATATATATTCCATTGATTGTTGTTAACTGTATTATATTAGCCCGTGCGGAAGCGTTTGCTTTCTTTAACGGTGTAGCCGATTCATTTGCGGATGGACTTGGTATGGGTCTTGGTTTTACCCTGGCTCTGACGATTCTTGGCGGAGTACGTGAAATCCTTGGTGCCGGAAGCATTTTCGGATTTTCACTCTTTGGTGCCGCTTATGAACCAGTATTATTAATGATCCTTCCTCCCGGGGCTTTTTTAACCCTTGGTCTTATGATTGGCCTCATTAATTGGAAATCTAAGAAGAAGGCGTAGGGGGAGATAACAATGAGCTTAATATTTATTCTTATCAGTACAATTTTTGTAAACAACTTTATACTGTCACGTTTTTTAGGTATCTGTCCATTTCTGGGAGTTTCCAAACAAGTTGAAACTGCCATTGGTATGGGCGTTGCTGTAACCTTTGTTATGGCGCTGGCTTCGGCTATTACCTTTGTGGTTCAGTATGCCATTTTAGATCCACTAAATCTTGGGTATCTGCAGACCATTGCGTTTATTCTGGTTATTGCCGCATTGGTACAATTTGTGGAAATGATCATCAAAAAAATGAGCCCGTCCCTATATCAGGCACTGGGTGTTTATTTACCGCTGATTACAACAAACTGTGCAGTTCTTGGGGTTGCACTTTTGAATATTCAGTATGAATATAACTTTATTGAAACAATATTTAACGGCGTTGGTGCCGCTATCGGCTTCACCCTTGCAATTGTTCTCTTTGCAGGTATTCGTGAACGTCTTGAAACATCAGCAGTGCCAAAGGCTCTGGAAGGATTCCCGATTGCGTTAATAACCGCTGGTTTAATGGCGATTGCATTTTTGGGATTCTCCGGAATGCAATTGGGTTAGGAGGGTATGGAAATGTTAAATGCGATTTTAGTTCCAGTAGGTATCCTCGGTTTATTCGGTTTAGTTTTCGGTGTTGGCCTGGCCATAGCCGCTAAAGTATTTGAAGTGGATGTTGATCATCGTTTTCCTATCGTCAGAGCGGCTCTGCCCGGTGCAAACTGTGGCGGTTGTGGTCTGCCCGGCTGTGACGCATTGGCCCTGGCAATTATTAACGGCGAAGCAGGTGTTGATGCCTGTCCAGTCGGCGGCGCTTCGGCGGCTACTGCCATTGCTGAGATCATGGGCATGGAGGCCAGTACAGCTGCCAGACAAATAGCAACAGTTATTTGTCAGGGTACCTGTGAAACAGCGCCAAACCGTGCAGAATATTATGGCGAAATGGATTGTCGTGAAGCCATGATTGCTTCAGGCGGTTCAAAAGATTGTCGTTACGGTTGCATGGGTTATGGAACCTGTAAAGCTGTTTGTCCATTTGATGCCATTGTTATGGGAGAAGACGGCTTGCCAAAGGTTGATCCGGATAAATGTACTTCCTGTGGTAAATGTGTCGAAGCCTGTCCTAAGTCCATTATGGTTTTAGTACCGGCAACCCAGGACGTTATTGTTAAGTGCCACAGTGCGGCAAAAGGCAAGATTGCCAAGCAGGCTTGTTCAACTGCCTGCATTGCCTGTGGTGCCTGTGTAAAGGCATGTCGTTTTGATGCAATTAAGGTAGTTAACAATTGTGCAATCATTGACTATGATAAGTGTACTCAATGTTATGAATGTGTTGATAAATGTCCAATGAATACTATTTCAGGGGATGTTGAGTTTGGGAAAAAATCGGCTTATATCATTGATGAAAATTGTATCGGTTGTGGTCTTTGTGCTAAAAATTGTCCGGTTGAAGCAATCACCGGAGAAATAAAGAAATCGCCCTATATCATTGATCATGATAAGTGTATCGGCTGTGGTATTTGTTTTGAAAAATGCAAAAAAAATGCTATTGAAATGCGCCCTATTAATAAAAAATAAGAAGTGCATTAACCACTTTGAGTCATTATGACTCAAGGTGGTTTTTTTATTTTTAAAAAAAACTGTTTTTAATGAGAAATTTAGGAAATTAGTATAAAATAGTATGGCAATCTGGTAAAATAGTAGTAATGATCGACTATGGAGGTTTGCGTTGAAGGGAAAAGCTGAATATCATATTTGTATAAAAGAAATGCCGGAAAGTGAGCGGCCCCAGGAAAAAATGATGCATTATGGTGCGGAAACCTTAAGCAATGCAGAACTTATCGCTATCATTATTCGCACGGGAATACCCGATGCAACCTCCGTAGAGGTAGGACAACAGGTGTTGAAGTACTTTGAAAATGACCTGTCACAATTTTATAATATGGATATATTAGAGCTTGAAAGAAATAAAGATCTTCCGGGCATTGGAAAGGTCAAGGCATGTCAGATCAAGGCCGCCATCGAGCTTGGAATTCGGGTGAATCGAAAGAACCCCATGGAATTCAAGGTCACTTCACCCCAAAGTGTGGCAGACTTATTAATGGATGAAATGCAGTATTTGAAGCAGGAATGTTTTAAAATACTCTTACTGGACACTAAAAATAAGGTGCTTAAAGTTGAATGCATTAGCCAGGGGATTCTCAATGCGTCTCTGGTTCATCCAAGAGAGGTTTTTGTTAAAGCCATTAAGCAGCATTCTGCAGCCATTATCCTGGCGCACAATCATCCATCAGGAGATCCGGAGCCAAGTCCGGAAGATAAAAACATTACAAAAAGGCTACAGGAAGCCGGGGAACTTTTGGGGATTCCGGTATTGGATCATATTATTATTGGTAGGGGAACCTATATGAGCTTTAAACAGGAGAAAATTATTTAATTTCTTGCAAAATAAATGTTTTTAAAATACAATAAATAGGTTAAACGATAATTATTATAGTAGGGGGCGTTCCTTTGGGCTGGTTTTCAAAATATCGAATTGGTATCATCATTTTTGTAGTGTTTCTTGTTTTAGTCGTATTTATTGGTCTGCTGACCTCGAACCGTACTGTGACAACGCCTTTAGAAGGCAGTGTTTCCGCGGTGGTATCACCTTTTGAAAAGTTTACTTATGTGGTATCACTTAACTTAAAAAAATTTGTCAGTGATATTTCGGAATTTGGTCAGTTGAAAAATAAAAATGAAGAAGAGCAAATAAAAATTGATGAATTAGAAAAAAAGCTTGCGAATTATGAATTGACCATGAATGAAAATATTGCTTTGCGGGGAATGATTGGGTTTCAAAATGAGCATCCTCAATACAATGTACTGCCTGCAGAAGTGATCGCCATTGATCCGACAAATGGCATTTCATTTATGACCATCAATCGTGGCTCCAATGATGGACTGAGTGTTGATATGACTGTGATGTCGGGAAATGATTTAGTTGGTAAAATTACCGAGGTTTCTTTAACTACCTCAAAAGTAAAAACAATCATCGACCCAATGAGCACCATTAATGGTCGATCCACACGTTCTGGAACCTATGTTAGAATTGAAGGCGATTTAGATAATGGATTGATTGGTTATATTGAACCGGGAATGGATGTTGTTACCGGCGATTTGGTGGTAACATCAGGACTCTATGGCACTTATCCCGGGGATTTGTTTATTGGAACTGTACAAAAGGTTGAGAAACAGGATGGTTCTTTAGAACTTAAAGTATCAATAAATCCCGGTGTCGACCTTCGTACCATCAATGTCGTTTCAGTACTACGGCAGGTTTAAATGATGAAATATGCAGTTCTATTTTTAATATTGATTGTTGAACTTATTTTTAGCAGCACCGTACTTCAATTTTTTTCTTTTTTTGGGAGTGCGCCAGAGATGTTACTCATAACGATTATGCTTTATAGCATAATTTTTCGAGGCAAGGAAGGGCTTGTATTGGCAGTGATCATTGGTATCCTATCAGATATTCTTTATGGGCCATTCATAGGGGTAAATACCATTGCTTTTTCGTTGGTTGCAGTAAGCATTTATTGGGTTTCTTCTAAATTCAGTCAACAGTCAATACTTACGAGCGTCCTTTGCCTGGCTTTAACGTTGATTATTTACAATGGTTTAGTTTATATTTTGTTATTATTATTTCAGGGTGGGATACCCTGGATGATTTATTTAAGGCGATTTAATCTCCAATACTTAATTATTAATCTAATTGTTATGTTGATAATGCGTTATTTTATATTAAAGTTATCACAGCACCCGGATTTTACTTCGGATGTGCTGGTGTAAGAAAAGTGACCCATGAAATGGTGGATAAATGATAATAAGAAATGAAAAACTCCGATATATATTTTTAAAAATCCTGATTTTTATAATCAGTGGAATTTTTATTTTTCGTCTTGCCGATTTACAATTGGTCAACGGTGAAAAATATCGAAAGATAGCAGATAATAATATGGTTAAGCAAATTGAAACAGAAGCTCCCCGGGGTACGATTTACACCTCGGACATGCAAATTCTGGCATCAAATCGTATCGGTTATGCAGTTGATATAAGCTTCATAAATGTTGATGATAGTGTTTTAAATGCTTCGCTTTTGAACTTATCCGGAATTCTGCTAAGACATGGGGAAAAAATAAAAGACACATTTCCAATTAATATGGATAGCGATGGGAATTTTGCATTTTCTTTCGATGATGCTGATTCAGAAAAAAAATGGAAAGAAAAAAATGGATTTACTGCTGAACAAATGGGTTTTACAGCCAGAGAATGCTTTGATAAGCTATGCTTAGAATATGGTCTGACACCAGAGTATACTAATGAAGAGGCCAGACAGATCATTGTGTTTAGAGAAAAATTTCGTGATCACAGCTTTAGTTCCTGGGATCCAATACGAATCGCCACGGACATCAAGCGGGATACTGTTTACGAAATAGATGCCAATAAGGAATCTCTTGTTGGGGTATCCGTAATTGATGAACCGGTGCGAAGCTATCCGTTTGGAACAACCGCCGCTCATCTGCTTGGGTATGCTGGGAAGATCAGTGGAGATGAATATTTGGAAAATGAAGATTCAGATGAAAATTATAGCTTGGAAAGCACAATTGGTAAAACCGGTTTAGAGGTTGCCTTTGAGAATGAGCTTCGCGGCGAAACCGGTAAAGAAATGACTGTAATTGATTACCAGGGACGACCCCAATATGATATTATGGATACTAATATAGCGGCAATACCGGGAAACAGTGTTGTTACCACCATTGACCTGGAATTTCAACAGGCTGTGGAAAAGGCCCTGGGAGACCATCTTGACTATTTGCAGACCAGTGGAGCCGCACCAGAAGCTGCTTCAGGAGCGGCCGTGGTCATCGACGTTAATACCGGAGCAGTGTTGGCAATGACCAGTATGCCTACCTATGACCCCAATCTTTTTACAACAACCATCAGTGATGAAGTTTGGAATAGTTTGAATATACCAAGTGATGATCCTGTTTTTCCGAGGCCATTATATAACAACAGTACATTGACCGCACTTCAACCGGGTTCCACCTTTAAGCCTCTTATGTCGGTTGCAGCCTTAGAATCCGGAACCATTACCGGTGAAACAACATTTTACTGTAATGGGACAGATCCCCATATTCCAACGTTCACCTGTTTAGGTAATCATGGAAGCGAAAACGTCGTTGATGCACTTAGAGATTCTTGTAATGTATTTTTTTATGAAACAGGGTATAATATGGGCATTAATCCGATTGTCGATTACTCAGAACAGTTTGGATTGGGAAATCCCACTGGAATTGAGATTTATGAAACATCGGGAACGCTTGGCGGCCGGGATAATAAGGATGATGAATGGACGGATGCCGACACTATGAATACTTCCATTGGTCAGGGAGGCAGTTCCTTTACACCACTTCAAATGGCTAACTATATTGCGACACTAGCAAATGGGGGCAGCCATTACCAGGCCTATCTTGTTGAAAAGATCCTTAATAACAATGAAGAAATAGTTTTTGATCATGAACCAACCCTTATTAATCAGGTTAAAATAGATCCTGAAAATTTGGCTCTTGTTAAAGAAGGTATGAAAGAAGTGGTTACAGACGGGTTTGCAGCCTCCTATTTTTATGGTTTTGATCATGAGGATATCGGCATCGCCGGCAAAACCGGAACGGCTGAATATGGTGATAATTCTGTTGAGAACACATCGTGGTTTGTATGTTTTACACCCTATGAGTCTCCTGAAATTGCTGTTGCCGTGATGATTATTCAAGGCGAAACAAGTTCGAACGCGGTGCCTGTGGCCAGAGAAATTGTAGATGCTTATTACGCACTTAAACCGGCAACTGATGCAAATATTACCAAGGAGGTTACACCATAAGTTTGGTTTATAAATATTGTGTTACAGAAAATCATGAAACGAACCTCCGTGAGGAGTTGGCAAATAGGTATGATTATTCAAGTCGATTAATTCGACAAATAAAAAGAGAAGGTAAAATTCGGCTTAATGAAAAAGAGTGCTTTCTTGGGGATCTCATTAAACTTGGAGATTTCATTGAGATTGTGATGCCGCATGAAAATATAGATGGTACTCCAATCAAGGGAGATCTTGATATAATCTATGAGGATGATGAACTTCTAGTGGTTAATAAACCTGCTTTCTGTGTGACTCATCCATCAAAAAGCCATCATTTAGACACGTTAACCAATTATATCAGTCATCACTGGGAAAAAATTGGAGTATCCGCAAAGATTCGTTTTATAAACCGACTGGATCGAGATACCACGGGACTTGTAGCCATAGCAAAAAACAAATATGTCCATCATTACATTCAGAAACAAATGGATGAAGGAACTGTCATAAAGGTTTATTATGCCTTTGTCAGCGGAAAACTTCCTGATAAAAGCGGGACCATTGATGCACCGATCGGCCAACCCTTTGCGGACAGTATTCATCGGGTCGTAATGGATCAGGGAAAATCTTCGATTACCCATTATCGGGTGCTGGAAGAATATCCACAGGCATCCCTGGTGGAATTAATTTTAGAAACTGGTAGAACCCATCAAATACGGGTACATTTACAGCATATTGGGAATCCGATCATAGGAGATCCTCTGTATAACAATAAAACAGAGAACTCCTATGGTATGAACCATCAGGCGCTTCATGCAAAAACCCTGACATTATCACTGCCGATGAAAGAGGATTTAACTTTTGAGGCAGATCTGAATATTGAATTAAAAGAGCTCAGGAATAATCTTGAGAAATATGAAAAGAAAAAGGTGATAGAATGAGTAAAAATCAAACTAAAGGTATGAAAAGACGAAAGAAAAAAGGTCATATTGGCGTTAAAGTTTTAGTCGTCTTGTTGATCCTCGGTATTCTGAGCGTCGGTGTTGTTTATTCCATTTATGCGGCTAATCGCATGGATATCTCGGAATATGAATATCAGGTTAAGGATAAAACTGAAATTTACTCAGCGGACAATGAAATAATTGCTGAATTGTATACTAAGAATCGGACTAATGTCACCATTGACCAAATTCCGGTTACCCTGCAACAGGCTCTGATCTCAGTCGAGGATTCACGATTTTACGATCATTTCGGTATTGACCTAATGGGGATTACCCGGGCCTTTTTCTCCAATATTGCCAGTAATGGTATCGGCGAAGGTGCAAGTACCATTACCCAACAGCTTGCCAGAGTCTTGTTTTTACCGGATATTGCCACAGAGCAAAATTTCAATCAGTCCTTTATCCGTAAATTAAAAGAAATATCCATTGCCCTTCAATTAGAAGAAAAATATACCAAAGAACAGATTCTGGAAATGTATTTCAATGAATATTATTTTGGTTCCGGTGCCTATGGGATTGAAGAAGCTTCACAAACCTATTTTAATAAAAGTGTTTCAGATGTGAATTTATCTGAAGCGGCAATGCTTGCCGGGCTGCCTCAGGCACCAAGCGCCTATGCGCCAAATTCAGACTTTGAGGCCGCAAAAAAACGTCAGCTGGAAGTTTTGGAACGGATGGTTAAAGAAAAATATATTACCCAGGAAGAAGCTGATGCAGCAGCGGCAGCGGAAATTGTAATCAGAGATCCGGCAACCATCAACAACGATGATCAAATTAAGGACGGCTACGAAGCGTTTGTTGGTAAAGCACTGACTGAATATGCCCAAACCCAGGCTTCAGCAGTTATGCAGGAACGTGGAATAACAGAAGATCAGGCAATTACATATATTAAAGAGAACATTGCCAATGGTGGTTATCGAATTTATACCACCATCAATACTTTTTATCAGGAAGATGCCATCGAAAGTCTTAATGATGGGTTGGATAACTATGGAATGGACACAGAAACTGGGAGTATCGTTACCGTTGATTTAGACGGAAGTGTCATGGCGTATTATGGTGGGAATACTCAAATTGATATGGCAAATACCCCAAGACAGCCAGGGTCTAACATCAAGCCGCTTTTTTATGCGGCAGCAATGGATAAAGGGCTGATTTCACCTTCAACAATGATTCTCGATGCCTATACTGATTTTGGTGGGTATGCTCCCAAAAACTATGATGGTGGTTATCACGGAACTGTTTCGGTAAGAACAGCTTTAGTTAATTCTTATAACATTCCGGCAGTAAAGGTTTATGATAAGGTCGGACCCGATGCGGCGGTTTCCTTTATGGAACAAATGGGCATCTCCACCTTTGAAGATACGGATTATAACCTCGCGGTGGCACTTGGAGGGATGACTTATGGTATCAAACCACTTGAGATGTCAGCGGCCTTTAATACACTTAATAATGGCGGGGTATATAATGCACCCTATTTCATTACTAAAATTGAACAGACCAACGGAAAAGAAATTTATTTGAAAGACACTGCTAATTTAGTAACTCGTAAGGTTATGACTGACACCACGGCAACAAACATGATGGATATTCTTACAGATGTTGTTGATAACGGAACAGGAAGCGCTGCTTCCCAGATTTATCCAACCGCCGGTAAAACCGGGACGACCAATGATAATAAAGATTTATGGTTTACCGGGATGACTGGAAATCTGACAACCGCAATTTGGATCGGAAGCCCGGATAATTATGTTATCAGCGGCGGAAGCTACATTCCTGCCGGAATTTACGGTACGTATTTAAGACAAATTATTAACGAGGACTTGTTAGCAACTACAACTTTGGATCGAACCTCTGAAGAAGGCGGAACAACCGCTGTCAAGTCAATTGACAGCGGAACCACAACTACAGATAAAACAACGACCACGGAGCCTAAGAAAACAGAAACAACGACTCCAACGGTGCCAACCCCGGAGCCAACCCCGGAACCGATAACGCCAACGGAACCGGTGACGCCAACGGAACCGGTGACACCAACAGAACCGACAACTCCGACAGAACCGACAACGCCAACGGAACCGACAACGCCAACGGAACCGACGACGCCGACGACGCCAACGACGCCAACAACCCCGACAACTCCGTAACAGAAAGGAAAACTCATGATAATTAAAAAAACATCGCTTGTAACAGAAACGAAAGATAACATGCGAGGAGGTAATGGCGCACCGGTCATTACCCATGTTATTGGCGGCGAGATCCTTGGCAATAAAGGTCGCTTATATTCGAAAATTGTGATGCAGCCAGGAGATTCGATTGGATACCATCAACATGTCGGCGAGCAGGAAATATATTATTTCCTTAGTGGCGAAGGCATGGTGAAGGATAATGAAGAAACAATAAAAATTTATCCGGGGGACGTCATGATTACACCGGATCATGGCTACCACAGCATTGAAAATACAGGAACTGAGGAGCTGGTTTTTATGGCTTTGATCCTCAATGCCGATGCATGATAAAAAAAACAAGAGATGAAATTTTAGCCACATTGGAAAGCCTTTACGGGCAAGAAAAATGTGGCTTGGATTTTGGGACCCCATTTGAATTATTGATTGCAACCATCCTTTCAGCACAGTGTACTGATGTACGGGTGAATATTGTGACAAAAGAACTGTTTCCTGCCTATAACACGCCCGAAGCCATTTTAATGTTAGGTGAAAAGGAACTTCTTAAAAAAATTAAAACCTGCGGGTTGGCAAATACCAAAGCCAGGAATATTATTTTGACCTGTAACCGGCTTTTGGGTGAGTATGGGGGAGCCATTCCCAAAGGCATGGAGGAACTCACCACCCTTCCCGGGGTCGGACGTAAAACAGCGAATGTGGTGATGAGCAATGCGTTTGGGATTCCCGCCATTGCAGTGGATACCCATGTTTTCAGGGTTTCCAAACGCCTTGGTCTGGCCAGAGGGAAAAACGTATTGGAAGTGGAAAAGGAATTAATGAAAAATATTCCCAAAGAGCAGTGGTCCCAGGCCCACCACTGGCTTATCTGGCATGGCAGAAAATGTTGCACTGCCCGCAATCCAAACTGCGAAAATTGTGCACTGCAGCCGTTATGCAAAGAGGGTAAGAAAAAGTTCAAAGATACATAATACAAAGTACAGTTTAAAACAATTATTTCTTGTAATTTCCTTAAGAATGGTTTATGATAGTTCCTATAAATAATCATTGAAAAGAATGAGGAGGAAAAGAAATGAAAAAAAGAGTTGTAAGTGTTTTGCTTGTTGGAATGCTTGTTGCTTCCATTTTTACATTTGCGGGATGTTCATCTACTGGAAGCAGTAATGATGTCATTAAGCTTGGTTTTATTGGACCAACCACTGGTGATGCTGCAATTTATGGAAGTTCAGCAGAAGCCGGAGCAATGCTGGCTGCAGAAGAAATTAATGCGGCAGGTGGTATTGATGGCAAGGATGTTGAAATCATTGCCTATGATACCAAGGCTGACCAAACTGAGGCTGTTAATGCATATAACCGCTTAAGAGATCAGGATGGTGTCATCGCTGTTATTGGTGGAACCCTAAGTGGCGAAACGTTGGCAATGAAAGACATCATGGTTTCGGATAATATGCCTGTATTATCACCAACTGCAACAGCAGTTGAAGTTACTCAGGATGCACCAAATATTTTCAGAGCATGTTTCCTTGATGACTATCAAGGTGCTGCAGCTGCAAATTTCTCAGCTGATACATTAGGTGCAAAAACTGCCGCATTATTAGTGGGAGCTGGAAACCCCTATTCAGAAGGCGTTTCTAAAGCTTTTGAAACAGCATTTGTGGCAAAAGGCGGTTCCATTGTCGGTACCGAATCTTACGGCACAACCGATAAAGATTTTAGTGCCCAATTAACAAAAATTAAAGAAATGAATCCAGCTGTTGTGTTTGTTCCGGATTACGTACAAACAGTAGGACCAATTCTTCAAAAGGCCAAAGAAATGGGAATTACCGCAAAATTTGTGGGCGCAGATGGTTGGGATGGCGTACAGGTAGAATATGCTGATGCCGCTCAGGGAAATTACTTTACAAACCACTATGCAGCGGATTCACCATCGCAAACAGTACAGGATTTTATCACTGCTTATACAACAAAATATGATAAGGTTCCAAACTCGTTTGCAGCTTTAGGTTATGATGCAGTTTACACCATGGTTTCTGCCATTAAAACTGCCGGATCTACAGAAGCAGAATCAATTATTACTGCATTGGCAGCCACTGAACATGCAGGGGTAACCGGAAATCTCAAGTTTAATGAAAACGGAGATCCTAAAGATAAAGAAGTTACCATTATCAAAATTGATGGCGGAGAGCTTAAATATGAAGCGACTGTTGTAAATTAATAAATATTGGTACAAATTTCATATTGCATTAAAACACAGGGGATATAGAAGAGATTGATCTCTTCTATATCCATTTTATTATTGTAGAAGGAGGAGACATTGTGAATTTATTTCTGCAACAAGTGATCAATGGTCTTAATGTGGGCAGTATTTATGCGCTCATTGCCATTGGCTATACCATGGTTTACGGAATTATTAAACTGATTAACTTTGCCCATGGAGAAATCATGATGTTCGGTGCATATTTTGCATTTATTGCAGCTACCAGTTTTCAGATGCCTGTTTGGGCGGTGCTTTTATTATCAATGACAATTATGGCCATTATTGGCGTAGCCATCGAATTCGTTGCCTACCGACCACTTAGAAATGCCCCAAGATTGTCAGCACTTATTACAGCCATTGGTGTGAGTTTATTTTTGCAGAACCTTGCTCTGATTATTTTTAAGCCTGAACCAAAGGTTATGCCAAAAATATTTCCGGAAATGATTATTAAGATTGGCAGCATTGAAATTAGTTCAACCACGCTTATCACTATTGGATTGTCATTGGTATTTATGGTTTTATTGGATTTATATATTAGAAAAACGAAACAGGGTCGTGCCATGCGTGCCGTATCAGAAGACAAGGATGCTGCGATTCTTATGGGAGTAAATGTCAATCGGACCATTTCATTAACCTTTGCTCTGGGTTCAGCCTTAGGTGCACTGGGCGGGGTACTTTATAGTGTAGCTTATATTCAAGTTTATCCCACCATGGGCGTCATGCCAGGACTAAAAGCATTTATCGCCGCCGTATTGGGTGGAATTGGGATTGTTCCGGGAGCCATGCTAGGCGGTTTCATTATTGGTATGGTCGAAACTTTGACAAAGGCATACCTATCAACCACCTGGGCTGATGCCATTGTTTTTGGGATTCTGATTATTGTTTTGCTCTTTAAGCCAACCGGAATTCTTGGTAAAAATACGAGAGAAAAGGTGTAGGGAATGGATAAGAGTAAACGCAGAGCCTATATCATTAACACCATCGCAATTATTGCCCTTTACATAATCTTTTTTGTATTGATTCAAACACAAACTATGAACAAATATTTTATTGGGATTGCAATCCTTACCTGCATCATGATTATTATGGCAATGAGTCTCAATATCGTTGCTGGGTTTTTAGGTCAAATGGCTTTGGGTCACGCTGGCTTCATGGCCATCGGTGCCTATTCGTCAGCCAGTTTTTCAATTGCACTGTTTAATAGCGGCACTGAATTGCCGAACATCGTGGTGCTTATTTTGGCCATGGCGGTTGGCGGAACGATTGCAGGTATTTTTGGAATACTCATTGGAACGCCGACACTAAGGCTGCGGGGAGATTATTTAGGAATTGTTACCATTGGTTTTTCAGAAATCATTCGGATCTTCTTCGTCAATTTTCAGCCAACCGGAGGCGCTGCGGGACTAAAGGGAATCACTAAACTGGTTAACTTTAATAATGTCTATTGGATTACGATCATTGTAATCATTTTGATTTTTACATTGGGACGCTCAAAGCAGGGCCGTGCGATTATTTCTATCAGAGAAGACGAAATTGCTTCGGAATCCGCTGGGATCCCAACCACCCGCTATAAGGTACTGGGATTTTCAATGGCAGCATTTTTTGCGGGTATTGGGGGAGCCTTATATGCTCACTATCAGGCATTTCTGGAACCAAGCAAATTTGGGTTTATGTTCTCCATCGAAATGTTCGTTATCGTTGTTCTTGGTGGTCTGGGAAGTCTGACGGGGTCCATTATCTCAGCCATTGTTCTAACGATACTACCGGAAATGCTTCGCGGTTTTGCCGAATACCGATTACTGGTTTATTCCCTGGTTCTAATTATCATGATGATTTTTCGACCTCAGGGAATTTTCGGCCGGTCTGAATTCTCATTGACAACAGCCATTGATGCACTGATCCTTCGAAAAAACACAAAAAATACCGTAGACGGAGGTGAATCATAATGCCGGTACTATCAGCAAATAATATTACCATGCAGTTTGGTGGTTTAACAGCGGTGGATAAGTTTAATCTGAATCTGGAACCCCATGAGTTAGTCGGACTCATTGGACCAAACGGCGCCGGAAAAACGACGATCTTTAATATGCTTACAGGGGTTTATGTTCCGACCAGTGGGGATATCATCCTGAATGGTCAAAGCATTATTAAGAAAAGCACCCATGATATTGTAAGTCTTGGTGCCAGCCGAACCTTTCAGAATATTCGCCTGTTCAAAGATTTAACCGCTGTTGAAAATGTGAAGATTGCATACCATAATTTCATAGATTATAATATGATCCAGGGGATGTTTCGAACAAAAAAGTTTTGGATCGAAGAAAAAAAGGCTCAGGAAGAATGCCTAAAGCTTTTAGATATTTTTGATATGGGTGAATATGCCAATACATTGGCAAAGAACTTACCCTATGGCCAACAGCGAAAATTGGAAATTGCCAGAGCTCTGGCCTCTGACCCAAAAGTATTAATGCTTGATGAACCGGCCGCGGGAATGAACCCAAACGAAACCGAAGAGCTGATGAACACCATCCATTTTATCCGCAATAAATTTGATATCACTGTTTTACTCATTGAACATGATATGAAGCTGGTGATGGGAATTTGTGAACGGATTATCGTTGTTGATTATGGAAAAACCATTGCCGAAGGCACACCGGATGAGATTAAGAATAACCCCGAGGTCATTCGTGCTTATCTGGGAGATTAGGAGGCTTTAAAATGCTCAAAGTAAAAGACTTAAATGTACATTACGGAAAAATTCACGCCATTAAAGGGGTTAGTTTTGAAGTGAATGAAGGGGAAATCGTAACCCTTATTGGTGCCAACGGTGCCGGAAAAACGACAATTCTTCAAACAATTTCAGGGTTGCTCAAACCAACTGAAGGCGTAATCACCTTTAATGGTGAAAATGTTAATAAGATGCCGGCACATCAAATTCCGGTTATGGGAATTGCCCATGTTCCCGAAGGACGTCGGATCTTTGCTGATATGACGGTTTATGAGAACCTCATCATGGGAGCATATATTCGCAATGATAAGGAACAGATTGATGAGGACATGGAGAAAATATTTCTTAACTTTCCGCGACTTAAAGAAAGAATTAAACAGATCGCCGGAACCCTCAGTGGTGGTGAACAGCAAATGCTTGCCATGGGCCGGGCATTGATGACACGACCCAAGCTGATTCTTTTAGATGAACCTTCAATGGGTTTAGCCCCGCTTCTGGTAGATGAAATTTTCAACATGATCCAAACAGTAAATGATGCCGGAACAACCGTGCTTTTGGTGGAGCAAAACGCAAATAAGGCATTACACATTGCCAACCGAGCTTATGTATTAGAAACCGGACTCATCAAACTCTCAGGCAGTGCCAGAGATTTATTGGTGAATCCGGAAGTTCAGCAGGCTTATTTAGGCGGTTAAATCCAAAATGAAAACTGTCTTAAACTGTCTCCTATGGAGGCAGTTTTTTAATGGTATTGACGCTTTTTTTGGTCATATCATCTAAAAATTTTCTTAAGTACCTGCATTTTGGTTCTTGATAAGGAAATATTCCTATGATATACTGTAAAAATTGAATGATAATAATAATTAAATGAAAGATACGGAGGATAATATGAGCACAACAGTAGAAAGTATAGAAAAAAATATTGCAACCCTAAAAATTGAGATTAGTCCAGAGGAATTTTCAAAGGCTGTCAAAAAGTCGTATGATAAAAATAAGAAACGTTTTTCAGTTCCTGGTTTTAGAAAAGGCAAAGCTCCTAAAAAAATTATCGAATCTTATTACGGACAAAATGTATTTTTAGAGGATGCCATTGATTTTGCATTCGCACCAGCCTATGAAGGCGCATTGAAGGAAACAGAAATCAAGCCAGTGACACGCCCGGATCTCGAAAACATTGAGAAAATGAGCCAGGAAGAAGGCGCTACCTTTATTGTCAAGGTTGGGGTAAAGCCAGAGATAACCTTAGGCGAATATAAAGGGGCTGAAATTGAATCCCTGGATCCAGTTATTTCCGAAGAAGAAATGACAGTTGAGCTTGCAAAAATGCAGGATCAAAATTCCCGTTTGATTACCCTTGATGAAGGTGTTGTTGCAGATGGTGCCACGGTTACCATTGACTACGAAGGATTCCAGGATGGCGAACCCTTTGCTGGCGGAAAAGATATGGATTATGATTTAGTTATCGGCAGCGGTTCATTTATACCGGGATTCGAAGAGCAGCTCATCGGTGCAAAGCTCGGCGAAGATACAACCGTAAAAGTAACCTTCCCGGAAGACTATCATGCCGAAGACCTTAAAGGAAAAGAAGTGGAATTTAAGGTTGCCATAAAAGCGCTTAAAGTAAAAGAATTACCAGAATTGGATGATGAATTTGCTAAAGATACCAGTGAATTTGATACTCTGGAAGAATTAAAAGCGGATGTTGAAAAACGACTTAAGGAAACAAAAGCTACCCAATTGAAAGGTCTAGCTGAAGCGGCGGTTGTGAAATTCGCTGTGGATCAGGCGGAGATTGATGTTCCTTACCTTATGGTTGAAGAAGAAGTTGATCGCAATCTGGAAAACTTTGAAACACAAATGAAACAACAAGGAATTTCAATGGATGATTATTTCAACTTCACTAATGTTAACCGTGATGATTTTAGAAATAACTTAAAAGCGGATGCTGAACTCAATATTAAGACTGAGTTGGTACTTGCAAAAATAAGTGATATTGAAGCGGTAGAAGCCACAGATGAAGAAATTGACGAAGAAATCAAGGTTTATGCAGATGCTTATGGCCATGATTTTGAGGAATATAAAAAAGGTTTACAGGATCGTATGTTAGACTATCTTAAGTCAAATATCAAACGTCGTAAAACCGTGGATATGCTAATGGAAATGGCTATTGTAAAAGCTTAAGAAATTTAAATGAGAAAGTGGGAAAAATCGTTCATGTTAAATAGTAAAACCAATCAACCAATTATATTAAATAATCTTGTTCCCATGGTTGTTGAACAAACAGGCCGGGGAGAACGCTCTTATGATTTATTCTCACGGTTGTTAAAGGAACGTATTATCTTTTTAAATGGAGAAATTAATGAAAATATTTCATCGCTCATTGTTGGTCAGCTTATCTATTTAGAAGCTGACAATGCGGAGAAAGACATCCAGATATATATAAATAGTCCCGGCGGATCGGTAACAGCTGGGATGGCTATTTTTGACACCATGAATTATATTCGTTGCGATGTATCCACACTATGTGTCGGATTAGCAGCATCGATGGGGGCATTTCTTCTGGCAGCAGGAACCAAAGGAAAACGATATTCTCTGCCTAATAGTGAAATCATGATTCATCAACCTCTTGGCGGAGCCCAGGGACAGAGTACGGATGTCGAAATTTACGCTAAACGCCTGATAAAAACACGTGAAACATTAAATACTATTCTCAGCGAACGCACAGGACAACCATTAGAAACCATTGCTAAGGATACAGACCGTGATAATTTCATGGATGCTCCGGAAGCAATGGCCTACGGTTTGATTGATGAGATATTAGTATCAAGATAGGAGGCTGAAAAATGGCTAGAAATGAAGATGGCATCGAAAATGCCCGTTGTTCCTTTTGTGGTAAAAGTCAGTCCCAGGTTAAGCGGATGGTTGCAGGTCCAGGAGTTTATATCTGTAATGAATGCATTGATCTTTGCGAAGAAATCATGGATGTTGATGATTTACCGGAAGAATTTAATTTTGCAGATGTTCCAAAACCCAGAGAGATAAAGAAAAAATTGAATGAATATGTCATTGCTCAAAACAGAGCCAAACGAGCGCTGGCAGTGGCAGTGTATAATCACTATAAACGCATTACCTCACTGGATGAGAATGATGCCGAGGTAGAGCTGGGAAAAAGCAACATCCTGCTCATTGGGCCAACCGGATCAGGAAAAACATTGTTGGCTCAAACCCTGGCAAGGATATTGAATGTGCCATTCGCAATTGCAGATGCCACATCCTTAACCGAAGCCGGATATGTCGGGGAAGATGTTGAAAATATATTATTGAAACTTCTTCAAACCGCAAATTTTGATGTTGCCAAGGCAGAAAAAGGAATTATCTATATTGATGAAATAGATAAAATCGCCCGTAAAGGCGATAATCCTTCGATCACACGAGATGTGAGCGGCGAAGGTGTGCAGCAGGCGCTGCTTAAAATACTAGAAGGTACGGTTGCCAACGTACCGCCACAGGGTGGTCGTAAGCATCCGCATCAGGATTTCATCCAAATCAACACCAATAATATTTTGTTTATTTGTGGTGGTGCCTTTGATGGTATGGATAAGGTGATTGAACAACGGACAGAAAAAAGTTCAATGGGCTTTGGGGCTGATATCAGAAATTCCAAAGAAAAACAGATTGATCAGGGACTCTATAACGTTCAACCCCAGGATCTTTTGAAATATGGTCTGATCCCCGAATTTATTGGGAGAATTCCGGTTATTGCATCTCTTCAGCATTTAGATGAAGAAGCCTTGATCCAAATTTTAACAGAGCCTCGTAATGCTCTGGTGAAACAATATATTAAAATGTTTAAAATTGAAGGGGTCGAACTTGAATTTCAAAAGGAAGCTTTGGTTGCGATCGCCAAAAAAGCTTTGGAAAACAAAACCGGCGCCCGTGGACTTCGTGGGATTATTGAGAATATTATGCTTGATATTATGTTTGAGGTACCGTCCAACGAAAATATTGAAAAGGTCATTATTACTCAGGATGTGGTGGAAAAACAAGTTGAGCCTATTATGATCATTGGGCAAAAAAATGATTGTGAAGAATCCGGCAACAAAGTAGTTTGATAAAAAAGCCGTTGGGCTTTTCCAGACCGTTCAAAAGCCCAATTACTTATTGGTACGAAGGTGCCCTGTATTTGAAGTTTTTGGTGCGGTCTGTTGTTTTTTAAAAATACTGGCTAATAATAAACAGGTGGGGAGTTGATAAATTTGAGTATTGAAAAAAAAGAAATTATCGAAGAAAAAAACGGACATGGCGGGATCATCGAACCTGAATTATTTGTTCAGGAAAAGGAAACCATGCCACTTATTCCTTTGCGTGGAATGAGTGTTTTTCCTGGAATGGTGGTCCATTTTGATGTGGGTCGTGAAAAATCCATTAAGGCTCTGGAAGCGGCCATGGAAAAAGATCAAATGGCTTTTTTAGTCACTCAAAAAGAAGTGATTAAAGAAGATATTATTCCTGCAGATTTTTATACGGTGGGCTGCAAAGTTAAAGTAAAACAGCTGTTAAAAATGCCGGATAACCTTGTTCGTGTTTTAGTTGAGGTTCAGGAACGAAGGGAAATTGTAGAATTCGAAAGCCTGGAACCCTATTTTTTAGTATCGACAAAGCCGGTGCGATCGGTTTATTATGACACAAAAGAAAACCGTACTCTTATTCGAATGATTCGCGAATCATTTGCCAATTATATGAATGTGACCAGAAAAGTTGCCACCGATCTTATTTTGGCTATGGACTCACTGGACGATCCGGATCAGCTCATTGACATTATCGGTGCCAATCTTTTTCTGGACCTGGAAGATAGCCAGCGGTTGATTCAGGAAACCGACGTTAACCGACGGTTAGTCATTGCTTATGAAATATTAGTCGAAGAAGTTGAAATGATTAAAATCGAACATCATATTGATGAAAAAGTCCGTGGGGAGATGTATAAGCACCAACGGGAGTATTATCTTCGTGAACAGATTAAAGTCATCCAGGATGAACTGGGTGAAGGTGACATCCAAAACGAAATTGAAGTTTATAAGGAACGTCTGGATGCCCTCGAAGTTGAAGATGAGGTTCGGGATAAGGTTTTGGGTGAATTGAACCGATTAAACAAGGTACCTCAAGGTTCATCGGAAGCCGGACTGATTCAGACCTATGTGGAATGGATATTGGATCTGCCCTGGAATACCCTAACCGAAGAAACTGTTGATGTTTCACTGGCACGAAAAGTTTTGGATGAGGATCACTTTGCTCTTGATAAGGTAAAAGAACGAATTCTTGAATATATCTCAGTATTGCAGCTTTCCCATGGCATGAAATCCCCAATTATTTGTCTAGTAGGTCCGCCGGGGGTTGGTAAAACTTCTATTGCAAAATCAATTGCCCGGGCCTTGAATCGCAAGTATGTAAGGATGTCTTTGGGCGGTATGCGGGATGAAGCCGAAATTCGCGGCCATCGACGAACCTACATTGGTGCCATTCCGGGACGAATCATTTACAATATCAAAAAATGCGGCACTCGAAATCCCCTCTTTCTACTGGATGAAGTGGACAAACTCGGCCAGGACTTTAAAGGGGATCCTGCTTCAGCATTGCTGGAAGTTTTGGACCCGGAACAAAACAATACCTTTACGGATCATTATATGGAATTGCCATTTGATCTTTCCCAGGTACTGTTTCTGACCACCGCCAATTCGTTGTCAACCATACCACGGCCTTTGCTTGATCGGATGGAAATCATTGACGTAAATGGTTATGTGGAAAGTGAAAAAGTTGAGATTGCAAAAAGATATCTGATCCCCAAGCAGCTTGAAATACATGGCTTGAAAAAATCAACCTGTAAAATCAGCGAAGGGGTTATCAAAAATACCATTGAATATTACACAAGGGAATCCGGTGTGCGTGAATTAGAACGTAAAATCGCCCAAATTTGTCGGGTCGCCGCCAAGGAAATTGTTGAGAATGATCGAAAAAGCATTAGTATTACACAGAAAAATCTTGAAAAATTCCTGGGAAAACATCAATATTCTTTTGAAACGGTAGGCGATAAAAAAGAGGTAGGGGTTGTTAACGGCCTTGCCTGGACACCGGTTGGCGGAGATACCCTGCAGATTGAAGTAATTGTGGTGGATGGTACCGGAAAAATCGAAATAACCGGTCAGCTCGGCGATGTCATGAAAGAGTCTGTTAAGGCAGGAATCAGTTATATCCGTTCTAAAGCAGATGCTCTGGGAGTAAGTTCAGATTTTTATTCTAAAAAAGACATTCACTTACACGTACCCGAAGGCGCGGTGCCAAAGGATGGCCCATCCGCCGGGATTACCATTGCCACCGCATTGGTTTCCGCGTTAACCAATAACCCGGTGCCGCAAAATCTGGCCATGACTGGGGAAATTACCCTAAGAGGCCGAGTTTTGCCCATTGGCGGACTTCGCGAAAAACTCACAGCCGCCCACCGGGCGGGTATTAAGGAAATAATTTTACCCAAAGAAAATGAAAAAGATCTTGAAGATGTGCCAAAAGTCGTCTTGGAAGCCCTTCATATTCAGTCAGTGGCATCCATGGCCGAGGTTATTGAGATTGTCTTTAACCAATTATAAAACAAAAAGTTTGATCATTGAGCAGGATAGATAATTTTATCACTTACACATAAAAGCCCGTTGCATTTTATGTGGGATTCGAATTAAAAGGCAACAAAAACGTCGGACAACTCCTGGAGTGTCCGACGTTGATGTGTGAAAATTCTTTAACCTACCAGGCAGGGCATCCTGGATCCTCAATTATCGATTGAACATTAGAAACGGAGTAAATTATGAAAGTAACAAAAGCAGAGATTGTCATCAGTGCTGTGGCAGAGCATCAGTATCCTGTTGATAATCTGCCGGAAATTGTCCTTCTGGGACGATCCAACGTTGGAAAGTCATCATTTGTAAATACCCTTATTGAACGAAGAGGGTTGGCACGCACCAGTTCCCAGCCCGGAAAAACACAGACCATGAATTTTTATCGAATTAATGATCTTTTTCATTTTGTAGATATGCCGGGTTATGGTTACGCTAAGGTTTCAAAAACCGAACGTGAAAAATGGGGGAAGATGATTGAAAAATATTTAAGGCAGCGGGAAAATGTTGCTTTGATTTTTCAACTCATGGACGCTCGCCACGAACCCTCCGAGGATGATCGCCTGATGCATGAATGGTTAAGCTATTATGGGTTAACCCCGGTGATCATTGGGACCAAAGCAGATAAAATTTCACGAACGAATCAAAAAAAATCAATCAATCAAATGGCCAAAAAACTTGATTTGCGAGACACTCGTGAGATTATCTTTTTTTCCACTGAAACAAAGGCCGGGAAAGAAGAAGCATGGAATCGGATTGAGTCAGTATTGGAATAAAATTTTGAGCTGCCTTCAGGCAGCTCTTTCTCGTGAAGGATTGAATCCGGAGAGGTAGACATGAACGAAGAGAAAATTAGAAAAATTGCAGAGAACCAGGGCATTGATCTGATAGGCTTTTTTTCGGTTGCGCCTTTAAGCGAGTGTCTTTCGCATCTTGAAAAGCGGGTCGAACAGGGATTTTCGACCGGTTTTGAAGGGGGCACACCCCAGGAACGCATCGATTATCTGAAGCATTTTTCTAAAGCAAAATCAGGAATCGTCATTGGCGTCAATTATTACCAGTCAATTCACAGACCAGACGATGAGACATCAAGAGGTGCGGTGGCCGCGGTAGTATGGGGGCGAGATTATCATGAGGTCCTCAGGGAAAAAATGAGAGCTTTAATGGATACCTTGAATCAGGATCAGATCGTAGCCGGCAAGCCAAAGATTGGGTACGAAGCCTATGTGGACAACAGCCCATTGGTCGACCGTGGTTCGGCCTACCGGGCCGGGCTGGGATTTTTTGGGAAAAACAATTGTCTGATCAATAAAACTCTTGGCAGCTATTTCTTTATTGGTCAGATTCTGGTTGACACTGACATTGAGTTTAGCTCCACCGCAGCCATTGAAAATGGCTGCGGAGATTGTCGTCGCTGCCTTGATGCCTGTCCCCACAACGCCCTGGGTGATGGGTTTAGTCTAGACCCTTCCAAATGTGTGGCCTTTCTTACCCAGAAAAAAGAATTGACTCCAGACGAAGAAAAGCGGATAAGCACCTACCTTTACGGATGTGATTTATGCCAGCAGGCCTGTCCCTACAATCAGGAATTGGAAAAAACTAAAGAAGAGCGCTTTTGGACAGATGATGAAACGGCTTATCCCAAAATCGAGGCGCTTCTCAAGCTGTCGAACAAGGAATTTAAAAATCAGTTTGGCAAAACCGCCGCAGGATGGCGGGGCAAAAAAATCATGGTCCGGAATGCCAAACTCTTTGAGAAAAATAAAAAATAAGAATGATAAATTGAGAGTTAAATGCTATAATAACAAAGTTAATGAAATTTTTAATATTTTTTATCAAAATTGGAGGTTCAAATGGTACGCAATCGATTTGCGCCGAGCCCAACAGGAAATGTTCATGTTGGAAGTCTTCGGACAGCACTATATAATTATTTATTTGCAAAGAAAATGGAAGGCGTTTTTTTACTCCGCCTGGAAGATACAGATCAAACCCGTTTTGAGGATGGGGCAGTGGAAAATCTCCTGAACGCTTTAAATATTACCGGGGTTATTCCCGATGAAGGTTTGATTAAAACCGGTGATGAGGTGGTCCAAAAGGGCGATGTTGGACCTTACATTCAGTCACAACGGCTGGATATCTATCAAAAGCACCTAAAGACTTTGTTGGATAATGGTCAGGCCTATTACTGCTTCTGCACCAAAGAACGCTTGGAAGAAGTCCGGGAAGCACAGAAAGCCGCAGGAGAAACACCAAAATACGATGGCCATTGTCGGGAGCTTAGCCCAGATGAGGTGCAAACCAAAATTAAGGCTGGCATTCCTTACGTGATCCGTTTAAAATTACCCGAAAATCATGTCATCCGTTTTGAGGATGGGGTCCGCGGCACCATAGAAATGAATACCAATGACCTGGATGATCAGGTGCTTCTTAAAACCGACGGGTTTCCCACCTATCATTTGGCAGTGGTCATCGATGATCATCTGATGGGAATTACTCACGTCATTCGTGGCGAAGAGTGGTTGCCGTCAACCCCAAAGCATGTCTATTTATACCAGTGCTTTGGTTGGGAGGCACCACAGTTTGTTCATCTGTCAAACATCCTAAACGCCGATCATAAAAAACTCAGCAAGCGCCAGGGAGACGTGTCCGTCGGCGATTTTTTAGCCAAAGGCTATTTGCCCGGAGCTCTGGTGAATTATCTGGCCCTGCTAGGCTGGAGTCCTGAGGATGAACAGGAAATATTTTCCATGGATGAACTGATCCAGGCCTTTGATCTGTCAAGGGTGAATAAATCAGGGGCTGTTTTTGATCGATCCAAACTGAATTGGATGAATGCCCATTACATCAAGGAATTGCCCATTGCGACACTGGTTGAAAAGCTGGTTCCTTTTTTGATCGAAGCAGGCTATCTCCATTCAGAAGAGATAGAATCACGAAACGACTGGCTTGAAAAAATCGGTGAACTTCTGAGAGATCGGATTGAGTATTTTGCCCAGGCAAAGGAAGAATTAGCCCTGATTTTTAAAAGCGATTTTGTGGTAAATGATGAGGAAGCCCTGGAGCTGCTTCGGGCAGACTCCACCAAATGTCTTTACCGTGCGCTGGTTGAAAAAATTACAGCGACTGAGGTTTTGGATGCTGCCCGGGGGAAGGCAATTCTCAAGGAAATTCAAAAGGAAGAAAAAATCAAAGGCAAGCTGTTGTATATGCCAAGCCGTATTATGATTACCGGGGAGATGCATGGTCCGGATCTTACATTAATTATGGACGTCCTTGGCAAAGATGAAATACTGACCCGTTTAAATGGGGTAAGGTCGGTTATTGAGTAAAAATAAGAGTAAATTGCTAAATAGAATTATTTTAAGGACGAAGGAGAAAAACGTGTGGATAAACAGAAAGTAAATAAAAAAATTCTGGCTCAATTAATCATCATTACACTGCTCATTTTTGGTGTTGGTTATGTGTTGTTTAGCGGGGTCACGGTTGGCGTTTATGATATTGGTAAAATTAGCAATAATATGAATTATGGTTTAGATTTAACCGGTGGGGTAAATGTTGTCCTCGAAGCCGAGAATACAGAGTCCGATCCGGTCACACCGGAAAAAATTGATTCGGCGATTTTGACCATCCGGCAGCGAATCGATTCTATTGGTGTATCCGAACCGACTATCACAAAACAGGGTGATAATCGTATTCGTGTTTCTATTCCTTCGGTCAGTGACCAGGAAGAGGCACTTAACCTGATTGGCAAAACGGCCCAGCTGGAATTTTTGGGTCCGGACGATACGGTGATTTTAACCGGTAAAGACGTGGTCGATTCCAAAGGCGTTATGCAAACTTCAAGCAGCGGAATCGAACAAGCTGTGGTTACCCTCAAATTCAGCGAAGAAGGCACCAAACTTTTTGCTGATGCCACTGAAAAATATCAGGGGCAGGTCATAAAAATCAAACTTGATGATGAAATTATTTCAGCTCCAACCGTTAACGTGGTGATTACCAATGGCGAAGCGGTTATTGAAGGCATGGGGGATATTGATGAAGCCGGAAATCTGGCCTCTCTGATCCGCGGCGGAGCACTTCCAGTTAAGCTTGCGCCGGTTGAAATTCGGACCGTTGGTCCGACTTTGGGACAAAACTCCTTAAATGACAGTGTTTTTGCAGGCCTCATCGGGATTAGCCTGGTACTTATTTTTATGCTGGTTGCGTACAGGGGATTGGGTTTTATAGCCGATCTGGCACTGATTATTTATATTATGATTTTTCTGACGATTATGGCGGCACTCAATGTCACCTTAACACTGCCAGGGATTGCCGGACTGATTCTTTCGGTGGGGATGGCAGTGGATGCCAATGTTATTATTTTCTCTCGAATTAAAGAGGAAGCCCGTTTGGGGAAATCCTTATTAACCGCCATTGATACTGGCTTTTCGCGAGCGTTCACGACGATCCTCGATTCAAATGTGACCACCCTCATTGCCGGATTTGTGCTTTTCTTCCTCGGAAGCGGAAGTGTTCAGGGCTTTGCGGTAACCCTTATTTTAGGGATTCTGGTGAGTATGTTTACAGCGATTGTGATCACCAAGCACCTCGTACGATTAATGATTAAAACAGGCTTATTCACCAATAATGCCTTTTACGGATTATAGGGAGGAGAACCATAATGAAAAAATATAAAATTGTAGAAAAAAGTAAAATATGGTTTGCCATCTCCCTGGTATTAATTACCATCAGTCTTGGCTCCCTGTTAATTCAGGGACTGAACTTTGGTATTGATTTTATCGGCGGGACCATTGTCACCATCGAGCTGAATACGACCTTTGACAGTGCGGATGCCAGAACGATTGTTGATGAATTTGATACCGGTGCGGATTTAACCTATGCCGGTGATGATAAAACTCAGGTGATCATTACCACCAAAAGAGATTTAAACACCGAAGAGCGACAGGCGTTGTTCTCTTCATTTCAGGAAAAATACAACCTGCAGGATACGGATCTTCTCTCCATCGATACGGTGAGCCCTTCCATTGGTGCAGAAATGACACAAAATGCCATTATTGCCATTATTGTGGCAATGGTACTGATGTTGGCATACATTACCTTCCGGTTTGAATTCCTCTTTGGATTAACTGCCATTATGGCTCTATTCCATGACTTGATTGTCGTTTTAGGGGTCTATTCTGTTTTCCAGATTCAGGTAAACTCTCCATTTATTGCCGCCATGCTGACGGTTCTGGGGTATTCCATCAATGATACCATTGTTGTCTTTGACCGGATCCGGGAAAATCGTCCTAAATTCGGGAAGTATGCCTATGCCGATTTAGTGGATACCAGCGTGTCACAAACCCTGGGTCGCAGCATTAATACCTCATTGACAACCTTAATGGCCATTACCGCGCTGTATATCTTTGGCGCTCCGGCGATCAAAGATTTCGCACTGCCGTTAATGGTAGGTATTGCCATCGGAACCTATTCTTCAATTTTCAATGCCAGCGCCCTTTGGTATACCATCAAAGAGTATCAGCATAAGAAGAAAGAAAAAGTACTTGCAACAAAGTAGTATCGGATAAAGATATACAAAAGCCTGATGTCAGAGATTTTCACTCTGGCATCAGGCTTTTGATTTCTTAAAAATAGTTCAATAAAAGACGGTAAATTTGATTTTACACTTGAGCTGTAGGATAATAGAAGGAAATAAAAATTGAGGTTAAGCTTATGACAGTAAAAACGAAATGGATGCCGCGTAAAGATAAAAAATATAACATAGATATCGATCAAAGGGAAAATTTAATTGAAGAGTTAATCAGCAGTCAGGGAGTCAGTGCCGCAACGGCGAAGCTGCTCGTCAATCGGGGCTGCGCCTCGGTGGAAGAGGGACGTCGTTATCTTAAACCAGCCATGGCGGATCTGCATGATCCTTTTTTATTTGAAGACATGGAAAAGGTAGTGGGACGAATTATTCAGGCCCGAGACCGGGGTGAAAAAATTTACCTCTATGGCGATTATGATGCCGATGGCACCATTGGGGTGTCAGTGCTGCTTAAATTTATGAGAAGTCAGGATTTTAAAGTGGATTACTTTATTCCCAATCGCTTGAAAACTGGATACGGCCTTCATTGCACCCCCCTGGAAACCCTTATTGCGGGCGGAACAAAGCTTATTATTACGATTGATAATGGGATTACCGCCCGTGAGCAGATTGACTTTTGCAATCAAAGAAATGTGGATGTGATTGTAACGGATCATCACGAATGTCACGGCGTGCTTCCGGAAGCATTTGGGATTATTAATCCCAAACGGCCAAATTCAACCTACCCCTTTAAAGAGCTTTGCGGCGCCGGTGTGGCATTTAAGCTGGTCCAAGCCCTGGGTTTACGACTTGGGGCGGCTCTGGATCTCCAGGAGAGCATCGAATGCGTGGCATTGGCCACGGTGGCGGATTTAGTGCCTCTTGTTGATGAGAATCGGACCCTGGTATTTCTTGGGTTACAATATCTCAATACCAAACCATTCAATCCCGGAATTCGGGCGCTGATGGCAGTGAGTGAACTTTTGGTACTAAAAGCCTGGCATTTTGGCTTTGTCCTCGGTCCAAAAATCAATGCTGCCGGTCGACTGGGAGAAGCCAACCGAATTGTTGAGCTGCTCACGGGCATTGATCAGGACGAGCTTTTGATTCTGGCTGAATTTCTCAGTGAGGAAAACCGCAAACGGCAGGATTTAGAAAAGAAAATATTGGCAGAAGCCATGGAAGTGGTTGAAAGCGATCATCTTTTTGAAGAAGACGTCCTGGTGGTAGGCGGGGAAGACTGGCATTCCGGGGTCATTGGGATTGTCGCCAGCCGCCTTCAGGAAAAATATTATGGACCGGTAGTTGTCATCGGCATTGAAAACGGCATTGGAAAAGGATCCTGTCGCAGCATTGAAGGCTTCAATATTTTCGAAGCCCTGTGTTCATGTCAAGATTTATTTACCAGCTTCGGCGGCCATGCCCTGGCCGCCGGTTTTTCACTGCCAATGGAGAATATTGCTAAACTCTCCCAAGAACTGAATGAATACGGCAGATCTGTCGGACTCAAAAATCATTTAGTAAAACCCCTTTATTACGATGCCGAAATAAAACCGGAAGAGGTTAGTTGGGAACGGCTCAAAGAAATTGATCTTTTTGAACCCTGTGGGATTGGAAACCCGGGAATCCAGTTTATGATGAACAATCCGGTGCTGAAATCCGGAGGCACCATGGGGAAGGAAAAGAACCATTTATTTCTGGGCTTTGAAGGCTTTCGCGGCGTTGGCTTTGGGTTAGGCAGCTTTTTCGACGATCTAGCTTTAATGCCCTTTGGGACCCAATCGGGGATCGAATTATTGTGTCGTTTGGACAGCAATGAATACCAGGGAAAAAAATCCCTCCAGGTAGTCATCAAGGATCTTAAGAAAAATCCCATCTGGGAATTAGAAACCGCCATGACACTGGTAAAACTAATTGTCAAAGAAAAAAATCCCAAGCCAAAAATCGAAAGCATTCTTGATGGTATCTTTCCTGGTGAGCTGGCCCTGGACCGTCAGATGATTCTTGGTGTTTATGGGCTCATGAAAAAATCGAAAAATCGGGAAATATCCATTCAAAAAGTCTGTGATATTTATCGAGAACTGTCACCGCTTCATTTGCTGCTAGCCTGTGAAACCCTGAGGGAAGCCGGTATCATTGCCTACGCACTTAAAAATGGCACCATTATTTTTAAAATAATTCAAACAGATGAAAAAAAGGATATTCAAAAGACCAAACTAATGCTAAAATTAAGGGATATATTAAATTAACGGCAAGGGAGAACAATAATGGATCTTAAGGAAAAAATTGGAATTTACGAAGACTTTCCCATCGAGGGAATCAGCTTTAAAGATATTAACAGTCTTTTATTGGAGCCAAAAGCATTCAAGCATGTTATCGATGAAATGCACTTGGTTGCCAAAGCCCTGGATGCAAACATTGTGGGGATTCCGGAAGCAAGAGGTTATATTTTCGGAACGCCGCTGGCCTATTTGCTTGGCATCGGTTTGGTTCCGGTGCGAAAACCCGGCAAACTGCCAGGAGTTGTCGTTTCTGAGGAATACAAGTTGGAATACGGTTCGAATATTGTAGAAATTCAGAGAGATTCTATTAAACCAGGAGATCGAATTATCCTTGTTGATGACTTATTGGCAACCGGAGGAACATTAATGGCAGCAACCAAGCTTGTTGAAAAGCTTGGCGGCGAAGTTTCCGGAATTATAATTCTGATTGAGCTCACCGATCTTGGCGGTCGGGAATTGCTTAAAGATTATTTCATTCATTCAATGATTACTTACCCCTGTTAAACGAAGCGTTTAAATTTAAATAAAGGCAGTAACAATATGGAAAATGATGCAATAAGAGGAAAAATTGACAATGTAATAAACCTTGTAAAAGCGAATAATCCCGATGCCGATGTCACGATGATCAATAAAGCATATGAACTGGCACGGGAAGCACACAAGGGACAGAAGCGTCTTTCCGGTGAGGAATATGTTATTCATCCGGTTTCTGTTGGCTATATTTTAGCAGAAATGCAAATGGATACGGAAACCATTGTGGCTGCTATTCTGCATGATGTCATCGAGGATACTGTTTATTCATATGACTATATAAAAGAAAACTTTAACGAACAAGTGGCGGATCTGGTTGAAGGCGTCACTAAGATTGGTCGGATTGGATTTCAGTCCAAGGAAGAAAGTCAGGCCGAAAACCTTCGAAAAATGATCCTCGCCATGTCAAAGGATATCCGCGTTATCCTGATTAAACTCGTGGATCGTCTTCACAACATGCGCACATTAGAGTATATGCGGGAATCAAAGCAGATTGAAAAAGCTCGGGAAACATTGGATATATATGCCCCTTTGGCAAATCGCCTGGGGATTTCCACCATTAAATGGGAGCTTGAAGATCTGGCCCTTAAATACCTTGATCCTGAAGGTTATTATGACCTGGTTCAAAAGATTAAAACAAAAAAAAGTGCCAGAGAAGCCTATATTGCGTTGGTCATTAATATTCTTTCCAAAGAAATTGAAAAAGTTGGAACCAATGCCGAAATTTATGGACGTTCAAAGCATTTTTACAGTATCTATCGAAAAATGAAAAACCAGAACCGCAATTTTGATGAAATCTACGACCTCATTGCGGTTCGGGTGATCGTCGATTCACTCAAAGACTGTTATGGTGTTTTAGGTGTGGTTCACTCCCAGTGGACACCAATTCCGGGACGTTTTAAAGATTATATCGCCATGCCGAAACCGAACCTTTATCAGTCCATTCACACCACGGTGATGGGGCCCAAAGGCGAACCCTTCGAAATTCAGATCCGGACCAGAGAAATGCACGAAACTGCAGAATATGGGATCGCCGCGCACTGGAAGTATAAAGAAGGTCGTTCGGATACCAAAGAAAATAAATATGAAGAACAAATGACCTGGCTGCGGCAGATGCTTGAGCTCCAGCGGGATTCTGAGGATGCCGGGGAATTGGTGGAAACCATTAAGGTTGATTTACTCAACGAAGAGGTTTATGTGTTTTCACCCAAAGGTGCGGTCGTTCCGCTGCCGGCAGGATCTTCACCCCTTGACTTTGCCTATCGCATTCATAGTGACATTGGAAACCACTGTGTGGGCGCGCGGGTTAACAATAAAATTGTCCCTCTCAACAGCCAATTGAAAAGTGGGGATATTGTGGAAATCATGACATCCAAAAATTCCAATGGACCCAGCCGGGATTGGCTGAGCTTTGTTAAAAGTCCTCATGCCAGAAATAAAATAAAGCAATATTTTAAAAAAGAAGAAAAGGATGAAAACATTCAAAAGGGCCGATCTGTTCTTGAACGGGAAATCAAACGCGAAGGCTTACAACATTCGAATCTTCTGAACCTGGCAAATCTTGAAACGCTTGCCGAAACCTGCTCCTTCAAAGCCTTAAATGATTTTTATGCGGCCATTGGTTATAACGGGATAAAAATTGGTACGGTGTTTCAAAAAATGCGACTTTTATTTCCCAAGGAATTTCCCGAGGAAGTTGAAGAAGTTATTCTCAAAAGGCCACAACCGGAATATAAGGCCTCCAGCAGCAATGTTATTGTGGCTGGCCACAACGAAATTGATGTACATTTTGCAAAATGCTGCAATCCTGTCCCCGGGGATAAAATCGTGGGCTACATCACCAAAGGCCGGGGCATCTCGGTTCATCGGGCCGACTGCTCAAATGTACTCAACCTCAGTGATCCCGAGCGGATTGTGGAAGTTGAGTGGAATAAGTACAGCGTCGGTTCTTTTACCGCAGAAATTCATATAAAAGCCAATGAAGCCCAGGGAACCCTCATCAAAATATCCAAAACATTTATGGAAATGAACATTCCCGTAAAAGCCCTTAATGCAAAAAATGAAAAAAATGAATATGATTTTTTCTCAGCTACCTTTGAGGTTAAAAGCCGCCGGGAATTAAATCTGCTCATTAAAAATTTACATAAAATAAAAGAAGTCATACAGATCAGTCGAGTATAAGGAGAAGCCATGAGAGTAGTCATACAGCGTGTATCGTCGTCAGCGGTGCGAATCAACCATGAAACTGTTGGTGCCATCGGTAATGGCTTAAACGTGCTTTTAGGCATCAAAGCGGATGATACTGAAGCAGATATGGATTATATCATCAATAAGCTTATTCATCTCAGAATCTTTGAAGATGATGACGGCAAAATGAATCAGTCAATTTTAGATATTGATGGCGAAATCCTGTTGGTTTCCCAATTTACCCTTTATGGTGATTGCCGAAAAGGAAGACGGCCTGGTTTTTCCCGAAGTGGCCCAGTGGCTGAGGCAGAAAAAAAATATGATATTTTTGTTAAAAAGCTGAGGCTGACCCCGATTAGAAAAATTGAAACCGGCGTTTTTCAGGCCGAGATGGAAGTGATGATCGTCAACGACGGCCCAGTCACCTTATTGCTTGACAGTGAAAAACAATTTTAGGAGGAATCATGGAAATTAAAAAACTATCCCTGGGACAAATGGGGACTAACTGCTACGTGCTTTGGGATGAAGATTCTTTGGAAGCAGCAGTCATCGATCCTGGATTTGAAGATAATCGCATCCTGGATATTATCGAAAAAAATAAGCTCAAAGTAAAATACATCCTTTTAACTCACGGTCATTTTGATCATCTGGGAGGGGTTAATCAGGTTAAATCAGCAACGGGCGCTAAGGTGCTCATTCATGAAAATGATGCGGATTGCCTTATGAATCCAAGGCGTAATCTTTCGGTAATCGCCGGAATGAATCTGGAACTGGATCCGGCGGATGGATTTCTTTCGGAAAATGATGTGATTTCCATTGGAAAACTGAAGCTTAAGGTTATTCATACCCCTGGTCATTCCAAAGGCGGCGTTTGTTTTTTAGTGGAAGATACCCTGATTGCCGGTGATACCCTATTTAACACATCCATCGGACGAACCGATTTTGCGGATGGCGATCTTGCTGAACTGTTGGGTAACATTGCCACCAAGCTTTTCGTTTTGGACGATGGCGTAAAAGTACTACCGGGACATGGTGAAAATACCACCATCGGTTATGAAAAGAAAAACAATCCCTTCCTTCAGGGACGGTCATAGGAGGGCCTATGAGAATCCTGCGTTTTGATTTAGACCGTCCCGAGCTGGAATACTATTTTCATGAATTATATCAAGCCTTTGATCCGGGCGTTAAGAATGTTATTGAGGGCGATGCCGGGGGGGTGCTTTTCCAGCGTTGTGAGGGCAAAACTTTGTTATTATCTTTATCCTGGGAAGGCTCCCAAGCATTGGAAAAGCGATTTGAATTTAATAACAATGACGAACCTCTTGATAATAGTATTTACAAGGGGTTTCTTTATGAGCTTTTATGTGAGTACTTTAACAAAACTTTGGAGTGGGGAATATTAACGGGTATAAAGCCGGTGCGCATTGCTCAAAAATGCTTGAGTACAGGCATGTCCATGAGTGCTGTTGAGGAAAAATTTCGAAACTATTATCGGGCCAATGCTGACCGCACCCAGCTCATTATGGACTTGACCAGAACCCAGGCTCCTTTTGTTTCCTTCGAGAATCAGGGAATGAATAAAAAATTGGTCAGCCTTTATGTGGGAATTCCATTATGCCCGGCAAAATGCTCCTACTGCTCGTTTATTTCCACAGTGGTGGATAAAAATGGCCTTAATTTAGAAGCGTATTTTAACAATTTATTAGTGGAGGTTCATCGCATCGGGGGCGTTTTTAGGGCCCAGGAAGTGATTATCGATACCCTTTACATCGGTGGCGGCACACCCACAGTTTTAAGCGCCGAGCAGCTGGACGTTTTAATGGCAGCCCTGGAAAAATCCTTTAATCTCACCAGGCTTCGGGAATATACGCTGGAAGCCGGTCGATCGGAAACCATCACAGAAGAAAAACTGGTAGTTGCCAAAAGACATGGAGTTCAGAGACTTTGTCTGAATCCTCAAACCATGAATGCCAAAACACTGGCAGCCGTAGGGCGCTATTGGGAAAAAGGTCTCGTTGAAAAGCAGGCAGAGCTGATCAAAAAAATGGAATTTAAAACCCTGAACATGGATCTTATCATCGGACTGGCGGATGAAAATCCGGATGATTTCATGTTTTCATTGAAGGCGGTGATGGCACTGGATCCGGAAAACATCACCATCCATAACCTTTCCATAAAAAAAGGTTCGGAAATGAAACATGCCCAAGGTATTCAGGTCAGTAAAGGTTATGGTGAGGATTTTTACCAGCGGGTGAGAAAAATTCTCAGTGACAACGGCTATGAGCCTTACTACCTCTATCGTTTAAAGTATACTCAGGGTAACAGCGAAAACATCGGTTACTCAAAGCGGGGACACGAAGGCATTTACAATATTCTGATGATGGCGGAACGGCAATCCATCATTGGCATTGGTGCCGGCTCCACCGGAAAACTTTACGATCCCGCTGATGACAGCATCAACCGGGTTTTTACGGTGAAAGATATTAAGACCTATAATGATCGGATTGATCAGATTATTGAAAAAAAGGTCAAGGCCTATGAATTTTTTGATTTGTAGAGTTTAAAATATTTGAAAGCTGTGATAGTTAAGTTGCCAATTTATTTAGCAGCTTTTTTATTTAAATTATTTCAACGAGAAGAAGTCTTGAATTGTTTAGAGACTGGCCGGAAATATTAGCGGTTCACAATAGAATTATAAGCAACTTCTTTAAAATTTACCTTCCAGAGTTAATTTTAAGGATTCAGACTTGACATTTTTGTCCTAACTTCATTATAATATAAAGGTTAAGAAGATAAATAAATTAGTGTATATACATTGGAGGTAAAATGAATACTTTTTATAGAAATGCCCTGTGTGGGGAATTAAATGCAAATGACGTCGGAAAAATCGTAGAGCTTTCAGGATGGGTTGATAACCGAAGAAATCTCGGAGGGGTGCTTTTTATCGACCTGAGAGATCGTTCCGGGAAGGTTCAGCTGGTTGTCAATGAAAAGCAGCCGGCCGCCTTTGAACTGGCTGAAAAAGTCAGAAATGAGTTCGTTTTGTCTATTAAAGGCGAAGTTGTTTTAAGAAGTGACCAGAATATCAATAAAAATATTCCCACTGGCGATATTGAAGTGGAAATTCAGGAATTAACCATTCTTGATACCGCCGAAACCCCACCAATCTACATTGAAGATAACGACCAAACCAATGAAGCAGTGCGTTTGAAATACCGGTACCTGGATTTAAGAAAACCAAAATTCCAGAAAATGTTAATGACACGGCATAAAACCGCTAGCATTGCCCGAAACTTTTTAAGTGATCGCGGTTTTTGTGAGATTGAAACCCCTATTCTTGCTAAGCCAACTCCAGAAGGTGCCCGGGATTTCCTGGTGCCGTCACGGGTTCAAAAGGGAAAATTCTTTGGATTGCCCCAATCACCGCAATTATTCAAACAGATTTTAATGATCTCAGGAATGGATCGCTATTATCAAATTGCTAAGTGTTTTCGTGATGAAGATTTAAGACAGGATCGCCAACCGGAATTCACCCAAATTGACATCGAAATGTCCTTTGTGGATAAGGATGATATCATTGCCATTAATGAAGAAATGATTGCTAAAATCATGAAAGAAATTAAGGACGTTGATGTCAAGACACCCATGATTCGAATGACCTACCAGGAAGCCATGGATCAATATGGTTCTGACAAACCAGATACCCGTTTTGAATTAAAACTCACAGATTTATCAGATATTGTTAAAGATTCAGAATTTAATGTTTTTTCCGGTGCGGTGAAAAAGAATGGCAGTGTACGCGCTATTAATGCCAAGGGTGCTCAGGATAAATTAAGTAAAAAAGGAATCAAGGGACTTGAAAGCTATGTAAAAATTTATAAAGCCAAAGGTCTGGCTTGGATTGATGTCTCCGATGGTGAAATGAAGTCGCCAATACTTAAATTTATTTCCGAGTCAGAAAAACAGGCCATTTTTAAAAGAATGAATGCCGAACCAGGGGATTTGATCTTTATTGTTGCCGATACCCATGAAATTGCCTGTAATGCTTTGGGTCAATTGCGACTGGAATTGTCACGAAAGCTTGAGTATAAGCTAGAAGGCATGTACAATTTTCTCTGGGTTACCGATTTTCCATTGTTGGAATACGATCTTGAGTCGGGAAGTTATTCCGCTAAGCATCATCCTTTTACAGCGCCACTCGAAGAAGACATGCAATACCTTGAAACTAACCCGCTTAAGGTTCGTGCAGATGCCTTTGATATGGTAGTTAATGGGGTTGAACTGGGCGGCGGAAGCATCCGTATCCATAATCAAAAAATCCAGGAACGGGTTTTCGCCGCGCTCGGTTTTACCATGGAAGCGGCCTGGGATCAATTTGGTTTCCTTCTTGAAGCCCTGAAATACGGCACACCTCCCCATGGCGGTCTGGCTTTTGGTTTAGATCGTCTGGTAATGCTGCTGACGGATAATGACAACATCAGAGATGTTATGGCCTTCCCAAAAACCCAGAATCACGGTTGTTTGATGATGGATGCGCCTGGGAATGCAGAACTGGACCAACTTATCGATCTTGGGATCAGTGTGGATGAAATCTAATGAAAGAAGTTGGAATCGTCAAAGAACTTCGGGGTAAAACCGCCAAGGTCGTCATTAAGCGTAATACGGCTTGTGGGGATTGTGGCGCCTGCCATGTAAGCAAGGACCAGTCCACCATGGAAGCTATTGCCCAAAACCCCGTTGGGGCCAGGGAAGGTGAAACAGTAGAGGTTGAAATGCGCTTTGCCAGTGTCTTTAAGGCAGCATCGATTATGTATGGGATCCCACTGGTGGCATTTCTGTTAGGCAGCAGTTTGTCCTACTTTATTATTTTCAATAATGGTTTATCCTGGGATCAAAACCTGGTGCCATTCTTTTCGGGAATTGCGTTGATGGCGGTTGCTTATGCCGGCATTAAATATTTTGACAAAAAAGGCATTTTTAACAGTAAATACCAACCGATCATTACCGGCATCATTGAAAAGCAGGAAATTGAAAAGATGGAGATTGAAAAGGATCCGATGGATAGAATAATGGGATAAAATTTTCGGCAGGGGTGTTGTTAAAATATCCCTGCTTTTACGTTTGAATCGCATTAGTTTACTTTAATAAATATAAAAAATAAAAAAAAACTTGATTAATGCGGTATAAATCATTATAATGGTTTTACTGTCTGGGTGTAGCGCAGCTTGGTAGCGCGCTTGACTGGGGGTCAAGAGGCCGGAGGTTCAAATCCTCTCACTCAGACCATTTTTTTAAAAGGTGAAAATATGAGTCAAATAAAAAGAAAGAATAATAGACGGGTCAAATTACGTAAAAAAATAATCGTTGGCTTCGTTTTTTTTTTATTGTAGGAATCTTTATTGTCACGAGTTATCGTGGTAATATGAGCATGCTTCTTGAAAAAATACAATACACAGAATCGCAAAAGACAGAAATGTATTTTTTTAAAGATGTTGATTATAAGGTTATCGATGAATTTCAAGCCAGCGATCTTACCCTTGCAGAAGGGGAGAAGGCGAATGGATATAAACCGTTGACAAATTCCGCTAAGGTTGTGAATCAAGACTATATTAACGAACAAGTAGCTGTTATTGATAAAATCATTGCAGATCAATATTACAACAACTGGGGTAGAATAGCCGGTGATGTTGTTTCGAATTACCAGGGATTATCAAGCATCACAAGTCAAATTGGAGAAACCGAACGGGAACAAAAGAAATTTCTCACGGAGTCTGTTCAGTACATGGGACAGGATCTTGGGACGCTCCAAAAAACCAGAGAAAATCTTTTAAGCTTAGGCAGCGGTGCGCCGATGAACATTAGCTTAAACGAACTTAAGATGCTTTCAAGCGGTTATGTTTATACCAATATTAAACCGGTAGAAAAAATTGCGGATGAAAATATACTACCATATATTAATTTAGCCTTTTTAAAGTCGGTGAGCAAAATTGACCAGGAGTCAGAAACCCTGCTTAAGGTGATTAATAATGATCATGTTTATGTGGCCTTTACCATACCTGAGGAAACCAGTATTATGGGTGAAAATGAGGTACTTGCGCTTAAATCAGAAATGATGGGCACAAGTGATGTGGGGATTAACCAGGCGTACTATGATTTTTTGGTAAAACGTGTCGATCAGCTCTACTATTTTCCGGAACTTCGTTTTAAATATGAGGATCATATTTATACCAGTTATTTTGTGGATATTATAAAAGAAGGAAATCAAAAAATTATTGTTATGATGGTGAAAGATTATATTAATAATTTTTCGGATGTGGTTGTTGGTAATGCCGAGATCTACATTCAGGATTATCAGGCATTTGAAATACCCAAAAGTGCAGTATTTACTGTCGATGAAGAAACAAAGGTTGATACAGTAACCAAAGGATATTTTAGCGATCCAACATCCGTAACAGTTGAAAAATACGCCGGTGGGAAAGCGATTCTAAAAGAGTCGGATAACCCGGGGCTAAACAGCGGAATGCGCATTAAAATTTATCCCTAAGGAAGTGAAGAAGTGATTGCTGATAATATCAAAAAAATTCAGGAGGAGCTTCCGGACCATGTGACACTTGTGGCAGTTACAAAATATCACAGTATTGAAGAAACACAGGCTGTGATGGATGCCGGTGTCTTTGATCTTGGAGAAAGCAAAGTTCAGGATTTTCTTAAAAAATATGAGGTGCTGGGAAATGAACCACGCTGGCATTTCATTGGACATTTGCAAAAAAATAAGGTGAAATATCTGATTGGAAAGACGTTTCTCATTCACTCGGTGGATTCATTGAAGCTATTGGATGTGATTGATAAAGAAAGCAAAAAAAAAGAAGTCGTTACCTCAGTTTTGCTTCAATTGAATCTTGCTCGTGAAGAGAGTAAGTCCGGTTTTTTGGAAGAAGAAATAAAAGATGTTCTGACAGTGATCCCAAAGTATCAAAACATAAAAGTCCAAGGTCTTATGGGAATGGGCCCATTATCCCAAAATAATGATAAAATTCGTAATATTTTTGTGGAATTAAAAAAAATTTATGATAGAATAAAAGAGGAATCTCTGAGCACCATTATTCAGATGGATTACTTGTCCATGGGGATGACAGATGATTATAGAATTGCAATAGATGAAGGTTCCAATATGATAAGAATTGGACGAAAAATATTTAGTAGTTAGGAGAGATACTATGGCAGGAGAAAAATTTAAGGATAAAATTATTAAGGTTTTTGGTATGGAAGTGGATAATGAGGACGGTTACGAAGAGATATACGAAGAGGATGTTTATGACGATCATTCCGAAGATAACAAGAGTGCTTTCAGTGCACCAAAATCAAAAAAAACAACCTCTACACGACGAAGTGAATCATCCACTGACGAAGGTCCAGAAGTATTAGTATTAGAACCTGAAGTTTTTAAGGATGCCCCAAGTATTTGTAATAAAATTCGCGCTGGTAAAACAGTTGTATTGAATTTAAAAAACACAGATTATGAAAATGGTCGTAAAATATTTGATTTTTTAAGCGGTGCGCTTTTTGCACTGGATGGTTCTTTAAATAAAATTGCTGACAATGTGTTTATTCTCGCCCCAAAAGCAGTGTCAGTATTAACAAACCCTGAAAGAGAAGATGTTGAATTTAATCCCCCTATACTTGAGTGGGATGAGGGACACGAATAGGCCCCTCTATGGTTCAATATATTCTAATCCAGGCAGGTTATTTTTTATTTGAATTTGTAACATTTTTAATTTTTATTAATATTGTATTCAGTTGGATAAGACCAAATCCCAGCAATGTCATTGTAAAAACCATTTATGGGCTGACCGAACCAATTTTAATGCCCTTACGCCGTTTTACCATTATCGGACCACTTGACCTTTCTGCTTTTGCAGCAATACTGTTGATGCAATTTATTTTATTTCCTCTTTATAAGATGGTGATTTCACTCATCTTTTAAAGAGTGTTTTTAAAGTACTTAAACAGGAAAGGAATACTCATGGCAGAAAAAAAAGACAGCTATTTATTATCGCGCATTGAAGATGCATGCACTAAAAATTTTGAACCACGGTTTTTTGATTTCTATGATGAAACATTACAGCGTAAAATAAAGGACACTATAAAGCATTATGGTGTCCCTTATCTATTTTTTGGCGGGCACCCGGAAGCGCAGCGAAAAATGCTTTGTATCTACCCGGACTATATTTTCGAAGAAGATCTGGAATGGCCGATCTTTGGTATTGATTTCGAGAAGCCGGTTCCTATCGATCATCGCAATGTGCTGGGGGAACTCATGCATATGGGAATTACAAGAGAAAGTATTGGGGATATTGATGTTGGGGAGGATACCGTTCAGGTAATTGCCAATAAACGGCTGCAGGACTTTTTTCTTGTTAACTTTAACAAGGTCAGCGGACGCACCATCAAACCCTGCTTTAAAAACTGGACTGAGATAGTAACCATTGAAAAAAACTTCAAACGCATGTCACTGGTGGTGGCCTCCAATCGCATTGATGGTATCATCAATAAGATCTGGGGATTCTCACGTCAGGATAGCTTAACTTACATCAAACAAGGTCGGGTCCGGGTGAACTACGAAGAAATTTCTAAAAATGATTTTCGGGTCAATCCCAATGATGTTATTTCCGTGAGGGGCAAGGGCAAGGCCATCATCCTGGATATGGACCTGCGAACCAAAAAAGGAAATATCCGTATGGAAGTCGATAAATATATTTAAAGATAGGTAATTGCGAAATTCAAAAGAATCGAACAATTGTTGCTTTGATGTCAGTTTTCACAA
>NZ_LGYO01000002.1 GCF_001263355.1 Acetobacterium bakii
GAATCGGTCGTTCCAGTCCATTTCCTTTATTGGTTGGGAAGGCCAAACCATTGATGCGGTTGGTTCCGGGGACATCTTTCCAGGTGATTACCTTGAAGACGCCCGGCATTTTTTCGGCTTCCGAGGTATCGATGGAAATAATATTGGCATGGGATACGGTTGCCTGAACCAGTTTAATGTGCAGTGTATTATCCGGCATTTTCTCACCTAAATCCGCTCCAAACTCCCAGGTTCCGGTTACTTTTGCAAGCGCTGAAGGGCGTATCATTTCTGTTCCCAGCATGGAATCGCCTTCCTTCAGCTGGAACCACAGCTCTTCTTTTGTAACATCCCCACGCATTAATCGAGCTGCATCCATAACCGCATCCACCAAAGGAATATAGCCGGTACAGCGACAAACATTGCGATGTTTCTGGAACCAGTCGCGAATCTCTTCCCGGGTTGGATTAATATTTTCTTCCAGTAAGGCAATGGATGACATAATAAAACCTGGTGTACAGAATCCACACTGAGCGGCACCATGAATCATCCATGATAATTGCAATGGATGCAAATTATCTTCGGATCCAACCCCTTCGATGGTAATAACTGTGGAGTTATCTGGAATTTTTTTAATTTTTGTAATACAGGAACGAACGACTTTGCCATTCATAATAACTGAACAGGTTCCGCATTCCCCTTTGTTACAACCTACTTTTGTACCAGTTAAACCCTCTTGTTTCCTCAATACATCAGCTAAACTTGTTTTAGCATCTGCAATCACCGTTCTCACTACACCATTGATTATTAACGTTTTCTTCTGCATGGTAAATCCTCCTCGAATTTTAAAAATTTTTATTCTTTATGAATGCCTATGAAAGTCCACCCTTTCCAAATCCACAATTTGGATAATGACATTCTGCACAGCTGGAGCATAATCCTCCATGACCTAGCTTTGAGATGTCTTTCAGGGTTAACTTTTCGCCAACCATCAATTTAGGAACCACCAAATCAAAAACGGTTCGGCGGCTATACATAATGCAACCCGGCAATCCTAACACAGGAATTTCTCCGATGTATGAAACTAAAAACATGGCTCCCGGCAATGTGGGTGCTCCATAAGACACAAATTTTGCGCCTGATTTTCTAATTCCTTCAGGGGTTACATCATCCGGGTCCACAGACATTCCACCTGTTACGGTAACAATATCAGCTCCTTCTTCTATTAAGTCCAGGATGCACTGAGCAATCATGTCTGAGTCGTCCCTGGAAAAAACCTGTTTGAATACATGAGAATCTAATTCACTGAATTTTTCTCGGATCACATCACCAAATTTGTCTTCGATTCGACCATAATAAATTTCATTACCGGTTGTTACAACGCCAACTTTGAATTTTTTTAATGGTAGAACCTGAACAATTGGTTCATTTTCCGCACATAACTTTTCCATTATTTCCAGTTCTTCATTTTCTATGGAAAGCGGTATGATCCGTGTCGCTGCGACTAAGGTTCCTTTGGCAACCATCATATCTGTATGAAGGGTAGCCATCATCATTTCACCGAGTTCATTGATCTCTTGTAAAACCTGATAATTAATTTTCAGCAACCCTGGTTCAGCCGCCAGGATATTAACCTTGCCTTCGGTTGCCGCTTGAAAAACAACACCACAACCTAATGCCGCTTTTGCTAAACGAATGGCTGCATCATCTTCATGAATAGTCCCTTCATTAAACTCTATAATCGCGATATGTTCTTTTCCCATATTCAGCAACCGTGGAATGTCTTTCTCTTCAACGATATGTCCCTTTTTAAATGCTGCTCCTTTGAATTTCCCTGGAATGATCTCAGTCATGTCATGTGCCAAAAACATGCCCAGAGAATCCCGAACGGGTACTACTTTCATATTGATTCCTCCATTACGCTTTATCCGTCTTTATACTCAACCATGTTATCCATCTACATGTCATATGTATCGCAATAACTGTGCCAACATTGAAAACCCCTTGCTATCAGCTTTCAAAAAAATAACGAACAGTTAACTGCTCGTTATTTATACATTTTAAATTTTTAAACTGTTCGATATTCTATCACTCGTTCGTTATTTGATCACTTTCCAGGTTTTCACTAAATCCGTTAATAATACGTAAAAAAACAAATGGCCGAAGCCATTTGTTTTTTTTGCATTTTAATTTGAAATTAGAAAAGCCTTTACCACTCAAGCTTTTTTCTATACTGCAAATGCAATTAATCGAAAATCATCTTTCTGACTATCCTAAAATCAGTCCACCCAATATAACAAAATTGATTGTCTGCATAATAAAAATTGTTGTTGCAGGAGGGTCAATATGAGTATCTGCAAAACTATTCAAACTTTTTATCGCTGTTTCGCCAATGAATGCAGTAAGCATACCTGTAATTGCGCCACCGATAATGGCGGCAAAAGGATTCAGTGTGGCAGAGAAAAGAATCACTGCTGTTGAACCCGCTGGCAGGACAATGTGATGCCAGCCTTCAAATGCATGTCCGCACATAATAAGAATCAGGGAAATAGCAGCTACTGAGAACCCGATAACCGGCAGCATTGAGAACATATAAGCAGCTTCCGCTACGCCATCCACTAAACCAAGTGTTCCCAATTTGGCGGCAATGCCACCCATAAGAATACCGATTCCAAAACCGTAGGTTAGAATGAATCCTAAACGGCTACCGGTTGGAACCCATTGACGCTTTTCGCCGGCTGGTGTTTTTCCTGTAAGGCCGGTTTTACCAAAGACTAAACGAACAATAATACCAGAAATAAGAACTGTGAAGGCAACGGTGTCTGTCCAGCCGGCTGCGCCATCTCCAAGAATACCATTGAATAATACCGGTCCGACAACTGGACCTACAAGGTATTGGATCAGGAACCCGATCATACCGAAAATACCACCGACGATTAATACCATAGGATCGCCGAATTTTACAAGTGGTGTGACGATATCCTGACCATTTTCAATATGATTTCGTGTCATTGCAAACGCAGCACCGGCTACAGCGCCAGCGAATGAAATATGTGGTCCAAACCAGGAACCGAAACTAATAATACTGATTGCGGGTGCACCTGCTTCGCCGCCCATGATGGCAGCAAAAACGGTTAAACCAGTAAATACAAAGGCGGTGATCCCACCAAAGAATGTGGCCAGTAAGCCACCACCGAATGCGGCGATTAACATTGTAAAGTCCATAATATCCCCCTTTAAAATATGATTTAGATCCGGATAGTGATTTCTTCACTACCCTCGGCAATTAGCTTGCCGGCATGCAAAAACGCTTTCGCGAAGCAGGGATTTTATCCCTTTGCTTCAAGGTTATTGCTTGAGCATGGTAATGAACTTGCAAGCTTGTAAGTTCGTTACACATACTTATTGAATAAGCTACATTCACAGCATTGAAAAGTGTTTGCAGCTTGAGTGGTCGATTGATAAAATGATATCTGACGTAAAATAATTACAAAACATATTAGGGCAATAAAAAAGCACATACCAACAAACTTACATCATGACTTAATGCAAAAAGGTGTAGTATGGCTCTCCAAAACTCCTGCCGAAATATTAAGTTATTATTTTTAATACCTATAAACAACTATCATTTGCGTTAACATTAACACATTTACTGATAAATGTAAAGGATTACTCAAGAAAATGTTGTAATTTATTATTTTAAAAAGGATTACATATATTTTAAAATAATTCACACCCAATTATTCTTCATCTATTTGACTTTCACTTAGCTTATGGTACAATATACGGTGCTAAAACAATTGCACTACCATGATGTGCAAAATAAAAAGAAAGGAGAATATACCCATGGCTGCTACAACATTAAATACCTTTCCAAATAACCGTGTGTCTGCACTTACAATGCTTTTTCTTGAAAATCAGGATTTATCCGGACTTACTCCAGAACAACTTGCCGCTAATTACGATGATGTTTTCGAAAAAATAAATTTATATTTTAGAGAAACCCGCAAACAAAAAGCAACAACCAAAGAATAAGTAAAGCGCATCTGGTTTCACCCTAGATTGATGTGTTTTTGGGAAACCCTTTTATGAATACTCCGCTAATATCTTTATATAATGGCAGAGTATTTTTTTTGTTAATCCTCTATCCAATTTTCTTTCAGTTCCGCTGCTTCAGTCTTTATTCCCTCAATGGTTTTTTCTATAACATTTTTTATTTGGCTTTCATCTGAACTTATATTTTTTCTATTGAATTTTAAACGTTTCTTCATACTTTCTGTTATGTAGCCCCCTTGAAACATTTTTGGCTCAAAGGCTATTATAAAAGCTTTTGGTTCGCAATTGTTAATTATTTCAAGTAGTTTGGCTTGTTTTTTTCGTTTTGTTAAAATATCCAATTTTATTCTTTTACCATATTTACCTTCTCCGGAATAAACGGTTACGCCAAATCCTTCATTCCTTAGCGTATTTACTAAGGTTTCATTATCATGGGTAATATTTACCTGAACACTTGAAAAGCCAATCGCCAGCTTTTGTTCCACTAAAATACCAACAATTAAGCCTAATGCAAATCCAAGTGCATATACTATCATTTCAACTATGCTTTGTTCTCCAGATAAGACAATGGCTAAACCAAAGATGGAGACGAAGGCTTCCATGAAGCCAAAAACTGCGGTGAGCATCTTTAAGTTTTTCACCATACAAATAGTACGTAGGGTTAGCATTGGTACATATAACAATTGAATCAAAATGATTAAAATTAGTTTTGACATATTACCTCCTGTTTTTCAAATAAAAATTATGAAAACAAAAAAGACACGCTAAGATCATAATGCCTTAGCGTATCTAATCTGCATTTATTAAATAATTATTTCACTCTACTATCAGTGTAACACGCCTATTTCAAAAAAACAAAATTGATTTAATGTAACGTAGTGTAAAGTACTAATCAATTGTCGCAAATTGGAAAATAAGCGCCTTAATCGGTACATTTTGAGCAATGGCCTTTAGATAATCCATGGCGGGATTCGTCTTTCGTTTTGCCCGTTCAAATAGTGGCTCTAAAAAATGCACTTCCCCAAGACCGCGGTTTTCAAGCCCTGTACGCGCAAGATTCAACAGTGCTAAAACCAATGACTGAAGTTCATTTTCATCAATAAACTCCGGAACAGTACCGCGGCAAAATGATTTTCTCAGTTCTGATGGTTTTAAACCGCGACAGTATAAAATATGATCGTTGTCCAGTAGCTTCTTTAATTCATCTAAGACGGCAACCAGTCCCATATGAAAGGCGGCAACCGTCATGCTATCGGCTATGGGTTGACAGCAGCAGCTTCGATATTCAATGGTTCCACGGAAGGTCAGGTCGACTAAATTAAAAGTCCGATGGAATTCCAGATCCTCAATCCGGGGTTGAAATACAATCGGTTCATACCCTGATCCATTCCACATTTCCCCGCTGAGTTGATTTTTTTTGTAATACTCCCTGATAGGAATTGGTGAAAAATTGACGTATTTGCCGTCGCGCATGACGCAATACATACTTGTCTCCTGAATATAATTCAACAACTCGCTTACGCTCGTGAATTCATGATCAAACATTCCTGTATTTTTAGGATTTAATCCGTGCAAACTGTTTTCCCATAACATATCCCGCACACAGAGCATGCCATTTTCATCTTCCGGCATCACCGAATTAGAAAATAGCAACGCTTTTATCGGTTCCAATTTCGAAAAAATATTAATGGTGTCCAATAACTCCATATAATCCACATCAATCTGCACTTGGGATGCGCTGGAAAACATCCCATAGTCCGGATAACTGTGAAAAAAATCGGGATGGGTATAATTCTTGTACAATCCCAGGAAGTGATAAAGCATTCGATAGCGCTCATTTGGTATGGGCGCGCTTCGGTTTTTCTTGCGATACGGATTAATTCCCATCCCGGTCAGGGTATAGTTATACGTATTTAAAAAGCCATTGATAAATACATAATAGGCCTTAAATCGCTCGAATATGACATTTAAATTTTTTTCCTTACCCATTGAAATTTCTAAATTATTATAAGAGCAGTCATAGGTTAATTTGTCCTCGTTTCGATGGTTTTGCAGCGCACAAATATTGCCATCATCGTCAATGCCGATTGGGTCCATTTGAAACTGTCTTGCAAATGCCTGGGTAAGCCGGTGGATGATAGCAAAATCCACCGGCTCCTCATTTAAATTAACGATGGGGATTTCTATTTCAATGCCCATATATTTATCACATTTTTTGTGTGTGGGACTGATATATTTTTCATATAGTTTCTCAAAAATTATATTCTCATTCATAAGTTTTTGTCTGATCTATCTAAGAAATAAATCACACGTCTCCTTTTCAATTGGTGGTTTTTTTGAAATAAGAATTGGACGTAGTGGACATTAACGTTGTTTAAAGCTAATCTACTTTAACGTTTATTGTGATCCAGCCTATCTTAATCCCTAATTAGCGGCTTACTTCTGATAACAATATACCCAAATTTTTTAAATTATAGAGGCAATTGAGCACATTAAAAAAACCAGCTGCATCTTTTGACACAGCTGATCGCCTCTTTTGATCCCATATAATTATTTTTTTATTTGTCTCAGATAGACAACGCCCATTATTAGAGCTGTCAAAGCCAGTCCCACCGCCACAATCATTTTATAAAAAGGAAACGTTTCTGCGGTGGCATATCCGGCTGCTTCTACTATAACAGAATCGCTGTGGATGTCCATATCGCCGCCATGTTCAACGCAAGCCCGATTAAACACTCCGGTCACTTTTACGGTGTCGCCAATATGCTTGTAATCCCCAAAAACATTTATTTTTTTTGCATCGTCACTTTTCATCCAGATTCCCATGGCATTTGTTTTATCGTTTATATTAACCCAGGCGTAGTCCCCTCTTTCCATCGCCTCGCCGATGGCTTCGCCCTTAACGATAACGGTTTGTCCATCCATAACTGCAGCATTTTCAACGAGCTGGTTCAATTCAATTGTATCGCTGGCTATTGCTGCGATGGTAAAGAGCAATAACAATCCCACTGTAAGAAGTATGACCTTTGCTATTTTGTCCATAATTTTTTAACTCCTCCGATGATGAAACCAATCAGGGCGAAAACCGAAAGGAACTCCAGTCTTCCCAGATACATGGCAATAATATAATAGATCTTCAAAACAACTGGCATAGCTGGTGCCACGATGCCGATGGATAAACCGACATTGCCCGTAATGGATGCCGATTCAAATGCCGCACTGCTAAGGGGATAGCCGTAAAAAGTCCCGATGGCCGTACCAATGGAAAACATAATGATATAGCAAATAACAATCATCGCCGATGCTTTTACCAATTGATCCGCTAATATTTGATCTTTAATATGATGAAATCGAAAAACTTTTACATTTCGCTCAGAGGACAATAATCGTTTGACATCGGCGATGACGCTTTTAAATATTATCCCGACTCTCAGCGCTTTAAACCCACCGGCTGTTGAACAGGCGGATCCACCGATAAGCATCACAACGATCATAATTAAAATCCCAAAATCCCCCCACTCCAAAGCAAATTGTCTTGCATAGACAGAACCAAATCCGGTTGTGGTATGGGCCGACAACACATTATAGACCACTCTTCGAAACATTGAAACCGCATCGGAATAGACGCTTAATTTTGATAATCCCACCACCGCAAAAGCACAGGCCAGAAAAGAGGTGATTAAAAAGCTCTGGGTCTCAATATTTTTTACCAGCTCTTTTTTATTTCCCGACCATACTGCATAATGAAGACCAAAGTTCAGCGAACCCAGAATAAAAAAGATGATGGTGATGATCTCATACGAAAAGCTGTGATAATACATCATATTTTGGGTATAAGGTGCAAACCCGCCGGTACTCCAGGATGATGCAAAAATAAAAAGTCCATTAAAAAACGCCGATACCGGATTCAATCCAATGATGATGCCGGTGATCCAAAATACAATGGTTCCAACGATGAGATAAATCATACTGATTTTCCAAATGATTCTGGCGGTGCCTTTCACATTGGGAACTAAATCAATATCTTTTGCCTCGCCGACATAGAATATATACGCACCACCGGTTTCTTTCAATAAAAAAGTAAGTGCCAGAACAATCATTCCCTGACCGCCGATAAAGGTGAGCATGTGTCGCCACATGTTCAAACTCACCGACAAGTGGTCCAAATCCTGAGTCAGCACCATACCTGTAGTTGTGAAACCACTCATAACGTCAAAAAATGCATCTACAATCGACTGCACATGACCGCTTAATACATAGGGAATCGCGCATAAAACCATTAAAACAATCCATGAAAGAGCTGCCACAACAAAACCGTGTTTCCATTGGACAAAGGATTTATTCTCGCGTGTTTCTCGACCGATCACAATTAACACTAAACCAAGAATGGTTGAAATTGCCATGGTAATGATAAAGTCCAAAAACGGGTTCCATTCTCTAAAGACCATCGCTGTTAATATTGGAACAACCATTAATAACGACATCCCCAAAACAACAAAGCCGGTATAATAACTGATAATAATGATACTGTAAAAGCGTCCCTTAAAAGTATTCATGGTATCACATCATAATCAGAAAGGTCATCACATAAAATAATGCTATGAGAATAAGAACTGCCAGCAGTTCAATCATCAGTCCTTTAATTTCACTTTTTTTTAATTGCATTTTATTTTCCTCCGCTCAATAGATGTTTTTTCAGCTTTAATAATGCCGGCTGGTTGGTGATTACCAGAACTTTATCATCTACCGTAAATTGAGTATCTCCTCTCGGATATATTACTTTTTTATTTCTGAGAATTGATGTGATGACACATTCTTCCGGCAATTCGATATCTCTGACATAACTATTATCCCACTTATCACCGGAATGAACCACTATCTCAACTAATATCATGGCTCCCCGTTCAAAGGTATGGATCAACTTAAAGTTATCCTTGTCGAATTCGTATTCAATGAGATTTGCGATAACCTCGGTGCTGCAAACTGTTTTATCAACGCCAAGGGCCTTAAACATAGCAATATTTTTAGGATTGTTAATGCGGGCGATTGTTTTATTAATATCAAAACTGACTTTCGCGATTTCGCAGATCACCAAATTCTCTTCATCCGTCCCGGTTACCGCTGCAATTATTTCGGCCTCCTGAATACCCGCATCTTTTAAGACCTCTAAATCCGTGCCGTCTCCGCAAATAATTTCAGCATCTATATCTTCAGCAATTTTCAGGCAGATATTCTTTTCTCTCTCAATTAAGACAACATGGTGACCTCTTTTTTTAAGCGTGCGCAGTAAATAATAACCGACTTTTCCCCCACCAATAATAATGGATTTCATAGCGTCAACTCCTTAGCAAGTGATATGATCAGCTTCTCTTTATATTTTTTATTAATGGTGCAGATGATTTTTGATCCGTGGGGAACATAGTCTTCTCTTTTGGGAATTATGAATTCCCCATCTATTTCCACTCCTGATATGATACAGGCATACTTTTCTTCGATGGCTTTTACGGTACAGAATTTTCCTTTACGAACCGTTAATTCGATAATTTCAGTGTCTTTGCCGATGGTTGCAAGAACGTCCAGGCTTTTTATGCTTATTTTCCTTTTCAAAATTTCAACTCCCAATTGGGTCGGACAAATGGTTTCAATTTCTAACATATCATAAATATATTTTCGGTTGGGATCCCCCACTCGGGCAATGATTCGGGGTACCCTGTAAATTTTTCTGGCGATCAGTGATACGGTTATATTGATATTATCGTCCGCGGTCACTGCTACAACAAAATCCGCATGGTCAATTCCTGCTTCCATTAAATGATCCTGATCATACTCAATTCCTTTGATTTTTGTTCCGTTAAACCCACTTCCCAGAACACTCAATTTTTCGCTGTCATGGTCAACTATAGAGATATCATGACCATTAATCGACAATTCTTTTGCCAGGGTACCGCCTAGCTTTCCGCAGCCAATTATAATTATATGCATTTCATACTCCTATCCTCTAATAACTAAGTTATATCGACTCAAAATACAGGCAGGACTGAAAAATATATGAATGTGTTTTTCTCAAAATCTTATTCGCATTTCACCGCGCGCTGTTATTTTTTCTCTTACATGAAAATTATCATAATTCTTATAAAGTTTGTATAAAGAAGTTGGCCCGATATATAAATTTACCATTAAAGTCACTTATTGCTAACTGATGTAAACGGTTATATCCCTAATTTATAACTTTTACGCTGAAATATCACTAGATTCATGGCCATTCAAAGTACCCACAATAAAACGTTTTCTGCTTCTTAATAGAATCTTTATCTCTCAGCCTATTTCGATATGCCAAATTAATTGAAAAATAAATATAATAGAACCATAAAGAAAATACTTTTATTCAGGAGGAAATTAACATGACCAACGATCAGAATGTCTTTTACGACTCTATCGATGCGGCAAAAAAAGCATTAAAAGAAGGGGATTATACTACTGCGGAAGAAAGCATTAAAAAAGCGATGATTGAAAATCCTCATTCACCAGCTGTTCATAACTTGTACGGTATTTTAGAAGAGTTATTAAAGGAAGATAATTTAGCCCACAAGCATTATCGGGCCGCTTATGCTCTGGATCCCACCTATAAGCCGGCGATTCGAAATTTGGAAAGAATAACAGCTTTTGAAGTCCGGAACAGTAAAAAACACATTGATTTTGGTGATCAACCGGAAGATGAAGAAGATACTTTATACATAATTGAGTATGACCAAAACCATGTTGGTCATTTACGAAAAAAAGATAGGAAGTGACAAAATGAACGTTATTTTAGTAATTTCAGGACTCATTGCACTGATGTTACTGATTTATCTTGTTTATGTGCTGTTTAAGGGTGATGAATTATGACCCAGATAGTGATACAGGATACGTTGTTTTTGATAATACTGGTTGCTCTGTCAGTTCCTTTGGGAAGTTATATTTACAAGGTAATGGCAGGAAAAGCGGTATTTTTATCCCGGGTGATCGCTCCGATTGAAGGCGGTATCTATAAATTAATGAGCATTGCCGACGAAGACGAGATGAGTCCCAAAGACTATATTTTCGCTGTTATTGTTTTTAGTATTTTCGGACTTATCTTAGTTTTTGGGATCCAAATGCTGCAATTTTTCCTGCCCTTTAACCCCGAAAATTTCCACGCCCCCAGCTGGGATCTTGCCTTTAATACTGCGGCCAGCTTTGTCTCCAATACTAATTGGCAAGCCTATTCCGGGGAGTCGAGTTTATCGTATTTCACCCAGGCGGTGGGCTTATGTGTCCAGAATTTTTTATCGGCAGCAACCGGAATTGCGGTATTGTTTGCGTTGATCAGAGGTTTTGTAGCCACCAAGAAAACAACCATCGGGAACTTTTGGAAGGATTTAATCCGCGTCCTTCTCTATGTACTGATTCCCTTATCATTGGTACTGGCACTGTTACTGGTATCCCAGGGAGTCGTTCAAACGTTGAGTCCTTATGGAGAAGTTGTTTCACTTGAAAGCGGAACTGTTCAGACCATCCCATTGGGTCCGGCCGCAAGCCAGATTGCCATTAAACAGCTCGGTACAAACGGGGGTGGTTTTTTCGGACTGAACTCAGCTTTCCCGCTTGAAAATCCAACAGCCCTGACAAATTTCTTACAGCTGTTATCAATTTTATTGATTCCGGCAGCGCTTTGCGTTTCATTTGGAAAAGCGGTAAAAGACAGCAACCAGGGCCGAGCCATCTATGCGGTTATGCTGATTCTCTTTGTGGCCGCGCTTGCCGCCGTCACCATTAATGAATACTATGCCGGACCGACTTTTCAGGGCGTTATGGCATCAGGCAGTATGGAGGGCAAGGAAATCATTCATGGCGTCGGCACCTCGGCTTTATGGGGCACTGCCACCACGGCGGCATCTAATGGCTCGGTTAACGCCATGCATGATAGTTTCACCCCTCTTAGCGGCATGGTGCTGATGTTTTTAATGCAGATCGGTGAAGTTGTCTTTGGAGGCGTTGGCAGCGGCTTATATGGGATGATTGCTTTTGTCATTCTGACGGTTTTTATTGCCGGGTTAATGGTTGGCCGTACTCCCGAATATCTAGGAAAGAAAATTGAGCCTTTTGATATGAAGATGATCGCTCTAATTGTGCTTGTACCACCGGTTTTCACGTTGTTGGGAACGGCTTTTGCGGTTTTGATGCCCCAGGCAAGCTCCTGGCTGTCAAATTCCGGAGCCCATGGCTTTTCTGAACTGCTTTATGCTTTTACGTCAATGGGAAACAATAATGGCAGTGCCTTTGGCGGTTTTTCCGCCAACAGTATCTTCACTAATATGGTTGGCGGTATGATTATGCTTATGGTACGTTTTGTGCCCATGATAGCAGTTATCTTGTTAGCAGGTAATCTATCAAATAAAAAAACTGTCGCAGCCAGTGATGGCACCCTTTCAACCAGCGATTTGTTATTTATGGGGCTGCTTATTGCCATTATTGTGTTAATCGGCGCACTCAGCTTTTTGCCTGCTCTGGCATTGGGTCCGATTGCAGATTTCTTTACAACCATTAAATGAGGTGATTAAATTGGATAATAATCTAAACAAAAATATATTTACTGACGCAATCAAACAATCTTTTGCCAAATTAACGCCACGGATTCAGGTTAAAAATCCGGTTATGTTAGTAGTCTATGTCGGGGCAATTATGACAACAATGCTTTTCTTCCTAAGTTTTGCCGGAATTAATGATGAGACCGCCGGTTATACCCTGGCAATTGCTTTAATCCTCTGGTTTACCGTTCTATTTGCTAATTTTGCTGAAGCCATTGCCGAAGGAAGAGGCCGAGCCCAGGCAGACAGTTTAAGAAGTGCCCGAAAAGATGTCACCGCCAGAAAGTTAAAATCCACATCCAATTTGGCTAACTTTACCGAAGTTCTTTCAAATACTTTGAAAAAAGGCGATGTGGTTTATGTTAAATCCGGAGAGCAGATCCCTATGGATGGTGACGTCATTGATGGGGCTGCCTCAGTGGACGAAAGTGCCATCACCGGAGAATCTGCTCCGGTCATTCGGGAGTCCGGAGGTGATCGCAGCGCCGTCACCGGAGGAACAACCCTGTTATCCGACTGGCTTGTGATCCGCGTAACCGCAGAAGCCGGGGAAAGTTTTCTTGATAAAATGATTGCCATGGTAGAAGGTGCCTCCAGAAAAAAAACTCCTAACGAAATCGCTCTGCAAATATTACTCGTTACACTTACCATTATTTTTTTGGTGGTTACGGCAACGCTGCTGCCATTTTCCTATTTTGCAAGTGAACAGGCTAACGCCGGAGCACCAATTTCAGTCACCAATGTGATCGCTTTACTTGTTTGTCTGGCACCCACAACCATCGGCGCACTGCTTTCTTCCATCGGAATTGCCGGGATGAGTCGGCTTAATCAGGCCAACGTACTGGCCATGAGTGGCCGTGCCATTGAAGCGGCGGGCGATGTGGATGTGCTTTTACTGGATAAGACCGGAACCATAACCCTTGGCAACCGGCAGGCAAGCGTGTTTATTCCCTTAACCGGCGTAACCGAAAAAGAGCTTGCCGATGCTGCCCAGCTTTCCTCCCTGGCAGATGAAACCGCCGAAGGTCGAAGCATTGTCGTTCTCGCCAAAAAACGCTTTGATATCCGCGGCCGTGACCTCACTAAGCTTGATGCAACATTTGTGGCCTTCACTGCCAAAACAAGAATGAGCGGGATTGACTATCAGGGAAATGAGATCCGTAAGGGTGCTGCCGAAGCGGTAAAGACATTTGTGGAAGAAAAAAACGGAGATTATCCTGAGGAATGCAATCAAATTGTTAAAAAAGTTGCCGGAGATGGCGGAACACCGCTTGTGGTTGCTCGAAATAATGTTATATTAGGGGTTATTTATCTCAAAGACATCGTCAAGAATGGTGTTAAAGAACGCTTTGAGGATTTGCGAAAAATGGGTATAAAAACCATTATGATCACCGGCGATAATCCCATGACCGCCGCCGCCATCGCTGCCGAAGCCGGTGTGGATGATTTTCTGGCCGAAGCAACCCCGGAAGCCAAACTTAAATTAATCCGCGACTACCAGGCCAAGGGCCATCTAGTCGCGATGACCGGCGACGGAACAAATGATGCTCCGGCTCTCGCCCAGGCAGATGTTGCGGTGGCAATGAACACCGGGACCCAGGCTGCCAAGGAAGCCGGAAATATGGTTGACTTGGATTCAAGCCCAACAAAACTTATTGATATCGTGAGAATTGGAAAGCAGCTTTTAATGACCCGGGGAGCGCTGACAACATTTAGTGTCTCCAATGATTTGGCCAAATATTTTGCGATCATCCCAGTCTTGTTTTTTGGCATTTACCCCCAGCTTGCAGCACTGAATATTATGGGGCTGACCAGTGCAACCAGTGCGATTTTATCGGCGATTATATACAATGCTCTGATTATTATCGCTTTGATTCCACTGGCCTTGAAGGGTGTTAGATATCATGAAATGGCGGCGGGAAAGTTGTTAAAAAGAAATATGCTTATTTATGGACTGGGAGGACTTATGGCGCCTTTTGTGGCAATTAAACTGATTGACATGTTGTTGACCGCAAGTGGTCTGGTGTGAGGTGAAAAAAATGATAAAAAAATTGATAGCAAGTTTTAGACCGGCATTGATGTGTTTATTAGTCGTAACCATCCTCTGTGGTTTTATTTATCCAGTATTTGTAACAGGTATTGCACAAATTGCATTTCCAAATCAGGCAAATGGTAGTATCATTACAATAACAGAAGAAAATGGCACCCCAAAGGATGTTGGTTCCGTATTGATTGGCCAGGAATTTACAAAACCGGAATATCTTATCGGCAGGCCAATGGGAACTACTAACCTATCGCCGGTCAGTGAGGAGCAGCGTAAGCTGGTAGCTCAGCGCATCGCCTGGTGGCAGGCCTTTGATCCTGAAAATAAAGCAGTCATCCCCATGGACTTAGTCACAGCATCTGGCAGTGGTGTTGATCCTAATATTTCTCCGGAAGCAGCCGAATATCAGGTGGCCCGGATTGCCCGGGAACGAAACATTTCTGAAGAATCGGTTAGAAAAATAATCAATCAATATACCACTGAAAAATTATTAGGCTTTTGGGGCGAACCCGCAGTTCATGTACTAAAGGTAAACCTAGCCCTAGATGGATTAATTCAGTAAAAATAAAATGAATCAAGGTGGAAGTTTAATGGTGGATTTAAGAGATATGCGACCCAATCCTGATGACATTCTGGAAGATTTATTTGGAAACGAAAAAAATAGAAAAGGACGTCTGGAAATCTTTTTCGGTTATGCGGCCGGAGTGGGAAAAACCTATGCCATGCTTGATGATGCCCAAGAACAAATAAAGTGCGGCGTCGATGTTTTAGTTGGTTATATAGAGCAGCATACCAGACCGGAAACCATCGAGTTAATGGCCGGTTTGCCAATATTGCCGCCTAAAATTGTGGAATATCGAAAGATTCAGCTTAATGAATTTGATCTGGATGCTGCTCTTAAACGAAAACCGGAATTGGTGCTGGTGGATGAACTGGCGCATACCAATGCTCCGGGGATGCGTAATAAAAAACGCTATCAGGATATTGAGGAACTGCTCAATGCCGGAATTGATGTTTTTACCACTCTTAATGTCCAGCATCTTGAAAGTCTGAATGATATTGTCCAGAATATTACCAGGATTAACGTCCAGGAAACCATCCCCGACAAGCTGTTTAATGAGGCGGATAAGGTTCGGTTAATCGATATCGAACCGGATGAACTGCTGCGACGATTTGAAAACGGAAAAATTTACCGTCCGGAGCGCACCGAAAAAGCCCTGGAACATTTTTTTACAAAAGAAAACCTGCGCCTCCTGCGGGAGATCGCCACCCGAAAAGCGGCAAACAGGATCAGTCATGATAACCAAAATGAACCCCGATTATCTCAAAAAATGGCTAATATTAAATTGTTGGTTTGCATCAGTGCTTCGCCCTCATCGGCAAAATGCATCCGCTGGACCGAAAGAACTGCTGAAGCGTTTCGAGCCCCATGGACAGCGGTTTATGTTGAAACCATGGAAAGCGATTCTCTCACTGACCTTGAAAAGCGGAGCATCCGGGAAAATTTAGCCCTGGCCGAACGATTAGGCGCTGAAATCGTAACCCTTAATGGCTATGATGTGGCAACTGTCATTGCTGAATATGCCAAACTTTCAGGGATTACCAATATCGTCATCGGTAAAAGCCGAAACAGAAAAACAATTGGCAATCTTTTTAAACCAAGTCTGGAAGATAAGCTGATTACCCTGCTGTCAAGCATTGAAATTCATATTATACCAGGAAACGTTGTCGCTAATAAAAATACCTTATCTAAACGAAAAAGAATCCGCATCGGCCAAAACCTATTTTGGTCCTGGCAGGATGGGCTTAAAACACTGGGGCTGCTCATAGGCTCAACGCTGCTGTCGTTGCTGCTTCAGTCACTAAACATCAGTGATCAAAATATTATTATGGTGTATATCTTATCGGTGCTGATTATTTCCCGAGTAACCACCGGTTATCTATATGGCATCATCGCTTCTGGTTTAACGGTGCTTATTTTTAATTATTTTTTCACCGTTCCCTACTACACCCTCCATGCCATCCAAGAGGGATACCCCATTACCTTTATTATTATGCTATTGGTGGCATTAATAACCAGTGCCTTAACGGTTCGGATCAAGACCCAGGCGCGGCTTGCGGTGGAAAGAGAACATCGGACCGAAGTGCTTTATGAGATTAACAAAAAGTTGCTTGCCTCCGCAGACTTACAAAGTACCATAACATTGATCAATGACTATATGGCTCAGATTTTTGGACGTTCCGCTATTTTTTATGCCCAGGATCCCATGGAAAACATAACACCAACTTTTTTGCAATCGCCGTTGGATTCGGATGCGTCATTCCTCTTATCCGAAGATGAGCGAGCAGTGGCTCATTGGGTATTTATGAACAAAAAATCCGCCGGCGCCGGAACCGATACCCTGATGGGCGCTGGTGCTTTTTATATGCCCATTGTTTCCCAGGGTAAAGTTTTAGGTGTTATTGGTTTATCCTGCTCAAATGGAAACCTCTCTCAAAACAACCGTTTATTTTTACGGATAATCACTTCCCAGCTAGAGATGGCTTTAGAACGCCATTACCTCTCAAATGAACAAAGACGTGCATCGATTGAATCCGAAAAAGAAAAGTTGCGAAGCAATCTTCTGCGGGGGATATCCCACGACCTGCGGACGCCACTCACGGGCATATTAGGAGCAAGTTCTGCGATTTTAGAAAATGGCACCGCCCTGGACAAAGAAACTCAGGACACCTTGGTCGCGAATATAAAAGAAGATGCCCAGTGGCTTATCCGGATGGTGGAAAATCTTTTATCAGTTACCCGGATTAATGAAGGACCCATGAATGTCAGGAAAACACCCGAAGCAGCCGAAGAAATTGTGGCCGAGGCCATTAGTCGTATCCGCAAACGATTTTCCAGTCGAAAAATAACCGTAAAGGTACCCAATGAACTGCTACTGGTACCCATGGACGGAACCCTGATTGAACAGGTTATCATTAACCTGCTTGAAAATGCCGTGAAGCACTCCCCTGAGCGTTCAACCATTGAGGTAGACGTAAGAAAAACAAAAAACCAAGCCGTCTTTGAGGTGAGTGATCAAGGCTCTGGCATAAGTGATCAGGATTATCCCTATTTGTTTGAATCCTATGTTCCTGATGGCAAACGAAGCACCGATTCATCCAGAGGGATGGGCATTGGATTGTCCATTTGCAAGTCCATCGTCAATGCCCATAACGGCAAAATAGAAGCAGAAAATAAAAAAAACGGCGGGGCGATATTCCGGTTTACGCTGCCCCTGGAAGGAAGTGAAGATAATGGATAACAAATCAGTGATCCTCATTATTGAAGATGAAAAAGGAATCGCAAATTTTATTTCCGCCATCCTAAAAGCCAATGACTACAAGGTGATCAAGGCTGATTCCGGTAAAGACGGGATTTCAATGGCCGCCTCCTATTCCCCGGATTTAATTTTGCTTGATCTCGGCCTGCCGGATATGGATGGGATCGATGTATTAAAAAACATTCGGGAATGGACAAACATACCCGTTGTGGTGGTATCAGCCAGGGGGCATGAACGGGAAAAAGTTGAAGCCCTTGATTTAGGTGCTGATGACTATATTACAAAACCATTTGGAACATCCGAACTGCTGGCAAGAATACGAACGGGAATTCGCCACAGCGAAAAACATATGGGTGGAAATTTATTGGCGCCCAGCAGCCTCACAGTTGGTGAATTCAGAATTGATTTCGATAAAAGATTGGTATCTGTTGCCGGGAAAGCCGTTCATCTTACTCCCATAGAATATAAAATCATCGTTTTGCTATCCCAAAATATTGGAAAAGTATTAACCCATGATTTTATTATTAAAGAAGTTTGGGGGCCATACACCAACGAGATCCAGGCACTGAGAGTCAACATGGCAAATATCCGCCGCAAGATCGAAGAAAACCCTGCCGAACCCCAATATATTGTAACCCAGGTTGGTGTCGGGTATCGCATGGTGGAAGAATTGGAAAAATAAAAAAACGACGAAAAAACATCCATCGTTTTTTCTGATTTATTCGCTTATGAGAAGATTAAAGATCTTCACCTTAACGTTTATTTTAATTGTCAGAATATTTACTGACAACATCGTTATGAAAAGAATTTTCAGCAATGGATTTGTATCGTTGTGTGTTGTAAATATAATAAAAATGTCGTGTTATCTTCTTGTCATCAAGCACAATCAGGGTATTGCTGTCAATATACTCTTTTACTGCCTTTTCAAAAAAATAACCGATGCCGATGCCCGATAGGATTAGCTTTATCACCATTTCATTACTATCACATTCAATAAATGTATTGATCCGCTCCATTTTTAAAAGGTTAAGATGTTTCTTAACCTCCTGAAGGGTTGCCGATCCGTTGGTTCTTAACACAAAGTTTTGATCTTTTATATTTTCCGGATTTTTTACCAGAAAACTATATTTTTGTTTAACACCCACCAACACCATATCCGATTCGAAGATTTTTAAAGTCTCAATATTTGGAATGTCCTTTTTTATACCTACGAAGCCAAACTTATAGAAACCATTCCTTACATTTGTATAAACATCCTGGCTATCAGTTGTTTTAATGCTGTATGTTATACTTTTATACAATTCAGTACGCTCGTTAATCAATTCTGGCAAAATGTATTGGGCCGGGTAATTACTGGAAATCAAATCGATATGCCCTGTGCTATCATCAAGTTCACTTTTGAAATAATGCAATAGCTCTTCGTTTTCAGTCAAAATATTTACTGCACAACTGTACAGCTTTTTTCCTTCTCGAGTTGGCATAATTTTATTATCTTGACGTTGTGTTAATATCACTCCATAATATATTTCTATGATTTTTAACTGTTTTGTAACGGCAGGTTGAGTCAAATACAATTCTTCTGCAGCTTTTGAAATACTTTGTTGTTTTATTACTTCAACAAATGTATTTAAATATGATACTCTCACAATTACCTCCGACTATTCTTTTTAATAATAATATCATAAACTCAAATATTTTTCTGATTAAACTTACTATTATCATTTTCGTTTTATACAAGAGGTAGTATTTATCTGTATACATAATTTGTGTCAAAGCCAAATCGCCGAAGAACTGGGGAGATTTCCGGAGATATTTTTGAAAGTTAATCCTTTTAAAGATTATTTACTTCTTTTTTTAAACTTCCCGTTTTGCAGGAATGAGTAGTATCATTCTCACATTTTTTAGTCGTCAAAGTGTTCCGCATTATCATATATTTTCTTAACTTCATCCTTGGTCATGACAGCGGATAAAATAAAGGCGATGATGATAATTCCCGGAATATCAATCAGCAATCGAATCACCGCAAATTTCATGCCCAGCGAGGTTACTTCAAAGAGAAACATGGGAATCTTTGTTGTTGACCACGCCCCGATAAAAATCATAACGTTGCTGAATTTTACACCTTTTTTCATAAATACCGCCGCAATGGGGAAGGCCCCATAAAGCGGACCGGCAGCAGCGGATCCAATAAATATGGCTAATAGAATTCCTTTTAAACCCGATCCTTCACCCATATATTTTATCATTGTTGCCCGGGGCACCCAAATGTCCAATAGCCCTAGTAACACAAAAACAGGTGGGATAACGAGGATCATTTCTTTTAAAGAAAAACCGATGACGCTGATTGCTTTCATGCCCAGTTCCATATTAAAGATAGTAAGAATTAACATGGCCCCTAATACAACTAAAAATGCTCTGTATCGTTTTAATATTTTTTTCATGCCATCACCATTCCTATTATCAATGCGACAATAAAAGAAAATAAAAATGCCAGCACATTTCGATAAATTGTCAATTTCTTTCCAAAATATTTAATTTCAACCGGTATGGTTACCACACCAACCATCATCAACGTTGAGATAAATGCGCCGATCTGCATATAACCTGCACCACCCTGCAACAGCAGTGCAGCCATTGGAAAGGCAACAAATCCGGGTATTAAGGTAATTGATCCAATAACAGCCGCCAGAATAACTCCCAGCCAACCTGATTCCGTTCCGATGATCTTTGAAATCACGTCCGGATTCATGACCGCAAGTAAAAGACCCACCAGCAAAATAACAACCAAAAATTCAGGTAAAATATTTTCAAATGCTTTCCAGGCTTTCTTTAAAGCTTTTTTCGTTTTTTGCTTATCTTTATAAAATGAAACAATGAGTAACATTCCGGTAACAACATAAAGCGTTATATTCATACATCCATGCCAACTTTCTTTTGTATTTTAATTCTAATTCATTTTCATAAACGCAGGTAAACAAAAGCATTGAAGCTGTAACTGATAACGAGTATAATCATATTCTCATATAAGCATATGATTATGTTATACCCAGTTTTTATCTTTGTCAAGCGAATTGACTAAAAAAATACCCAATGGCAACATCTTCTCCATTGGGTAGTGGTAGAAAATCATCTAATAAATTTTGTTTTCTCAGCTTCGATGATAAAAGATGCCACAAAATCTTCAATATTCTTGTTTGGTAACCATGTGTCTAATATTTTCTTACTGTTATCTTTTGGAAACATTTTGAGGCACAGCCGCATAATTTTTGCGGATAAATGCTCGTGTTTCTTCTTTATTACTCATTTTACAAACCTCCATTTATGCTATTTTTAGCATCTACCTATAAGATATTATTCGAATGCTAACTTTGTTGCCTTGATAGACTTAATAAAAGCTATAAATAATTTTATACTATTGACTAAAACAGGAATTTAAATTGAATAAGTATTCTAACCTATTAAAATTTAACACAATATCCCTATCTTCCAAACCGTCATTATGCTAATATTAAATTTAAATTACTGTTCAAAGGAGTTGAGATATGTTTAAAGTATTATTTGTCTGTGTACATAATTCTGCCAGAAGCCAAATGGCTGAGGCGTTTTTAAATCGACTGGGAAAAGGGGATTTTATTGCTGAAAGTGCGGGGTTAGAACCAGCGCCCATTAATCCCCTTGTTATTAGAGCCATGAGAGAAATCGATTATGATATCAGTAAAAAAGAACCTCACTCAGTATTCGACTATTTTAACGAAGGCCGCCGTTACTCATTTATTGTAAAAGTCTGTGATCAGGAAAGCGGTCAGAAATGCCCGATCTTCCCATTAGTCTTAAAGGTTTTAGACTGGAATTTCGAAGACCCTTCAGAGTTCACCGGAACTGATGAGGAAAAATTGGAAAAGATTCGAATCCTCCGAGATAAAATTAAAGAAAATGTAATCGCGTTAATTAACGAATACAAAATGACCGCTTCGAAGTGAATTTAAATTAACCATTCAGGAGAAAAAAATGAATAAACCCAAAGTAGCCTTTATCTGCGTACATAATTCGTGTCGAAGCCAGATCGCCGAAGCACTAGGCAAAAAATTTGCCGGGGAAGTTTTTGAAAGCTATTCCGCCGGAACCGAAACAAAACCCATAATCAATCAGGATGCAGTCCGGCTGATAAAAGAAATGTACGATCTTGATATGGAAGCAACGCAGCACTCAAAGCTGCTAAATGATCTTCCTACCATTGATATTGTCATAAAAATGGGCTGCAATGTTGTCTGCCCCTATCTTCCCAGTCAATATACAGAAGACTGGGGATTAGAAGACCCCAGCGGTAAAAGCAATGCCGAATTCACAGTCATCATCGAGCAAATTGAAAAAAATATTAAAGACTTGGTCCAAAAAATCAACAACAATACGATTAAGCTCAGCCAGAAATGCCATTGAACCCGCCCAATATTTTCCGGGTTTTTTCCGGTGGAAAAAAACTTTGGATATAGGAAATAATGAAAATCAATACCGATAACAGGATGAAAATTTTGATAACATCATAAATGAAAAATTGGATGCTGCCGCCCAATCGTTCCTGTGTATTCAGACCCAAAACATTAACCACAAAAAGATTTACTAAATTGTTCAGCCACTCCATTTTCAGCAACTGGTTATTTAACCATTCAAATAGAAACATAAGATCATCTCCTTTTTTTGAATTTAATTTTGTATCATGTGCTTCATACAACACTGATCCAAAATTCTCTTGCTGTCCACATGCCAATTTTTATCGCTGATGAGTTGAGGATAATCAGCTAAATTATCTAAAATATCTTTTACTATACGTTCTAAAACAACATTTCCGGTCTTTAATTGATAACAAATGAACTTCTCTTTTCGTTTCGTTGTGACGAGATTTAGATCTCTAAACTTTGATAGATTTTTTGATACTGTTGGCTGCGAAACTGCTAAGATATCGCATAATTCACATACGCACAATTCCTTTTGTGCCAATAGAATGATCATCCGAAGTCTTGTTTCATCTGACAGTATTTTATAGATGTTTACTAACTGTTCCATCGCCGACTCCTTTCTGGTTTGGAAGTAGAACCTAAACAAGAAATATAATCATATTCCTATATAAGCATATGATTATATTACACCCGATTTTTAACTTTGTCAAGCAAATTCACTAAAAAAATACCCAATGCAGTAGTATCCTACTCCATTGGGTATTGATTCAAAATCCTCTAAAAATTCTCTATTTTCTTTGCTATCATTCATTGCAAACCTTATCGCTGGGCTATGTCTTCACTCATAATGCCATTGCCTGTCAATAACTCATCCTTTTATCAGCACGGACCATTGACTTCATCATAAGTCCTGCTAAAAATTTATGAATTATTGGGCGACTGGCTTTTGGGCTTTACTTATCAATGACTCTAATTGGTCTTCGGTCATTCCTGACCACTTTGCCAATTCAGTGTTTGAAGGGTATGCGCCTTTTTTTCTGATTTCGCCATCTACTACCGTAACCGGAAGTGCTTCTACGCCATCATTAAGTATAATATCATTGACCGCTTTACTCATGACAAAAGCCATGGGATTTTCGGACAAACCATATCTCACAATCGTTTTACCTTCACCGGCTAAAACATTAAGCATGGCTGATACTCTTAACAATTCAGGATCTACGCCGGGGCCGCATACGCCAGTTGAACAACACATGGCCGGATCATATATTTCTACTTTATTCATTGATTTTCTCCTTTATTTTTGTAATTATAGGTAGTTACCAAGTGAACTGATTTTTTGCGATTAGCAGCAACCTGATTTGACACTGTCTTCGACAACCAATTCGCCGGTTTCATTTGTTTTCAGTGTGACCGTCTCTGCCTTAGGCTTCGCTTCATCGTTCATCAGCACGTTAATTTCGTTGATTAAAACTGGTTTGTCCTCTGGCTTCAGATTGGTAAATGAAAAATAAAGGGAGGTGCCGCAGCACCCTTTCTGCAGAGATGCCTGAAGGGTATCATACCCATTTGTTTTCAACAATTCTGTTATTAATACTTTTGCTTCATCTGTAATAATCATTTTGTATTCTCCTCTTTGGCAATTGCCATGTTTTTTTTATTTTATCAACGCTGCTAAACAATCTAAATGCATCTGGCTTTCGTGGCAGTTAACAGCGTTTTTTTGATCTGCTTTTATTTTAAAATCTTATTTCCAGGGAATCACAACATAGTTGCCTTTGGTACTTTCGGCAATTTTATCAATCCATTGTTTTTCATTGTTGGCCCGGGCTCTTAGGAAGGGATCTTTGGTGTCGGTTGCCAACAGACTGGCATTCATGACCCACCATTTGTTACTAATGCCAGCACGTTTTAAATCTTCTTCCAATCTTTGTGCTTCAAAAACAGGGGTTGATTCGGGAAGGGCCACAATCACGACTTCGGTTTCATCCTGATTTCTTAACCGGGGCAAGAGATTCATGACGGATTCCGGAATATCGGCATTGGAACGTTCCATTTCTTTGTGATAACTTTCGGTGGAGTTTAACAATAGCAAGGTGTGACCGGTCGGTGCGGTATCGATGATAACCACGCCGTCTTCGGCTTTTTCAACCGCTTCGGCAAAGGCTCGAAAAACCGCAATTTCCTGGGTACAGGGGGAACGCAAATCTTCTTCGATATAGTCAATATCGGACTGGCTCATATTGTTGGACTTGGCTTTACCGATGACTTCGGCGCGGTACTTTTGCAGCTCTTCGGCTTCATCAATGTTACTTACGGTAATGTTTTCCCCACCCATGGCAGCACTCATATGGCCGGCGGGATCGGTGGTGGTCAGATAAACCTTTTTGCCTAATTTTGACAGCCCCAATGCGATGGCTGCGGCTATGGTTGTTTTCCCAACGCCGCCCTTACCCATAGTGAAGACGACTTTCTTGTTTGTTTTATCCAAATCTTCAACCAGTTTTTTCAAACCGGGCAAGTCTTTAATTTCGTTGATTTTTTCGATTTCGATGACATCATCTTCGGTGAACAACCGGCGGATATTGTCAATACCGGAGACATTGTAGGCCCGCAGCGGCAGGGTATAAATGTCCAGGCCTTTAATGCTTTCGGGGATGTTGAGTACGGCATTTTTTTGTTTTGCATAAAAAGAAGTGGCGATCGCATCGTCTTTATCAAAGTTTTCAAGGGCTCCGTTAATAATCAGAATTTGATTGTCAACTCCGATTTCTTTTAACTCCAGAGAGGCTCTGGCCGCTTCTTCCAGAGGGGATTGCTCCGGCCGGGAAACCAGAATCAGGGTGGTCATATCTTTATCGGACAAATTAGCTACTGCTTTTTCATACATTTTCTTCTGTTCGGTTAAACCGGATAACTGACCGAGGCAGGAAGCGCCATGGGTGCTTTCATCAATAAAACTATCCCAGGCTGAGGGCAATTGCAGCATTCTCAGGGTATGGCCGGTGGGCGCTGTATCAAAAATAATGTAATCATATTCCTTATTCATGGTTTCGTCAGTGATAAATCGGGAAAATTCATTAAAGGCGGCAATCTCCACGGTACAAGATCCGGACAGCTGTTCTTCCATGCTGGCAAGAGCGGCTTCCGGCAGTTTCCCGCGATAGGGACCAACTACAGATTCCATGTATTCCGCGGCGGCTTCAATGGGATCGAGGTTGGCCACAATCAGATTCGGCACCCCGGGGATGGGCACGCCCTGTCCGGTTAATTCGGTTTCAAACACATCCTGTAAATTTGATGCCGGGTCAGTGCTGACCAGGAATACTTTTTTTCCTTTATCCGCAAGACTCACGGCGGTTGCACAGGCTGTCGATGTTTTACCAACCCCGCCTTTACCGGTATAAAACAAATATTTGGTTAACTTAACATTTTCGGGTGAAAAATTTTTATACATAACATTTCCTTCTTCCTTATATGATCCTAAATTCATATTACTTTATAATCATATGATAACTCATTCATGTGAATTTGTCAACCTTAATTCTTCATTTATTAAAATATTCTTAATTATTTCTTCCTTATTCATGCGACTATATCAAGTGTTATTTTGTAATTATAATCGTAACGAAACTTTATTGATTGATTTTCCATGAACATCATGAAGTGCTTCCATAATAGCTTCGGACAAGGTTGGGTGTGGGTGGATTACATCCCCAAGTACTGCTGCCGTTAACCCCAGGTGTACAGCCACGGTTAACTCGGTCAGCAGATCAGTCGCCTCAGGCCCTACAATAGAAGCTCCGATAACCACATCTTTTTCATCAACAATCACTTTAACCTGACCTTGAATTTTACCGATGATTTGGGCTTTTCCAAGCGCTCTAAAATCAAAACTTCCTATTTTATAAGGAATTCCCCTTTTCTGAGCTTCTTTTTCGGTTACCCCTACCGCTGCAACCTGGGGATCCGTATACACACATCGCGGTACCGCTTTATGAACCGCCGTTTTGTTTTTTCCCAACATATTTTCGGCCGCAATAATGCCTTCTTTGGATGCTACATGGGCTAAAAATGGTGTGTTAATAAGATCCCCTACGGCATAAATCCCCTTTACACTGGTTTCCAGTGTATCATCGACTTCAATATGACCCTGGCGATCAATTTTAATTCCTAATTCTTCCAGGTTAAGTCCTTTTAAATAGCTGCTTCGTCCAATGGAAAGCAGCATCATTTCTGCTTCTAAAATTTCTCCGTTTTTCAGTGTCACCACGACACCGGCGTCCTGAACATTTACGTCAGCAACACCATTGGCCGTGAATACTTTTATTTTTTCCCGTTTAAATTGTCGCAACAGCTGTTTTGCAACGCTCTCGTCCTCCACCATCAGGATCTGGTCTGCCATTTCCACGATCGTTATCTTTGTTCCCATCCGACTGAAAAATTGCCCCAGTTCACAACCGATCACGCCACCCCCAACAACAACCATGGATTTAGGCGGCATTTTTAAAGCCAGGGCTTCGGTACTGGTAATCACTTTTTTTCCGTCATAATGAAACATTTCCGGGCAGATGGGAGCGGAACCGGTCGCTAATAAAATTTTATCGCTGACCAGTTTTTCGACACTGCCATCATCATGCTTCACTTCAACTGTTTGAAAGTCGATCAATTTGCCGATACCACGAACTAAATTAATCCCGTTCGATTCGAACAGAAATTCAATTCCCTTAACCAAACCAGATACCAGTTTGTCTTTTCGTTCAATAATTTGCTTTAGATCTACGGTCGTATGATCATTGAAGACGCCGAACTTTGCTGCTTCAAGTGACGTTGTCAAAACATCTGCCGATGCCAGCAAAGCCTTGGTCGGAATACAACCAATATTAAGGCATGTTCCACCAACTACATTTTTCTCTATAACGGTCACTTCAGCACCTAATTTAGCTGCCATTATAGCCGCCTCATACCCACCCGGGCCCGCACCGATAATTGTAATTCTCATTTTTTCTCCCTTTTAATGAATGTTCATATTAATTAAAAAGTCATACCCTAAATATTGTGGGTATGACTTTTTTTACATAAAAGCTATCTATCAAATAATTCGAAACTTCTTAATATCGCAAAATCCCATTAAACTTAGACTTAGTGAGTTCTTGTCTGAGCATTTAAATATACTCTTTTAGTTATTAAACTGATTTCGCTAAAATCTCATCAAAGATTTCACATGTTTTATCTGCCGTTTTCTTTACATATTCCATATGTTCGGTGGTGAGATTCCGAGTAGACAGTGGTTTTTCAAGGGCTATTTCCGCGCCAATAATTTCTGCGACATCCACACTGCCAGCCACCTTATTGCTGTATTTTTCAATAGCACGTTTGGCGCAGCATTTTGAACACCCATCCACAGCTATTGTGGGGTATTTTTCCGCAAATTCCCGTTCTCCGCCGTCACCGGCAATAAAAAGGGGGAGACATAGGGTTGATACCATGCCAGGTTTCAGTTCTTCCATCATTTTTCGCACGGCTAACCGCGAAATGGTTCCACCCAGGCACTCTTCACCGCTGCATGAAATAATGCCAATTTTATCTAATATCATATCAGTTCACCCCCGCCTTGATTTCTTTGACCTCTTCTACCATGATTTCTGCCAACTCCTCAGCATATTTCCAGCCATCTTCAGTAAGATAGGTTCCGGTTCCATGTTCTTCCCCGCGATGGGCCTTCATGAAATCTGGCACCTTATGGCTTTTTACAACGATTCCACCGGTTTCTTCCACACTTTTCTTAGAACAATATTTGGCACAACCATCCATGGTGATGCAGGTTTCGCCTTTTATCTTTTCCACCACTTCGTTATCTCCGGTGACGACATGGGCCAGACAGAGTGTTTCTGTATCATCGGGACATTTCTCCTGGGTTACCATTAGTGCGGACTCCCGAGCCAAAAGCCCAAATACTTTTCCAATCCCGCTACAGGGTATTACTTTAATTTTAGACATCAACTTCTTCTACCTTTCGTTGTAAAAATTTAAAATATGTCGGGCAATCGTGGAGCAGATCCTGATCTTCTTCGAAATCACTGAGGCGCACTTCCACCAGCCAGCCCTTTTCATAGGGACTTTCGTTGACTAGTTCCGGTGCGTCACTTAAGGCCGTATTGACCGCAACCACTGTGCCGGATACCGGTGAAATGATTTCGAAAACCGCTTTGCCGGATTCAATACTCCCCAGATCGTCAAACTGTTCGAATTCATCACCGATTTCCGGGGGATCCACATAGAGAATGTCGGACAGATTCTGTTGGACATAATCGCTGACACCAATTCGGGCCATATTTCCTGACACTGTTACCCAACAGTCATTTTCATTGAAAAAATAATTGGATTTCGGTATCTTGAAAATAAATTTTCCATGAGAAAATGAATCATATGCCACGGATTCCGGTTCAATAAATTCCGACTCTGCCTGAACTGCGACGGAACTGCTTATTTTTTCCAGAACTTCCTGAACTACTGCTTTGCTATCCTCATCTTCTCGGATTTCTACGCCCAGCTTGATGTTCAGAGCCTTGGCAACTTCGCTGACATTAACTTTTTCTTTAATGAAAAGCTCCAAATCCCCGGCCAGTTTACTGGCACAGCGGGTATTGCAGCCGTCAATAACGGTCAATTCACCACTTTCCAGAACTTTCTCGTAGCGGCTTTTGTTCTGGTTTAATAAAACCGGACAGATCAGCTCCACCGCATCAGACTGGGCCAGTTGAAGGGCAACCCGACGGGAGACATCCCCGGCACACTTATCCAAACCATTACAGGGCAACACACAAATTGTCTTACTCATCTTCTTTCGCCTGTTTTTCTGCCTTGCGTATGGCTTTTATCATATTTGTCGTTTCTGGCTTGTCCGGAAAGGTAATGGCATCCGGTCCACAGGTTTTACTGCAGGCGCGGCAAAAGACCACACAGTTATTAGGGTTTTTCACCTTTAGTTTAGGTTTGGCGTTTTCATCTACTTCAAAAACCTGATGAGGACAGAATTTTACACAATCCATACAATCATTGCATTTTGAAAAATCGATTCGGGGAGACCAATCGATACGATCCCGTTCTACTCCCATAAAAGTTGATTCGCTCATAACTATACCTCGTATCCCATTTCTTCCAATTTTTTTTCTACCACTTCAAAGGCTTGATCGTTGGTCATATCCCGTATGTCCAGCATAACGGCATCTTCTTCTATATTAAGCCCTGCTTCTTTAAAAGCATCTTTAAACATCTTACGCTGCATGTTAGGGGCACAGGCTCCGATGATTACTTTACGATGAGCTTTTAAGAAATCTGCTAAAAAACGATCTCCATCCTCTTCACATAGCTGCGGATGAATAAAAGCATATTCCACTGGCAATTCAATTCGTACCTGATTGATAAAATCCCAAATATCCATGGCTTGAAATCCCGGACATTTTCCGGTACAGACACACATAATAAAACCTGGTAATTCCTGACTCATTTCTTCCACCCCGTTTATAATATAATTATTTCCTTATGAATAATGTCATTATACGCCTCTCATTTATAGGTGTCAAGTGTAATAGATAAAGTTTGCATTCTTATAAGTAAATGCTTATAATGTTATTAAATAGCCTCCGATATTCTAATCTGATGTGTTCAATTACTGTGAAATATAATGGATCAAACCGCATCAGAATTTTTTGAGACGCTTGATTCTAATTTAACTGAAGAGAGAAGGTAACTTATTATGAAAATTAAAATCTATCCCTGTCCCGGGCATTGCAACGTCAGCATGATGACAAAAACCGTTGCCCAGTATTTTGGTATTGTTGATGAGGAAAACATCACCATCCTCCCTCATGTGAGCATGAATATTCTCCAGGAGATCGAAGCGTCCGATGACACAGTAAAATATATCGCCATGAATGGCTGTCCATCAACCTGTGCCTCTATGGCCTATGAAGATATAGGTTATAAACTCTATGATGAAATTGTCATGACCCCGGATCATGATCTTAAACACAATGAAAAATATGCCAATCTGGATGATCTTGACGCAGAAATCGAACACGCTCAGCAAGCACTTGATAAAATCATTGAAAGCTATCAATAAATATTTTAGTATTTTAAAACCATTACAATTTCTAAAATTACCATAGGTTAGTGTCGGTTCGGAATCTTCACATACCCAGTAGGTGTCGATGACAGTGGAAGCGTTGACATGCATGGCCACTTCTGCATCCTCCGCAGTTGTAAGACGCAACAGACGTTTGAGCAATCTTGAATTAACCCGATGCCTGTCAATGGCTCGACTTTCAAGCCACTCGATTAAATCACCGTTCAACTGCAAATAAAGTGGCAGTAAGCTTGGCTTTATGGATATATCTTATTATTTTCAATACAGGCGATTTGCGTATCCTGGCTCATTAAATAACCATGTTATTCTCTTCATGCCTTACTCCTTGTCCTATTTATTTTATTGGCTTTATATTTTCTTTTATTTTATCATTATCTCTTATTTTTATCACTATAAACCTCCCATTTTATTTTTATTGACAAATTAATTGTTAATTATGCAATTATCAACTTTAAGCACAGATCCATAAAAAGCATCAATTACGCTGCAATAGAAATGACACGTGGTAACTATGAGATCAGCACCAATATTCGACAAAATGATGAAATCGGTCAGTTAAGCAAATCTTTAGATATGCTCTCAGCTAAACTGAACTTTTCCATAAATAAAATATTTGAGGAAAAAGAAAAACTGGACGATATTATTTCAAGAATACCAGAAGGTATTATTGCTTATGATATTGATCTATCTCTTATCAATTACAATCAATCGTTGCTCTCGCTTTATGGGTATTCAAGCAAAACAGATATTGAAAACCAACTTAAACTAGATCTCGAAAAGCAAGGTCTGCTTGCCATGTTATTGAATACTATGGCAACAAATAAAAAGCAAACTATTATAAACGCCTGGCGATATCAAATTCTCAAATATACATTCACACCCGTAAAAAATAATTGTTCTGCAACAACCGGGGTTGTCATATTAATCCAGGATATCAGTGAAGGTGAGAAACTTGAGAAGATGCGCAAAGACTTTATTGCAAATGTTTCACATGAGCTAAGAACACCATTAACTCTCATCCAAGGATCCGTAGAAGCCATAATTGATGAAACAGTAACTTCTGCTGAAGAAACTAAAAAATACCACAAGAGAATTCTCCATGAAACACTGAGACTTGAACGAATCGTAAGTGACCTTCTCGATTTGAGCCGAATTGATGTTGGTAAAATGTCCTTTACACTCGTCCCCAGCGATTTTTAAAATTTAACAATTGATGTCATAAACAGCTTAAAAAAAATAGCACACAATAAAGATATCTTAATTGAATTTTATACTCCAGATAAAATTCCGAAAATTGAAGCCGATTATGGTCGTATTCAACAGGTGTTGATTATTTTTATAGATAATGCCATTAAGTATTCTAAGCATTCTACAAAGATTGAGTTGACTATAGAAGTCAGCGAATATGTCTATTTAAAAATCGCAGATTCTGGAATTGGTATTTCTGAGGAAGACTTACCATTTGTTTGGGAAAGATTTTTTCAAGTGGATAAATCCAGAAGCGTTCCAAACAATGGCATTGGTCTTGGTCTATCTATCGCAAAAATGATTATAGAGGGGCACAATGGAGTCGCAAAAATAGAAAGCGAACTAAACAAAAGCACAACAATTATTTTTGGTCTTCCCTATATTAAAAGTTAGTTAATTGCAAAATAACAGAATAATGCTAAAGATAAGACGTAATCTAACTTTTTTATCTTTAGTAAAACGAAAGGAATATTTATAGATATGAACGCATGTTTTAGTTTCAAGCCAGGTTATTCTGACCTAACGAGTGGAATAACAGATTTGTTTGTTATTTTACCCGTTACAATTATCATTTTAGTAATTGTATTACTCAACAAAAATTCAAATTCAGATTGTATGTATTCCGAAATATAATGAACTTCTAAATATGTTGAAGGAGAGATATGCAAAAGGCGACATTGCTGCTGATGACTACCGTGAACGAAGCATGATTCTTGAAGATGAATATTATCAAGATGATTACTGGCTGTATGCGGAAAATGCAGAAATGATTCAATTCAAAGAAAAATATGTAAAAGGAGAAATTGATTCGCAGGAATACATTGAAAAAAGAACTGCCATTAAAAAACTACATAACACATCTCCTTTAAATATACTAAAAGAAAGATTTGATAATGGCGAAATTTCTGCAACAGAGTATAAAAAAATCAGAAATGAATAACAAAAAACGCCCCGCTGATGGCTCTGCAAAGCGGTTTTTGTGAGTTTAAATTCGGTGTCCCTTCAGGGCTTCGAACCTTGGACCCCTTGATTACGAATCAGCAGTAAAACGGCATGTTAAAGCCATCTATTCTTTACATACATATTTCCGACGCTTTTCATCATAATCTGGATCACTGCAAAAAATACCGTAATTTTAATTACGGTATTCGTACTTTAATTTAATTTTATCACCACGAAAAATTACCTTTGAATACTCAAAAGGCTTATCATCCTTATCATAAAGAATATCCTCTAAAACAAGAAGCGGAAATCCATGAGGAACTTTAAAAAGTTTGCTCTCTTTTTTCGAAGCCGTAACCGACTCAAAAGTTTCCATGACCCGGCTGGGTTTTAAATTATACTCTTTTTCAAGAAGCACACAAAGCTGTTCTTCTTCAAGAGCACGTTCACTTAGATTCTTACACAAATTATAAGGAATCCGCGAATAATGAAGGCTAATGGGCTCACCTTTTAAAAAACGCAGTCGCTCTATTTCCAGTATTGGAGACCCCTGTGGACATTGCAGACGATTTGCGACACTCAACGAGGCTTTTTTTTCTGTAACATTTAAAAGCTCTGTGGTAATTTCATATCCCATTCTCTCCAATTGCTCTCTAAAGCCCATATATGCTAGAGATTCCGCCATTATCTTGGGTTCTGCAACGAAGGTGCCCTTTCCAGGAACGCGATAGAGAACACCATCCTGTACCAATTGTGAACATGCTGAACGGATTGTCATGCGACTAACCCCGTATAACCGATTCATTTCATTCTCAGATGGTATGGCTGTGTTCCGCTTCCAAATGCCTTCTTCGATATTATTCCGAATTAACTCTTCCAATTGTATGTACAATGGTTTCGGGTTTTCTCGCTTAATTTTGTACATATCAATACTTCCTTCCATAAAACTCCTCTGAGCAGCTTATTTAACAAAATTTCTCTTATTTTATCATAGACGTTATAGAATTTAAAGAATTATCCGCTAAAATTGATCTATTTCTATTTATTTAATTTGGCAAATTCGGTATTTTTACATGGGTACTCTCCGTATCCTTTTCCATAGATTTTGCCTTCTTTATTAAGAATCATCGCTTTTGCACCAGTTGTTCCCACATCAATACCGATTAAATACTTATCCATATTCAAATTCTCCTTTATCATCTTAAAAACTTGCCATTTTATTAACGTATTTATCATTAACACAAACTCAGAAGGAATTTTTTTCGAAATTATCGGAAAATACTTTTTGTCCAATATTTCGAACGCACCTAGATGCCAATGAGTTCATCTCCGGCGGCAAATGGTGCTTCAAAGGGATAATCCAGGCCGGTACCAATATATATGTCTGTTCCTTACAAGAATCTATCATAGTTCCATCCTAATAGAAAATAATATACTGATACTCATTGGGTTCCTTGTCTTTTTATTATCATTACCAGCCTGAATTAAATATTTTTAGCTTTTAAGAAACCGATTAAAGAATTCTTAAAAGCTCGTTGCTGTTAAAATATTCTAGTGTAACGCCGCACTCGCCAATATTTCTGACATTTTTATCGGTCTTTTTATAGTCAGCATGGTAATCTGAACCTCCTGAAATAATTTTCACTCGATCCTGATAATCTGATTTGACCTTGGCAATAATTTCTTCCTTTGTATAAGGTCCATTATATGTGGTCTTATCATAGGTATAGCTGGCCTCAATACCATCGAGACCCAGATCAATCAATTTATCAATATAATCCGCTCTAGTCATTGTACCATCGTTAGTAGTAACGGTTTCATCAATGAGATAAGGATGAGCTAAAATAGCAATACCGCAACTTTCATGGGCAATGTTGATGATGTCAGCGGGGTCTGGTTTTTCTCTTTTCACACTGAAATCAGGGTTGTTTCTGATCAATAATTTCGCATCACTCCAGGTTTTTGTATAACCTTTTTCAGCCATGAGGTTAAAAATGATTTTTTTCTGTACATCCTCGGGTTTTCTTGGAATATCGTCATAATTCAACACCTCATCCCATGTTATATCATACCCATTGTTGGCCAGGATATCTAATAGCTTTTGATATGAAAATATTTTACTTTTGACAATCTTCTGATACATTGCGATTATTTTAGAATTGGTATAATCGCACCCAAACACAATAATGTGGACATCTTCTACCTGAGTTTCACAGGAAAATTCAATTCCTGGAATCAATTTCAGCCCTTTTTTCTTAGCATAAAGAACGGAATCTACCATCACACCATTTACTTCGATTCGATCAGGCGGCAGAACATCATGATCAGTAAATACGATCACTTTCATTCCTAAAGCGGCCGCATTGGAAATAAATTCCTGCGGTGTGTCTCCCCCATCAGATCGAGTGGTGTGACTGTGTAAATCGATAATGTAATTTGGTTGTGTCGTCATCATATTACTTCTCTAATCCATCAGACTAAAAAAGCGGATGTGCTCGGTCACAACTTTTTTAACTTGTTGTTTTGTGAAGGCATCCAATTTCAGCGGATCATTTTTAGTTGGATTTTCTTTGCTGAAAACTGCCATTCCCTGGCAATATGCAATTTTAATTGCGGTTGAAATATTAACCTTTGCTGCACCCAGGCCGATCAGCTGATGAAACACTTCATCATTTAGCCCCGTTCCGCCATGAAGGACCAAAGGGCAAAGTGAAAATTCATTGATTTCTTCAAAAAGATCATAATCGATTTTAATTTCGCCTTTATAAACTCCATGTGCTGTTCCGATAGCCGGCGCAAACGCGTCAACTCCAGTTTCTTTCAAATAGATACGACAATCTGCTGGTTTAGCATGAGCATGATCACTTTCTTTTACGACAATGTCATCTTCAACGCCGACAATGGCACCTAATTCGCCTTCAACCGTCACATTCTTTGGCTTGGCGTAAGCCACGATTTCCATCGTGTTTTTGATATTGTCAGCCAGTGGCAACTGCGAACCATCGTACATAACTGAAGACCAGCCGCCGTCGATACAATCTTTTGTAAATTGGACATCTGTCGAGTGATCCAAATGGATCGCCACGTTCACCTTTGCATTATCAGCGATTGGTTTTAAAAAACCCATCATTTCTTTGATCCCAAAAGCTTTTACAGTTTTTACCGATGTTTGAATAATAATCGGTTGTCCAAGTTCTTCCGCCGCTTCAACAACAGCCTTCGCAGTAAGATAATTTACAATATTAAACGCCCCAACGGCATAATGATTTTTTCTTGCGTCACCAAGAATTGCTTTTATATTCACATAACTCATAATCATCACCTCTTTTCAAATAAATTATCACGACATCATACATGATTATAATTAGTCATGACCACCTAAGACAAGTATAACATAATCTACTGGAAAAATATATCATCTCTTATAACTTCTATCATTTTTGTCCATTGGCGGCATTCATAAATCGACGTTGATATGATACCACTTGATTGCAGGAAGTAAACCTTGCCAGGTACTTTGGCTCCGCCGTAACAACAACGCGATAAACAAGGTCTTCAAATTCTTTTTCCACCAACAATTTGTCAATGTCAGGGTAATTAAACTCACCTTCCATACTACAGATAATGAGTCTTGTGTCATCCAAATTAGTATTTTTAAAAAGTCTTAAATTATGTCGCACACTATCTAATCCGTCTGAGCCTTCAGCATCACTAAAATGACGATATTTTAACATGTCTTCAGCCATTTTCTTAACCATCAGCAATTCCATTTGAGCCTGATCCATATTAAGATAATCTTTTTCTAAAAACATATCCTGGATATTTTTTATAAATTTCGGATCGCCAGTTGCATTATATTGCTTTAAGTTCAGTTCCATGCTTTCTGATTGCATTAAACGATGCCGAATGAAGCTGTTTACAAAATATGGTTTTGCCTGTAATGCTAACGCCGTCTGATATGGTTCAAACATTAACGTAAAGTTCACCCTAAAGCCATGTTCTTGGAGCATCAATGCCAGATTATGTCCTCGGAAAGCGTCTTCAGTTGTTACATCAGCGAAAGACTTACCAAGTTTTTTATTTCCTAAAAGAAGTTCTGAAACGTTTACATTAGTAACCGGTCCGGTGTGTGGAACCTTAATAACCACACGATATTCGGAAAGCATTTCCCTGAATTTCTCGGCTTCTTCCAAAAGCTCAGTATCAGACTTGCCAAACGGATCATTCAGTTCAACACTGATGTCTGCTCCCGTTCCTAAGATCCGCCCGATTTCTTCCATTACTTCATCCCGTGTTTTGAATTGATTGCCTATATTAGCCTTCGGGTTGTTGATAAACAAATCGTAGATAATACCGGGATTACAAGTCAGATTAGCAATTATTTTGCTGATCGACTTTACCTCGTATGGGTTGGCGGAATCAGCTGAAAAAAGTACATTGGTTGGTCGTTTTTTGCCATTTTTATCATAAGAAATATCGCGGATCAAATCAGCTCTCAGGATTCCATTGGATTCCAACCGATACGCTACCCGAAATCCTTCGGGGGTTTCATTTTCCGGCGTTTTAAATGTCGAAATAACATTACTGAATTCCTTGGTTACACCAATTTTTTTTACATGTTTCTTTAAAAAATCATATTCTCCTAATGGCAAATCAAAATCAAGGACGCGATTAACATCGCTCTTTTGCTCCTCAATCAGAGAAACATCATCATTCAATAAGGTATTCAAGGTACAACTGACAGTCTTCATTATTTTCTCCTCTAATTCTATTCTATATTATTTTTGAATCACATTTAAAATCCGCTCTACAACCTTTTCCCAGCTAAGACCGTAGGCTCCCAATAATTCCCGATAGGGGCCGGTATTAAAGGAGCCATCGGCAATACCTACACTATGAATCGGACCTCCCTGTTTAACTGGACCCAATACTTCCAGAACGGCACTGCCAAAACCGCCAATTTGCGAATGTTCTTCTAAAGTAAATAAGTATTTTGCATTTTTATATGCTTCATAAAGGAGCTCTGTATCCAATGGTTTTACTGTTGTAAAATTTAGAACCTTTACCCCATATCCCATTTCATCCAGGATTTTCCCCGTCATTAGACCATCAACCGTCAATGTTCCAGAAACTGCAATTACAATCTCATCTCCGGTGTTCATTAACACTTCTCCTTTTCCCAATTTGAAATTGCGTTGCGAAACTTCTAAAGGTTCAGCCATAGGGTGGCGCGGCATTCTGATATAAACTGGCCCCTTGTGTTTAATTGCTTCCCGCAATGACATTTCTACTTCATAACAATCACCGGGATTTAAGACCACCATGTTCGGTATGACTCGCATCAGCGACAAATCTTCAATCGCTTGATGGGTTGATCCCAGCGCTGAATGTGACAAGCCGCTGCTAGAGCCAATTACTTTTACGTTCATATTTGTATAACCTAAGTCGTTACGCACCTGCTCGAAAGCACGCATTGAGATGAACGGTGCAATAGCTGATACAATCGGAATAGAACCACCTTCAGCTAGCCCGGCACAAACACCAATTGCATTCTGTTCATTGATACCGACCTCTAAATATTGATGAGGCAACGCCTGCTTGAAGGGATCCATACCCGATCCTGCACCCGAATCACAAGACACCGCCACAATACTTTCATTCTCTCTACCCAGTTCTAACAATACTTCCCCAAATACATCCCGTGGATTTCGCTGTTTAACTGTCATTTTATCCATCCTTTATTATTTGCATATCGTTCAAGTGCGTCCAGTGCATCTTTTGATTCCTGCGATTCTTTACCAGGATTCCAGTGGTGATATTTCACATTTCCCTCAGCGAAAGGCATCCCTTTACTTTTAATTGTATTAGCAATCACCATACTTGGCTTCCCTTTTTGAAAAGGGATTGATTGAAAAGTATTTAAAAGCTCCTCAATATTATGGCCATCGACAACTTTAACCGACCAGCCAAAGGCAGCATACTTTTCCCTCAAATCACGGGTGTCTAAAACATCACGGGTACTGCCATTAATTTGAAGGCCGTTTCGATCAATGATACCAACTAGGTTGTCTAGGCCGTGATGACTTGCAAACATTGCCGCTTCCCAATTGGATCCTTCACCCTGTTCGCCATCCCCCATCAAGACAAAAACACGATTTTTTTCGCCTTTAAGTTTTGCATTTAAAGCCATTCCAGCGCCAATTGGCAAACCGTGCCCCAATGCACCGGAGCTAAAATCAACGCCATTGAATTTCTTCATGTCGGGATGACCGGGTACTTTTGATCCTAACTTATTGTATGTTTCCAATACATCAGCTTTTTCAAATCCCTTTTCAATGAGTGTTCCATAAAGTGCCAGGCATTTGTGACCCGCACTGAGAACAAACCGATCACGACAGAACCATTTGGGTTCATCAACTTTGACATCCATAATATCAAAATACAAAGTCGCCAGAATATCCGTGCAAGACAATGATGGCCCAGCATGACCGTCACCATTATTAATTACCGTGTGAACAATGTGTTTCCGAATATCAAATGCTTTTCTTTCGATGGTTTTTGATTGCATTGAACTCTCCTTAAATATTTATGTATAGATAATACGAAACCCAAAAAACAACAACTATTTTTGTAATGAATATGCAAATAGTTCATCGAACCGTCCGACCGACAGAAGTAATCTTTTGTCGGTTACTATTGCAATTACTTAATGCCTGTAATAACCGAGATACTTTTCTTTGAAACGAAGTTTTTTATGATTTAGTCGAGTAAACTCACTACACGTAAGTGCTAGTCATGACTAGTGCTTACGTGTAGTATAGCATGTTTCAATATTTTGTCAATTTGTTTTTTCTAATATTGTGCGAAAAAAAACGGGTAGGAGTCTGACTATTAGTTGATCAACATCAATACCACATCCCGTGTTTTAGAGCATCCCAATTTCTATTACAATGTTCTATTTGTTAAAGATCTTCTTTCCAGGTTAGGTTAGCAGCAACATCATTGGCTGTAAAATGCTCGGATATCAGCGTGATTACCATTATTTAAGATCATATTGCCTCCATTTCGGGCACAAAGAATTTTCCGATGTATACTAGGTGTCGTGATTTGTTACCCACATTCTCATAGGATTCCACCAGTTTGTGATTATTAAAATAGATCACATTTTTTTCTTCTTTTAAACTCTCATATAAACATATCACCATTACACGTCAGCTTTAAAACAAAAAACACTATTCATCCTAAAATAGTGTTTTATTGTTATTAATAACTCAGCTTTTCTAGCCTAATTCACCAAACCAAGCCTTTATACAAGAGGCTTTGGAGTCAGTCCATTGCTGGATTTTTTTTGCTGTGTCCTGAAATAATCTTGTTAATTATTTACCCTTGGCTGCTTTTTTCTCGCGGCCTATTTTGTCTGTTTTCTTTAATGCTGCAATGACTTTTTCCACTGAAAGTTCAACTGGTTCATGGGACATGAAGTTATATAAATAACTACTTTCCGCAACTTCTTTAAGTTCCTCTTCAGTAACATTCGGAATGTGAAGATCTTCAAATGTCACGGGAAGACCTACGTCGATGCAGAAATCATAAACTTCATCGATGATTCCGAGATCGTCGTACAAATGAAGACCTGTGAGCGTACCAAAGGCAACTTTTTCACCATGATACAGGTGATGTGTGGCTGGCAGCACAGTTAAACCATTATGGATAGAGTGTGCAGACCCAAGGCCGCCACTTTCAAATCCAATGCCTGAAAGCAAAGCATTAGCCTCAATAATGGCTTCAACAGCTTCAGATTTAATCCCATTTTCTGCATCTTTTACTGCCTGGCGACCATACTTGAGAAGCATATCCAGACAAAGTTTTGTAAGAGCCATGGTGGTTTTAGTACGTAATGCAAAGGCTTCACTCAAAGACCTGGTATGTTCACATGAATTCGCTTCGAAGAATGTTGCCAGGGCATCGCCCATGCCTGAAATCAGGAATCGTGTTGGTGCTTTGAGTATGATATCGGTATCCATCAGCACAACATCAGGATTTCGTTTCTGATAGAGGACTTCCACGTACACCCCTTCCTCGGTGTATAGTACTGCACAGCCTGAAGTGGGAGCATCAGTAGCTGCGATCGTAGCACAAACGATTACGGGAATGTTCATTTCATCCGCAATAACTTTACTTGCATCAATTGGCTTACCACCACCAACAGCGGCTATTGCTGTCGCACCAAATTCTTTTGCGATAGCTTTGATGCGATCAATCTCGCTTCGGCTACACTCCCCTCCAAATTGCACAACTTTTCCTTTGTTGCCCATTAATTTTTTTGATGTTTCAACCATTGATTTTGTCGCGACAATAAATGGTTTGTCCCCAAACTTTTCCATCACTTCTGGCAGCAAGTTCATTGCACCGTCCCCTTGAATATACTTACTGGGGAAAATCATAATTTTCATGTCTTTCAGTTCACTCATAGTCTTTACTCCTTTGTGACTATATTTTATTTAATGGTTTCTGGCCATTTTAATATACAACGAACAAAAAGTAATGTTTTTATAGTTTTGATTATTGTCTCTGTCTTTCCTGGGATTGCTTGATAAATTGCGTCACTTAATCACAGATGTAACGCTTTACATCAAACGTTTAAAAAGATCTCCTAGATACCTATATCATTATAGACTTTGCTCGCGTCGGACGTATTTTTCCGTGAACCCTGGCGTGGTTTCTCAATTCATAAAAATAGTGTTTTTTTGATATTTATAACTTTAAGTTAAGCACCTCAATGATTGTATCAATCACACCCTCTTCTTCATTTGATTTATGTGTGATATTTTTGGCAACTGCTTTCAAATCTGGATGTGCATTTTTCATCGCAAAAGTATGTTCACAAACTTCCATGAGAGTCAGATCGTTGAGAAAGTCACCAAATGCCATTGTCTCTTCAGGTTTTGCTCCAATGTTTGCCATCAACATCTGCAAAGCTTTTCCTTTGTTTTCGCCCTTCTTAACAATATCAATCCAGTTTTCGCCTGAAGGAATAAGATCATAATGATCAGTGATCGCAAAAAGTTTTGGACATGCATTTGTAAAAGGGTTAATCCCATCAATACATGATATCTTACAGATTTCTTTCTGTTCAATCACTTCCTCAAAATTTTCTACGATTACTGTATTATAAAAAAAGCGTCTAACCTGTGCTTCAAAAGCAGGTAACCGATCCATTATATAGGTCGCATGGATACCGCATAGTGCTGGACGTAATTCATCAACTTTTGCAATCCGCCCCAGCAATTCTTGAAGTTCTTTTTTTTCAATAGACACATGGTAGATCATCTCACCACAATCTAACACCACATTCCCATTTTCACAAATCAACCCAATCTCATGAAAATATTCGGAGAATTGAACTTTAAGGGTATGCGCTGCTCTTCCACTTGCCGGAACAAATCGTATTCCTTCACGACTTAACGCTTTAATTAGCTCTGGAAATCGTTTAGGTAATTCTTTTTTGCTGTTAAGTAATGTCCCATCAAGATCTGACACAATAATCTTAATCATACAAACTCCTTGACCCATACTTTGTTCCAAATACAATCCAAAATCATTTATAATATACTTACATCACCGTCTCAAAAAATGATATCCATTCTTCAGTAGATAACTGTTTTGGGTTACTAGACATACTCGTTCCAAAGCTAGCTTTTGCCAATATTGGAATGTCTTCTGGATCTATATTCAGATGCTTATAATCGGGCTTTATTCCCATATAATTATTAAGTTCAAAAATAAAGTCAACTGCCGCTTTCGCTCCATCACCTGGGTTATTATAACGCTTTCCTGTTAAAGCTTCACCAATAATATCCATCCGTTCTTGAGCAACAACAGAGTTTATTTTCATAATGTGAGGAAGCATAATTCCACAAGATTCTCCGTGGGGAACATGATAGGCAATACCAACGGCCATTGCGATGCCATGAACTGCCCCTAGTCCTGAATTTGCGAACGCCATTCCACCCAGAAGTGATGCGGTACACATCCCCTCCCGTGCCTCCATATCACTACCATCATCAAAAGCTCTTTGCAAATATTTCCCGCCAAGTGCAATCCCACTCATCGCTAAACCATCACTAATTGGTGTTGCTCTCCAAGTTGTATAGGCTTCGATTAAATGTGTTAAGGCATCAATCCCTGAAAATGCAGTAATGCTTTTAGGGCATTCTCTCGTTAATTCTGGATCAAGAAGTGCAACATTAGCAATCATCGAATCAGAACGCATTGAACGCTTGAAATTTAAAACGCGGGAGCCTAAAACAGCGTTCTTAGTTGCTTCACTGCCAGTACCAGCTGTTGTTGGACAAGCCACGAATGGAACTGGCATCTCTGTAATTTTTTTACCTTTTCCTACGACTTCCATATAATCAAGTGCTGGTGTACCATTCGTAATGAGTGCTGCAACTGCTTTACCAACATCAATACAACTTCCACCGCCAATAGAGATAACACAATCACACCCATTTTTTATTGCTATGTCCGTGACTTCGTCGACTTGTTCTACTGTAGGTTCTCCCTGAATCCCACTATAAAAAACAGTTTTTTTACCATTGCTTTCAAGCTGAGTCTTAATACTCTCTAAAATAGGCGAATGAGCAAAAAAGCTATCCACCACAATTAAAAAATTAGTCCCGTAATTACATACGTATTGATCTAATTCCTTGATCGCACCCTGTTTTAAAACGATCTTACTTGCTGTTAAAAACGAAAATTCCATAACTCCTCCTTGTTTTCATCCTAAAAAAATATTTTAGGATTTCAAATGATATCATTTTAAAGTAATGATTTAAGGGGGATTAACTCCCCCTTAGATATTAATGCTTATAATTTATTTGTTTTGGAATTCGTAAATTTCTTTGAATCCACTCTCAGCCAATCCTTTGTAACATGCTCTAAACATTTTGTACACTTCATTATACTGTGCAACATTTTCTGGAATTGGTTCATATATATCCTTCACATGCACCATCTGTTCTGCCGCTTCATGAAGATTACTGAATACGCCAGCGCCAACAGCACCAATCATTGCTGCGCCAAGTGCTGTTGCTTCAGGCGCATCCGCGGTTTCCACTCTACAACCATAAATATCTGCCTGCATTTGATTCCATAGCTTTGAGCGCGCTGCTCCACCTGTGACACGAAGTGTTTTGAATTCTTCAAAACCAGCATCTTTTAAAGCTGCTAGCATTTCTTTCATTTCAAAACAGATTCCTTCCATGGCAGCTCTTAGAATTTCAGCTTTTGTTGTTCCTAATGTCATGCCTATCAAAGCACCACGAGCTTCATCATTATAATTTGGGCAATTAGCTCCAGCCAGCCAAGGTAAAAAAACAGTTCCTTTTGATCCAATAGGAGCTTTATAAGCAATTGCAGTCATAATATCATAAATATCTATGTCAGAAATTTCTGCAACTGTCATTTCAAACTGAGAGATTGCATTTCTTAACCATCTAAATGACGAGGCTGCCGCAGAAGCATGCCCTTCCATGGTGTAACCACCCGCTGGATGTCCTAATACATGGCATTTTCCATTTGGATCTTTTACTGGTGTTTTAGAATAACCAATGCATAATCCCGCGGTTCCCAGACAAACCGATCCAAGACCAGGCGTTCCCGAATTTCCAACCCCTGCTGCACCACATTGTTGATCACCTGAGCCAACAAATAGTGGTGTTCCAACAACAAGTCCTGTTTTTTCTGCAACTTCTTCCGTAACTATACCAATATGTGTTCCAGCTTTCATATTTCTCGGGTATTTATTAATATCCATTCCGAAAATATCACATAGCTCTTGGTCAAATGCAAAGGTATCTCTATTTGTCACTAACCACCAATTAGCATCATCTTCTTCATCATACCAATCATCTGCACCAAAGGCGTGGGCTAGCATCGCATGAGGTGTTACCATTTTCCAGGTTTTTTCATATAGCTCTGGCATATTGATTCTAAACCAAAATGCTTTTGTTCCACATTCTACTGATCCTAATGGATGTCCGCAACGATTGTATAGATCCATTTCAGTCATCCCGTTTTTTTCAAGCTGTTCTCTCGCCCAAGGAAAAATTTCAGCACCGCGTTGGTCTTGCCAAATAAACATGTTATGTAAAAAATTTCCATCCTTATCAATTGGCGCCCAAGTTGTTCTTTGATTGGTAAAGCTGATTGAAATGATTTCAGACGCATCCACATTTTCTTTTGATAATGCCGCTGCAACTGATTTATATGCCAAAGCAATCACGTCATTAGCATCTTGTTCAACCCATCCTGGTTTTGGATAGAATGTTGGGGTTTCAAAATAAGCACTTGAAACTTCATTTCCTTTTAAATCAAAAATCACACAACGCACTCCCATAGTTCCTGCATCAATACCGACTACATACTTACCCATAATTTTTTTCTCCTAAATTTTAATATTTTCTAACAATACTTCTATTTAGTATCCAGTTTTTTAAATTTCTTTTGGGTTGAAACGGCAAAGCATGTTGCAAATGAATCCTCCCGTTTTCTCGCTCATTACATTTGATATAACTTAAAATTAAATAAGCAAATTTTTTCTTAGTTTAAGTATTATACATCCCCGCAAATAATCGTTTACATTTCTCTGGAAAAAATGAGCAGTTTCTATCTTGAAACCGCTCTTTTCACTCTTTTTTTAAAGCATTTTTCTTTTATTTTTTCAAGATGATTATTTAATTTCGATGCCTTTTGCAAATCTCTCAAAAATTTCCGACTCGTCAACAATTTTTTTAGCAGAGCGTGTGCCAATAATATCCACGCCAGCTGCAATACACATTAATGCAATACTCGTAGTCCAAAACTGACCTGTTCCAGCAACTTTTAATTTGCAACGACCTTTGCAGGTTTTTACAAGGAGGTCTATGATTTCCATATCAGGGCCGCCAAATCTACCTGTCGATGTTTTTACAAAATCCCCGCCACCTTCAATAACACACTCACAAGCAGTTACAATTTCCTCAGGTGTTAAATAGCATACTTCAATGATAAATCTTGTTTCAAGACCATTTACTGCTGCAACACAAGCTTTGATTTCTTTTAATAAATGATCTTTATTCCCACTTTTTAAATGACCATAATCAATCACAAAATCAACAATTTCTACGCCATGCTCAATGGCCACTTTTGCCTGATTTACTTTGTCTTCAATTGATCCGGTTCCAAAAGGGTAGTCAACAACAACACAAGCTTTAACATCGGAACCTTTTAATTGTTTTGCAACTCTTTCAAGATAGTTAGGATTTACACAAACAGAATTTGTGTTGTAATCCAGGGAAATCTTTACTAATTCATCAATCTCCTGGGTTGTTGTAAATGGATTAAGTAATGAACCATCGATCATTTTTGCCAAGGAAGCTCTGTTAATTTCTTTACCGTTTAATACTAACATCTTTTTCTCCTTTTATTTTAAATTAGCCAGAGTGTAAAATAACCTCTCGACCTTTTAACAAATCCTATTGCAGAATATCTTAAAAACAAATAGTTTATAAATAAAATTTGCTCTTAATCTTTCTACAATTTAAGTATAGCACCTTATCAAAACCGAGTAAAACAACGGTTATTTGTAACCCATTACAATCAATTTTAAAGATTGTAAAAAAAATATCAAAAATTGACAGCCTATGCTCAATTTGATATGATGAATATATGAAATCCTTTTCTTCCTGGCATATAAAGAGCTATATATTTTACGTTGATTGTTCTAAACTATGTTAATTTGCGGTTTTATTGTGAATAAGTCAATACTACTTTTGCCCACTACATTTTTGAATAGGAGTATAATTTTGGATATCAAAAGTCTTGAATTCTTTGTGCGACTATGCAAGGATAATAACGTTTCTGTTGCAGCTGAGAATTTATTCATTTCCCAGCAAGGATTGAGTCGAATGATCAAACGAATGGAGAATGAACTTGGTGTAAAACTATTTAGACGTAGCAATCGCGGTGTTACTCCTACGGTTGAGGGAAAACTTCTTTGGGAACATGCAAAAAATATTTTAAGCGAATATCAAAAGGTAACCGACTCCATCAACTTGAATAATAACTTAATCCATGGCACCGTAAACGTTGTATTAGAGCTTGGTTGCCTTCCCCTTTTAACGTTATCGCCATTTTTACGTTTTATTGAAGAACATCCCAATGTTGACCTCAGTTTTGGTGAACATCGTGAGACTATTTGTCAAGCCCAGCTTTCTGATGGCACTGCTGATGTTTTTTTTGCTGTAAAATCGGTTGATAGTAAACAATTTGATGTTTCTCCATTCTATGCCCTTAATCCTATTGTCTATGTCCCCAAAAACCATGTACTTGCAATAAAAAGTTTCATTACTGTTGAAGACCTCCGAGATACAAAACTTGTCTTATGTGGCTCCACCAATTACTATACTGTGGTTAAAGATTGTGCTGAGGCTAATTTTGTTCCAAACATAGTCGTGTGTTCGACTGACATCAATATAACCATGCAATGTGTTCAATCTGGTCTAGGAGTGAGCCCTTTTATCCTTGGAATGAATAAAGCACTCCCAAGTTCAGAAGATATTATTGTCCAACCATATCGATGTCAAAACATACCGCAAATCCATATCTTAACAAAAAAAAATACACCCCTTTCTGTGAGTGCCCAAAAATTTTGCGATTACTTTTTTCGATATTTTGAAACTCGCACATAAGCATCTGATAGCGTATTTCACAAATACAATACACGCCTTAATCTCAGCTTCATTCGTGAATTCCAATTCCAAGCTCATCACACGTTTTTTTATCAGCTAGCTATCCTGGATTCCCGAATATACATAACTTGAAATTGCTAGAAACTGGAATTATCGACTCTATATTCTTCGAGGATGAATGCACACTTGGCAGAGAACAATAATCAACACCTTAATCGCTATGCAGCTAGTTGTTGATTGGCATAAAAGAGCTCGCGGTAAGGGCCATTGAGATTCAAGGACAGGCCATCGAGCCAGATCCGAAGTTCACGTTCACTTACATTCAGAATGGCTTTCTTAGCACCGGGCCTTTTTAAACGCCCCTTCTCTAATCGCCGATAATATAACCAGAAACCATTATGCTCATAGTGAAGAATTATAACCTTATTCTGGTTGCGGTTGCAGAAAACAAATAGACTGCTGGAAAAGGGATTTACTCAAAGGCCTCCTGAACAAGGATCAATTAGCCATGGATTGACTTGCGTAAATCGGTCGCACCGGTGGCCAGATAAACCTGATCGGGAGATAGGGCTTTTAGTATTGTTCTTTAATGACTGAAAAAACATCGGACAGCATTTCTTTAGGATTTCTCTGTAAATAGCAATGCAGGTATTATCGATTTGTATCTTAATTAATGGTGAAGGCATATCTTTAGAACGGACCTTTAATAGCAATCACTCCGGTTTCTTTGAATTAGGGTGGTCGATTGCTTTATTTTTTTCATATGTTTGATGCATTCCGATCCGGTTCTCAGACTATTCTGATTGATTGAATTTTTGATATGGAATACGTTCTTAATGGGTATTCCACACTCTTCACAGCGTACCTTTTTATCATCCGGTAGTATATATATCCACGCTTCGACTTGTATCTATTCGGCTACTTATTTTCTTTGCTCTCAACAAACCATTTTGGTTCTTCATAATAGATATTGACATCTTTATTCATAATTCGACATAATATTGAACCCACTGACCGCCTGTCTTCAACGAAGTCCGGGGCCGGATATGAAAAATAAATTCAATTTTAAAATTCGCTCATCTTCCCATAATACCTGCATGGGTGTGATATTCCCATCTTCCTCAAATTTAGCAATCACCGGTACAAATTTTTTCATGTCCATTCTTTTTCATCTCCTTTAACAATATCCGATTGGATGAATGATGCGATTCTTTTTCGGATCATGACAATATCTTCATGTACTGACGTACCAGCTTTCGAATATTAAATTGTTCCGCATACTGAAGGAGCGGACAAAGTCACCTCCGGGTTCCTTAACGTTGTTTCATGTTTTTAATCGATTTATATTCAATACATTGTTGATTTTTTAAATTGCACTAATCTAATCTGAAAATTCATCTTGGAACTATTTAATTTCGCGTCTAAAAAAGTGCACACTTTATAAGAAGTTGCATCCTTTAGCCGCTATATTCGCACGAGGGTAAAAAGCCGCCTCGCAGATGGCTCTGCAAAGCGGTTTTTGTGATTTGAAATTTGCTACCCCTTCAGGGATTCGAACCTTGGACCCCCTGATTAAGAATCAACGGTTTTTCCCTTTATATCAGCGTCTCATTATATCGGGTGCTGTTTGGGTGCTGTTGTTAAAAATATTTTTTCCTATTTATTTTCATTTTAACTGATCACAAGATCTTTTCACCGGATGGGTTAGGTTGATTTCAAAATCGGTATTGCCGCCTGAACTTTTGCTTAACCCACAAATGACATTGAAAGTGTTGCTTACATAAAGTTATTCAATAACAAAGTATGGACTGAGTTCAAAGCCAACCTTATCAATAACTTCTTTACTTTTATCTATTATTTGATTAATTCTTTTTTCATCCACACGCATAAATCGAAAATTCATCTCAACAATATAGTCAAGACATTCATCTAATGTACAATCGAGCGAATTATTAATAAAATCGATGATTATAGCATTTGACGCTGCGGTAGCACCTCTTGCCAGCAGGCTGATTTCATCATTTTGCCGGTTGATGTTAAGGTGATATTGGCGATCGTGAATTTTATAAAAGCTCTTATAATGTTCTATAAACATATCTTCGAAGTTGCCATCAGCACTTTCCTTAATGTAACGGGCAACTTTCGGATCCGACAAGATTAAAGTTGTTGATAGTCGTATTTCAATTGCAGTACTTAATTGCAAGTCATATTTATTGTTAAAAAAATAATTCTGATAGAGTTTAAATGCAATTCTATTTTTGTTCTGAACGGAAAATTTTTCTATAACTTCTTTAGCCAACTGAGATTTCGTTGTAAAATGATAGGAAATTAAAGATTTTGTAATATTTAAAGCTTCTGATATTTGATAAAAGTAGGTATTGTTGTATCCCTGATCATAAAATAATTTAGTCGCAATAGCTAAAATGTTTTCACGTTGAGAAGACATGTGTTCTCCTTCGATAATAAATTTGTTTCTATTATATCAAAGACTCTAATTTTTTACAAAAATTAAATAGACTGAACATGTACAGTTTTTGTTGACAATAAAATCGTAAAACATTACAATACATATAAAGCTGTACATGTTCAGCGACTGATTTAAGGAGAAAGAAACATGTCAAAAATTGAAGAAGTAAAAGCAAAGGTAACCCTAATCGCCTGTTCTGGTCTCTGACAACAACCATGCCGGAACTCAAAGAAGCCGTAAAAACCATCAAAGCAGCTTATCCTGATAAAAAAGTTATCGTTGGTGGTACACCAGTAACACCGGAATATGCAGTTGCAATCGTTGCAGACGGATTTGCACCAGATGCTGGCAGTGACGCTGTAAAAGCAAAGGAAATCAAAGGCGCTTGATCTCAGGTACACTGATGAGAATTTCATCATAAAATATTGAAAAGGAGAATTTAAATGCTAACAAAGAAACAAAATTTATTGGAAACGATTAAAGGTGGAAAACCTGACCGCTTTGTAAAACAATATGAATTTCTTAATATGATTTTCGAAGCGGCATTCCCAATGGCAGGAATTCCAATGGTGCCAGGTCTGACAAGTAAAGATGGCTGGGGAGTTACATGGACATTTATGGAAGGTCAAATTGGTGGTTTCCCAGTACATGATGAAGAACATACGGTAATAAAAGATATCACTGAATGGAAGAAATATGTGAAAAAGCCTTTTATCCCAACGGATGATGAATCTTGGGCACCAGCTATTGCTCATGCTAATGCGATCGATCGAAATGAAGAGTTTATTACGGCAATGTATGCTCCGGGTGTATTTGAAATGACTCATCATATGATGGGGATGGAGAATGCCTTAATAGCTTTCTATGAAGAACCTGAAGCAATGCATGAACTGATTGATTACATTACGGAATTCGAATTGGAATTTGCTGAAATTCTAATAGATAGAATACATCCGGATGCTCTTTTCCACCATGATGATTGGGGTAGCCAGATATCTTCATTCTTTTCTCCTGAAATGTTTAATGAATTTTTCGTCCCGGCTTATAAGAAAATCTACGGTTATTATAAAGCAAACGGGGTGGAACTGGTTGTTCATCATAGTGATTCCTATGCTGCTAATCTCGTACCTACTATGATCGAAATGGGCATAGACATCTTTCAGGGGGTTATGAATACCAATAATATTCCTGCACTGATAAAAACCTATGGTGGTCAGATCTCATTTATGGGTGGACTTCACAGCGGGGAGCTTGATTTCCCTGGTTGGTCATCTGAAATAATTGCCAAAGATGTCGCGCGAGCTTGTAAAGCTAATGGCAAATCGTTTTACATTCCTTGTATAACCCATGGCGGGGCGATGAGTCATTTCCCAGGAGTCTATGAAGAAATAGATCAACAGATTGACAAAATGAGTAAGGAAATGTTTTAGTGGTTATATAAAAAGATGATAATATACTGAAAAATAATTAAAAGCATCAATTGTTATATAAAATAAATACTTTAAGGAGCAGTAGAACATTATGAAAAAAATAGAATTCTTAAAAACTGAATTAGAACCAATCGGTGAGTATCCAAGCTTATTTCCCGGAGTACCGCCCACACCGATCTATAATACACCAATAACACCAAAAGAAAATTACAAAGCATTATACAAAGGCGAAAAACCATTATGGATGCCTAACTATTACGATCTCACGACACTATGTCCTGCTTGTTATCCCGATGCAATTGCAAGAGGTTTTATAGTAAGCGCTGAATCAGGTGATTATATGGATGATAGCACAAAAGGCGGAAAAGACAGCTTTGGAATCGAGTGGGTATATGAACCTTCAGCGATGGGATCGATGGTCATCCCTGGAAATCCCATCCTTAAAAATATATCGGAGTGGCGAGATAATATAACTCTGCCAGATGTGGATTCCTGGGATTGGGCACAAAGCGCCGAACGAAATACGGAATACGCCTATAACAGCCCCAATTTAGTCCAAGGCTGGATATTTACAGGATTTTTCGAACGGTTGATTTCGCTTTTGGATTTTGAATTTGCCGCGATCACTATGATTGATGAAGAAGTAGAAGATGATGTTCACGATTTTTTTACGGAATGTGTAAAAACATATAAAAAAATCATCAAACATTATAAGGATGATTTTAATGCCGATGTTATTTATTTCCATGATGACTGGGGAACATCACGAAATTCTTTCTTTTCTCTGGACGCATGTCGCAACTTAATTGTTCCGCATCTGAAAGAGATCGTTGACTATACCCATGAGCAGGGTATGTTCTTTGAGATGCACAGTTGCGGTAAGTGCGGAAAACTTGTTCCGGCAATGGTTGAAGCAGGCGTTGATGCGTGGACACCTCAGGAAATCAATAATTTTGAAGACCTGTATAAAAAATTCAGTGGTAAGATCATGCTGGGTGCATATCATCAATTGCCGATGGATGTTGGTGTCGAAATGGCAATTCAGACCGGCAAAGAATTTGTTGAAAAATACGCAGATTCAATTATAGAAAAACCTGTGTTTTCCGGTGACTACGCGATTAATATCAAAACAAGAGAAACTATGTATACAGAAAGTCGAAAGCGCTTTAATTAACAGTATTGATATCACTATGACTTTAATGATGAAAAAAGGATAAGAAAATGATAAGTAAAAGAGAGAACTACTTAATGGCTGCTCATGGTGAAAAACCGCTGTGGGTTCCGTCATTTATTGAAGATAGTAATGTATTTATGCCTGATTTCTGGATGGAAGTTGATCCCGACACCGGAACCGATTTTTGTAATATCCGATGGTTAGAAAATGATGCCGGAAGAATGCCTGATGGGCGATGGAGGGCAATAGAGAACCTAGATCAATGGCGGGAGACCGTAAAATTTCCAGACTTATCATCACTCGACTGGAAAGAGATAGCAGAATGTTTTAAATTGATGAGTGATTCGGAAAAGGTTGATATTGCCATGCTTAATACCAACGGGATCTTTCTGATTCCAATTGATATGATCGGATGGGTAGACGGTCTTTGTGCAATTTATGAAGAACCGGAAGAATTAGAAGCATTTATATCTGCGATTACTGATTTTCTAGTTGAGATCGTCAAATATTTGGGTGAGTATATTCATCCCGATATTGTATTTACTGGCGATGATTTAGCGGCAGCTAACGGACCATTTATCTCAAAGGAAGTCTGGGATTTTATGTATAAACCTTATTTCAAGAAAATCATTGAAGCAATCCACGAGATTGGTGCCTTAGCAGAGTTTCATTGTTGTGGAAATTGTCAATTCCTGATTGATGAGTTTTTGGAAATTGGTGTGGATATCTGTCAGTTACCCGAACCAAATGCGAGTCTTATGCAAAAAAAAGAACAATATGGAAATAAATTAGTACTTACTGGCGGCTGGGACCGTCATTCAACTGCAGCTTTCCCCGGGGCATCCGAGGAAATCGTCAGACAATCAGTGCATAAGGCCATTGATGCCTATGGCAAAAATGGAGGTTTGATATTTTGGGATGGCGGTATCGTAGGCACCAGCGAAGATTCACAGAAAAAAATGGCATGGGTCTTGGATGAACTTACCAAATATGGAAAGATTGTTTATCAACAATAAATTCACCGAATACGTATGAAAGTTCATAAACCAGAAATATTTGAGCTAAGGTTTTTCAGCATACTAAATTAGTTTAAAACCCCAAAATTACGACTCTTTGTCTTTTTTTGCGACGTTAATCATCGCGAGGTATAGCATTTTCATCAGACTGTCATCTGTTGAAAAAACAGATTTGTTTTTAAATTTGTGAATTTATTTCCACCATTTCGAGGGCATTTTACACTATGGAAAAATAGGATGAACCATATATAATATGATTTCATCCTATTTATTATTCAGATTATATCAGCTTTTTTTGTGTTGGATGCCATTTGGGTCCATAATAGACCACCCTAAAATATTAATTTCTCCATCATTATCCTCTCTTCTTCATTCAAGCAGAATAATAATATCAATAAAAATATGAGAGTTCAATATTTATTAACGAATAGAGATTAATATTTTAATCTTATTCTTTCACATAAAGAAGGACGCCTAAACACAAATGGAAATTTCATTAATTATTTTATCAATCTAGAGCACCCATCAAATTTTTTTGGTATTGAAAAAGATGTGTCAAAAAACATGAAAATAGCTAGTCTTTTTTTTCTTACACTTTTGTGGATTATGTTTATTTTAGGATTCAATTCTTCGGTGATGAGCAACTCTCAAAACGATACAATTGAACTGCTTTTTCCTGCTGTAGTATTAGTGCTGTTTGGAATTTTTTAGCCCCTCATTTATCAAAGCCTGTTAAAGGTACACCACTTTATGAATTGATAAAGGGCGGTATAATATTTATAGTAATTTTCGCAATAAAGAATCATTATTTTTTACTTCAGCCATCAGCATGATTTTTGTGTCAATTTTATGAAGTTTCCCCTTTTTAACATTGCAAAAAAACTCTCGATTCAGCCACTATCATCTCAGCTTTTCTTTCTATTTCACCTCATTTCCTTGCAATTTGAGACTGCTCTTTTTTATGTGAAAAGATTTGAGAATGGAATGAAAGAATCTGAATTTAAAATTAATATTGCAAAGATTACATTTGGTCTAAAAAGATAAACGGTCAAAAATGGCTTTGTTCTTTCTCACTGATTTATCCGGTTTGAAATTAAATGGAAATAAGAATTGTAGTAGCATTTAGTCTTGTAATATAACATAAATAATAGAATATTCTCAAGGTATTTTTATTCAATATAAGTTGATTTATTTTATTTTTTTTGATATTATCATCATGAAATGAAAGAGGGGTAAATTATGCAAGAAAATAGGGCTTATCAAGCAGGTTTAGCGAGCATAGGATTGTTTTTTATAGCAGCCGTTTTTGGAACTTTGGGGTTGATGTCAGAAACTTTTATTAACGCTATAGGTATGGCTTCATTTTTGATGACCGTGATTGCTTTATTGAGTGGAAGAAAAGAACTTTTAGCCGATCCTAAAAACAAGAAATCCAAAATTGGTTTAATCATTGGAATTGTAATGCTTTCAATGCAGGTGATTGCAGTAGTTGTTATGGTTTTTTTAATAATGCTATAATGTTGGAGAATATATGAATTATAAAAATTCTTTATTTTTCAGTATTATTGGCGGTATTTTATTTCTATTTCAGTATTTTATGTACTTCTATTTAAATCCAGTTCCACCAATGGGAGTACAAAATTAGGCGGCTGGATGAGACATGGCAACTAATTTGAAAATATTAATAAATTACTTAGGTGCCAGGGTCTGATTTTCATAAAAACCTGCTTACTTGGTATTCTGACCGTCCTTCTCAATATGACCAGAAATTGCTTCCTTTAGCCGATATATTCGCAGAAGGGTAAAAAGCAACCATTTTTTCGTTCAATTCAGGTGCAGTCCTGGAACCACCACAAAGCAACACAATAAATTATCAATAAACATAAAAAATCGCCTCGCAGATGGCTCTGCTAAGCGGTTTTTGTAAATTAAAATTTGGTGCCCCTTCAGGGATTTGAACCCTGGACACCCTGATTAAGAGTTAACGGCTTTTCCTTGTATAGCAGCTTCTTTTTATGTCGGGTGCTGTTTTTAAAAATAAAGAATTTTCTTTTTAGATCGATGTAATTTCCCCACTATGGTATTGGATTTTCAAACGGGATTGATTCCGTCTTACTAATTAATGAATTTTTTTCAACAGGACCAACTTCAAACATTCCCGATATAGTCTTTATTTAATAGTTCCGAAGATCCCTGCTCTGTATGTACCGATGTATTCCATGCAGTAGTCATCCATACCAAGCAGTGCCTCTGTCGCAAAGATCATCCCCATCAAGTCTCTGTTTAACGGGTCGAGTATTGCACTGTCCATCCCGGCATTCATCGCAAGTACGACAAAGCTTTGATTAACAAGTTTTCTAGCTGGCAGGTTGAACGAAATATTCGATACTGCCCCAGTGATATGAATCGTTGGGAATTTTATTTTAATCTCTTTCATAACTTTTACAATCATTGCGATTCCATCTTCCGATGTGCAGAGCATTTCAACCAGAGGATCAATATGGATCCTGGATGGATCAATGCCGAATTGTAGCGCTCGTGCCATGATGCCATCAAATACCTCAAGTCTTCTTGCTGCTGTCTGCGGGATACCACGCTCATCGTTAAGAAGTGCTGCCACTTTCCAACCTGGATTTGCTGTAAGTACGGGAAAGGCTACATCAATTTTATCACCTTCGAGCGATACTGAATTGAGAAGGCCAGGTTTTTTACAGAATTTAATGCATTCGACACATACACTAGTGTTCGGACTGTCTATTGCGATAGGAACGTCAGTGACTTCTTGTACTAAGTCGATGAGCCATTTCATCGTTTCTACTTCGATATTGTCGTTGACGGATGCGCAAACATCTATGAATGACGCACCTGCAGCGGTCTGTGCTTTTGCCAGTTCACGGATAAAATCAGCATCTTTTGATGCGATTGCCTTTGCAACTGATGGGATTGAGCCGTTTATTTTTTCTCCGATAATAATCATGTTTTTTCCTTTACTGAGAGAATTAAAATCATTGCCAGTTCCATTGAGCTGACAATGATCTTTGATTATTTAAATTTAAATCAAACCTTTTACCGTCACAACCGCGGAACCAGCATCTGGCGCATAAGCGTCAGCACCGATTTCTTTTGCGAAGTCTGCTGTGATCGGGGCACCGCCGACGATCACTTTAAAGCCTGTCAATCCACTTGACTTGATCGCGCTAACCGTTTCTTTGAGAGAAGGCATGGTTGTTGTTAAAAGGGCTGATAATGCAATGACTTTAACGTCTGGATTGTCTTTGATAGTGTCAATGAATTTATTGGCAGATACATCGACACCGAGATCGATTACATCAAAGCCGGCAGATTCTATCATGATGCAAACAAGATTTTTGCCGATATCGTGTAGATCACCGGCAACTGTACCAATGATACACTGTCCAAGGGATACTGCGCCTGCGCTTGCAAGTGCCGGTTTTAATTCATCGACGCCTTTCGACATAGCTTTAGCGGCGATCAGCATTTCTGGGACAAAGATCTCACCTGCTGAGAATTTATTACCGACGTTACTCATCGCTTCGATCATTGCCGACAGGATAACTTGAGCGGTGGTACCGTCACTGAGTGCTTCCTGTATGAGACCTGGTACCAGTTTGGCTTTGCCGGCTTCTACATTTGCTTTGATTTCTTGTATTTTTAACATGTTTTTCCTCCTGTTTCCAATAAGTATTATTTATTTGCGTTGTTTTTGTAAAAATTCATGCCATACTGGAAATGTTCTTCCAGAAAGGCGCCAGCAAAATCAAAGGATGCACCCATAGGGAAGGCCATATAACTTCCTCCTGGAGCTAATAAGTCGATGACTCTTCGGTATTCTGCTTTGATGGTTTCTGGTGTGGCATTCATGCTTTCAAACGCATGTACATTATCGAAACCACCGACAAAAGTTATTTTGTCACCATACTCTTTTTTCAATTTACCCATATTGGTATTACAGGCCTGAATCGGATCAAGTGCATCAACACCAATTTCAATCAGATCCGGAATGATTGGCTCAATAAAACCGCAACTGTGATGTTCATAGATCAACCCTTCTTCATGGCAGGCCTGTACCATTCTTGCCAATTCTGGTTTAATCAATTTCCTCCAGGTTTCGGGTGACATAAACATCCTGTCATTACTGCCATAGTCATCATGGGCATTAATAATATCCACATCATAATACTTTGCTATTTTTTTAAAATATTTTATTTTCCAGTCAGCCATTGCTTTAAAATATTCATGACACTCTTCGGGATCTGTTGCAATGGCCATCAGTGCATTTTCAAATCCCATACATGCATGCAATCTTTCAAACATACCATTCAGAACCATCACCAATCGTGCGCCGTCTTTGTCATAAATTGAAGAACCATCTTCATTTAACGTAGGACCTTTTCCGCCAATCAAAGCCATAAAATCGGTATGGACATCTTTATCTGCCTGTTTTTCCCAATCAATCGCATCCAGATCCGGAAATTTTAATTTTTCATGCCACTCAGAAATATCCTCGAATAAATGAATATTTCGCGTTGGCATTGGTGCATTTACACTTGGCTCAAATGTCCAATCGCAGCCCCAATAATCTTTGCCATTTGTCAGACCAGTGTAGCGTTCCAGGTCGGGACATGCCTGGATAAAGACAAAGTCTGTTAAAAAGCAGGGGATATAATCCGGGGTTTCATGTTTATACGCCTTTAAAGCGTTTTCACGTTTGTTCACAACAAATACCTCCTAAAGAATAAAATTTGTTATTTTCTACCATGATGGTATAATCATGATAACATGTTGATAACAGATAGAATATATTCAAAAGTTGAGAATCAATAGGCATTTTAAATACTTCAATTTGTCATAAAGTACCAAAGAAAATTAGAGATCAGGAGATTTGTATATGAAATTAAGTATGTGGATACTGACTGACTGGCTGAAAGATTACAATCCTTTGCCAAAAATTAGAAACGGTAAACCTATCCTCAAGAACGCAAGGCTGTATACCAGTGACAAAGGTTCTAAAAATTCGCATGTATATATTGGTAGTGCTAAGGAATTAATGAATAGTGAAGAGAATAAAGTGGTCTGTATTCACGAACAGGATACGATCCTCCTCGAATCGGAAAATACAGAACAAATATTTAATGATATCTTAAACGCCTTCGATTATTATAATGACTGGTTTGAAACACTGCATGAGCAGATTACTGCTGGATGTACGTTGCAGTTTCTTTTAGATAGTGCCAGGAATTTATTTGACGACTTTATTTCAATCGCCGATCCTGCCTACGCAATAACGGCATTTAGTGTACCTGAAACATATGATTTAAATAATGACTTTTTTCTATATATAAATAACAATAAAACAATGCCGCTTGACGTAATTATGGATGTTAACCGAGATAGCAGAATAAGGGAAGTGAACAGAACGGATGCCTATATCATTGAAAACAAATTTTTGCCTGACAGCGTTATCTGTGCAAACCTTAAGTTCGATAACCAGCATTTCGGTTGGATAACCATGTTAGCACAAAAACATCCTGTCACTCAGGGGAACTTGGATGTTTTTTCAGCTTATGCAAAGTTGATCGAATATTGGCTTCATTGTAACAAAACACAGAGCGAATTGAAATCATTTCAGGGATTTTTTTTAGATTTACTTAATGATCATTCAGGTACACAAGCGTCCATAAATCAGCATTTTCAGACAATTGGATGGAATCCTTCCGATGAAAAAATGATAGTGAGTATAAACCGCTTAGCGGGAAAAGATATTATGCTGACTCTTTCAAGAAGAATTGAAAAATGGTTTCCTGCCTGTTTAGGGGTGTTTTATAAAGATGCAATCGTAGTAATATGCAATTTGGCATTAATGAATAAATCTGAATTCATGGTAGGATTTAAAGAAATTTCTACACCAAGCAAATGTTACTGTGGAATTAGTTATGTCTTTAGTGAGACAGCCCAAGCACCACTCTATTATGCTCAAACAATAATTGCAATGAAATATGGTGAACACAGTCCTGGAAGACTCAACGAATGTTCAGACTACGCCGTTGCTTATGGTCTTGACATTGTCAAACAGCATGTTAAAACTGATATTAAACATCCTGCGATTAAGGTTCTTCAAAAATACGATAAGAATACTAATTCTAACCTGACAGAAACATTGAAAATTTTTCTCGAGAACGAACGAAATTACACAAAGGCAGCAAATATCCTCTGCATCCATAAAAACTCATTAAAATACAGACTGTCAAGGATTGATGACTTAACCAGTATTGTTTTGGATGCATATGAGACAAGGTTACACCTGCTCCTATCATTTTATTTTGATTGAATTATGTTTATTATGGGTGCCTGCAATGCAGTGGAATCCAATAATGATCACGTTTGTTAAGACTCGAAGGTCTGATTTTCATAAAAACTGATGGGAGTATTCCAGGCATCCCTCTCCACATGACCAGAATTTTCATCCTTTAACTGATCTATTCGCACTAGGGTAAAAAAGCAACCATTTTTTCATTCAATTCAGGTGCAGTTATTGAACCAACCCAGAGCAACACAGTAAAATATCAATAAAAACGAATATAAATGCACATGAAAAAAACCGCCTCGCAGATGGCTCTGCAAAGCGGTTTTTGCAAATTAAAATTTGGTACCCCTTCAGGGATTCGAACCCTGGACACCCTGATTAAGAGTTAACGGTTTTTCCTTGTATATCAGCTTCTTTTTATGTCGGGTGCAGTTTGGGTGCAATTGTTAAAAACAAACTTTATTCTCTGATATTAATATAAACTATCCCCCACCCAGTTGTTAGTATTTACCAACGATTTTATTCAAACCTACTGATTACGAATTGGATTGTATTTGTATATTCTGCTAAATTCTTCTTGATTTTGATTACTGCAACCCTATTGTGAAGCCATTTAAACCGCGATTTATTAATTTCAATTATTCCTTAATTGATTTTCCTTTATTACTAATGTATGCAAATTGTGTGTATTATGAAGTATTTTATTCTTTTTATTATCATTTTCTTAATTGAAATTGATTAATCATTCCTTTTAATAATTCTGCTTGGCTATTAAGTTCCTCACTTGCTGCAGCACTTTCTTCAGCGGTTGCAGAGTTTTGCTGAACAACTTGGACAACCTGTTCAATCCCCTGATTTATTTGTGCAATCTCGGAAGCCTGTTCATTAGATGCTGACGCAATATTTCCAATTAAATCTGTAACTTTTCCAACTCCATTAACAATATCATTTAGTGCCATTGCTGTATTATCAGCTATGGTTGTTCCTGCCTTCACTTTTTTGATAGATCCCTCATTCAAGAACGTTGTCTCTTTCGCAGCATCAGAACTTCTCGCTGCTAAGGTTCGAACTTCTTCGGCTACCTCCGCAAAACCTTTGCCATGTTTTCCTGCTCTTGCCGCTTCAACTGCTGCATTTAAAGCAAGAATATTTGTTTGAAAAGCAATATCGTCTATGACTTTAATAATTTTTGATATATTTGTTGATGATTGGTTGATATCTAACATAGCACCCTGCATCTTGGCCATTTGAGAATTTCCTTTTTCTGCATTAATAAGTACTAAATCTGCTATTTCTCTGGCTTTATTTGCATTCCCGGCATTGTTTATTGTCTGGTCCGCAATTTCTGTAATGGATGCCGTCAATTCCTGTATGCTACTCGCTTGTTCATTTGATCCCTGCGCCAAGTTCTGGCTGCCATACGAGACCTCATTTGAACCAGCGGCTACCTGATCGGCGGACTCATTGATTTTCGTTAATAAAGGGTTTAGTGATTCAATAATCCCATTTATGCCATAGGATATATCGGCATAATCGCCATCATATATTTTTACATTTTTCAGATCGAGATTACCTTTTCCGATCTCACAAGTAACTGTTGAAATTTCAGTTATTACCCAATTCAATCGAAGCTGTATGTCATTGACCACCTGTTTCAATTCATCGAAAACACCTTGATATAATCCGTTAACAGTATTTTTCAAATTTCCGGAACAGAGTAGATCTAATACTTTCAACATTTCTTTTAATGGTTTATCTACCTCCTTAAGAATAATATTCATTCCATTAATGAGGGTATACCAGGAACCTTTGAATTTTGTCTCATCTGCTCTTTTTTCCAGTTTTCCTTCTACTGCAGCATTCATAAGCATCGATGCATCTTCAATCATATTGCAAATTGATTTTTTAACTTCCATCAGATATTTATTAATTACCTGAAATTGTTCAAACATTTCACCTGTATATTCATTGGGATTCGCTATATCCATGTCAAACTCTAAGTTACCTTCAGCAAGGCGTAATAAGTTCTGTTCTAATCGTAATATTTCTTTGTTCGTATAATCATTAATATTCAAAACCTGGGTCATATCCGTTATAACTTCTACAAAACCGATATTTTTTTCATTCTTGTTTTTGATATATGCGGTATCCTGTTTTTCTCTTTTTTCACTCCCCTCAAAATGTGAATTGGTCACGCCTTTTTTCGCATTTGCCGAAGTTGCATGAATTTTGATATCTTCAATAAAACGATATATAGCTATACTGAGTTCTCCCAATTGAGTTTTAGAATCTGAGGATATAAATTCCATATCAATTTCACTATAATGCAATCGATCAACTTCTTCAGCAAGACTTATCAGTCTCCTTGAAAATCTCTGTATACTAAGAATCATGACGCAAATAACCAATAATAATCCCATTCCAAAAATAATTATCAATTTATTCTGTATAATACCTAACTGATTAAAATTTTGATTCAGCATATATATGAATATGCCTTCTATTATCGCAATAATCAATATTGAAGGAAATCCTATCAATAGAATCATCTGTAAAAATAAACTTTTTTTGTATTTCATTTTTCTCCTTGCCTTAAAACTCAAAAGCCTTAAACAATAATAGTAGACAGCATAGCTATAGTTTACAATAATCCCAAGATTATTCTTAAATAATACAGTTTACCAATTCATCAATACTGAACCTGAAAGAATACTTTCAGCATTAATTTCTTTTAAAATGGCTCTGATATTTTCTTCTACTTCCTTATTTATTAAATTTAGGCTTTTTAAGAAAGCCCATTAAATCTCAGCCTCAAGACTAAATAAATTTTAAACTTTGTGAACACTTCTTTTATGAACGTCATGCAATGCTTCCATGATTCCTTCAGACAATGTAGGATGCGGAAAAATTGACTGGCCAACCTGTTTTGCTGTTAAACCAAGATCAATAGCTAATGTTAATACTTGCAGCATATCGGTTCCATGAGCTCCGACAATCTCCCCACCGATGATTTCATCGTTCTGATTCACAATTACCTTCACAAAACCCGTCGTTTTGTCCGAGGCTTTCGCCTTACCAAGTGCTGCAAAATTAAATGAACCGATTGTATAAACAATGCTCTTATTTTTAGCCTGTTCTTCGGTCATTCCCACACAGGCAATCTCCGGATCGGTGTATACGCAACGCGGAACTGCTTTATAACTAATCTCAATACCATCTCCGCAAATATCATCTACCGCTGTTAGTGCTTCTTTTGATGCGACATGTGCTAATTGTGGAGAATTGACAATATCACCAATTGCATAGATACCCTCAATACTTGTTCGCATCTTTTGATCCACTTCAATCAACCCACGTTCCGAGACCATGATATTTGTATTTTCAAGTCCTAAACCTACTGTAAATGGCTGTCTGCCGATTGAAATCAATAACTTTTCTGCTTCAATTTCGACGCCATCTTGAAGTACTACTTGTACCCCAGACTCTGTTACATTTACCGATTCAACCTTTTTCTTTGTGATGACTTTGATCTTTTCTTTTTTAAATTGACGTTCCAGTTGTTTAGCAACATCAGCGTCTTCAAAAGGCAATAGATGATCCATTAATTCGACAATCGTAACCTCAGTTCCCATCCTTTTTAGAAATTGACCAATTTCACAACCGATAACCCCACCGCCGACAATAATAATTGATTTCGGCTGTTCAGCCAGTTCCAGAATTTCATCACTCGTCACAACACTGTTTTTGTTATAATTTAAGAATGATGGTTTACTCGGTACTGAACCCGTTGCCAGAATAATTTTATCAGTTAAAATTTCTTCTCGTGCCCCATCAGTTTTATGAACAATGACTGTGTTGTTATTCTTAAGCTGACCAATGCCATTAATAATATTGACACCATTGGCCTCCATTAAATAATCGATCCCATTGATCAAGCCGTTCACTACCGCATTTTTCCGATCAAATGCATATCCGAAATTATTACTGACTGCTTGTATTTCTATTCCAAAAACTGAAGCTTTCTTTACCGTTGCTAAAGTATCAGTCACCGCCAGTAGAGCTTTTGTCGGTATACAACCTTTGTTTAAACAGGTTCCTCCTAATCTTTCCTTTTCAATGAGGGTAACCTCACAGCCACGTTTGGCAGCATAAATTGCTGCCTCATATCCTCCGGGTCCAGCGCCAATCACTACAACTTTCATATATTCTCCTTTTTAGGTCAAGTACCAATTTGAGATACTTGCGTATTATTTTAATCAAATAGTTCAAACAACTTACTTATCTTCAAGTCCCATTTCCACTTCTGTTACCTTTCCTCTGACTAGTTCCTCGGATAAAAACATCAGTCCACAGATAGGACATGTTGGGACCTCGGTACTGAAATTAAAGCCCAGATATGAAAAATTAGTTATGTGCATTTCTAGATGGACCTGACATTTCAGACAAATTAATGTCGAAATTTTTTCAATTGCACTCATCTGACCATCTCCTCAATTATGAGCCGATGACTATAGACCGTTTCCAGCCTGAATCCATCTCTTTCTGGCTTGTATATGACCCAAAAAGTGATGATGCCATCCTGGAGATGACCAGAAAAATTACCTGTCGATATATCCATGATTTTTTCCCCAGTTGATTCGCAATACTCGATGGTCCTCTGAACATCTTCCGCTAGAATGAAATTTCTGTCCATCTTGGCATAGACTTCTGGGGCAATGAATACTTTGACGCTCTTCATTGGCTCATCTTCAAGCGCTATCTTGATTCCTTCTGTTTCTATCTGAAGCACCTTTTTTAGTTTAATTCGGTTTTCTCTGCGTTGAGTTAATGTCGGTGGCTTTCTGGCTGCGCTGACTTCAATATCATCATTGAACAGCAGATCGAGAATGTGAACCGCTGATTTACCCGCTGCCGCAAAAGTGTCTCGACAATTGGTACAGTAGGTAACATAATCATTCGATGCCGCTTCGACTCGGATATTTACAATCTTATCAAAAAGGGGTCTGTTTACCGCCTGAATCTGTCCACCATAGCCGCAGCACTGAGCCCGCTCTGAGCTATAGGGGAGTTCTTCCAGCTCGTAGCCTGAATTTTTCAGAATAATTCTTATACTATTCTGGGTTTCAGGATCATAGCGGCTGGCACAGGGGTCAAATACAGTCACCTTTTTACTTGCCGCGATTCTTCTGTAGTCTACGTTTCCCTTCTCTGCGATCACATTCCAAAGTGACTGTACCTGAATTTCAGGAAGATGTTTCGCGAACATCTTCCTGCAGGAGGGACAGGCCAGAATTACTTCCGGTCTGCCCTGATTTTCCCAAATATTTCTGATCCCATCAATTACTGCAGCATGTTCCTCTTCTCGGCCAGCCCATTCAGCCGGGGCGCCACAGCATCCGATCATCATCGAGGGTTCGTCCTCAAGATGTTTTTTCAAATAGGTATAGGCATTTGTGACATAATCCGGATCGGAGCCTCCCAGCTGACACCCTGGGAAAAAAAGATAGCTGCTTTTATCTCCCCCATTGGCATTCACCATCATAAACGCTTCCTCTGAGTTGGAAAAAGCCATGTCCTGCATCCAAAAATCGTGAAAGGCCGGTGGCAGTTTTCCTCCTTTGTGAAGCTCCCTTCGGCTGGATATAAAAAGTTCTTCAAAATCCAAATTTTCCGGGCATGCCTCTTTACAC
>NZ_LGYO01000020.1 GCF_001263355.1 Acetobacterium bakii
ATTTCAAATACTGCCAGTATCATTAGCGTGTACTGGCAGTACTCTTAGCGTGAAATAATCAGTCAGCTTGCGAATGGCGGTGGTTTTTCCGCAGCCGACATCGGCAGTGACAATGGCAAAGAGCTGACGCTGGGCCGCAAACGAAACGAATGCCTCGGTGCCTGACACCAACTTATAAACTTGTTTACATTTAGAATTGGATGTAGTAAAATATTAAAAAGAGTAACAAAATCAATTTTGTTAATGAGGGTAGTGATGGGGAGAAAGCCAAGAGTGGAATTTGCGGGAGCAATCTATCATGTCATAAAAAGAGGAAATAACAGAGAGTATATCTTTCGCGAAAGAGAAGACAAAGAGAACTTTTTAAAATGTTTGGAAGATGCCAATGAAAACGGTGTGTTTAACCTGTTAGGGTATGTGATCATGGATAATCACTATCATTTAATGATCGAAATAAAAGAAAAGCCCCTGCATAAAATTATGCAGAAAGTGAATAATACCTACAGCAAAAACTACAACAAAAGGCACAAACGAACGGACCATGTTTTTGGCGGAAGATACAAAGCTATTTTAGTAAACGATGACAAATACCTGTTAACTTTACTGAGATATATTCACAATAATCCGGTCAGAGCGCTCATGTATAAAAACATCGCTGAGTACAACTGGAGCAGTGACCAATGCTATCGAAATAACATTAGAAAGCATGTCCATATTGATAAGATCTTAAATATGTTTTCTAATAACCGTAAGACAGCACTGGCAGAATATGAACGATTCATGGATCAAAAAGAGCCGATCATTAAAGCCTACGACTTCTATGAAGAAGGGCATCTTATCGGCGCATTGGAAACGAAAAATAATACCAGTTTTATTGGGAACCAAAATACTGAACATGAGACATTAGATGAAATTTTAAGACGTGTGGTTGCCAATGAAGAAGCGTTTCTACTGATTAAGTCAGGATCGCGAAAAAGAATGTTAAGCAATTACAAAATCAGTTATGTAAAAGCGGCGGTGGAACAGGGCTATACCTTTAAAGAAATAGGTAACAATATTAAAGTATCAGCGGTAGCAGTGAATAAAATGGTGCAATAAATACGTTATATTTATCAATGTATTTACACGTTAATATATTGACAAATATAACGTATTTATATATAATGTCAGTAAAGAAAAGAGGTGTTTGAAATGATTAATAATATTTCTGTAAGTAATATATTAAATGCGATTGTTCCCATTTCTCGATTTAACAAAGGTGAAGCCAGCAAAATTTTTGATGAAGTTAGCGCAGGCGGATTTAAAATAGTCGTAAAAAATAATAAACCTACTTGCGTATTAATTACTCCTGAAAAATATGAAGAAATGATGGAAACCATCGAGAACTATTATTTATTTATTGAGGCTGAAAAAAGAATGAAATCAGCAAGTGAGTCTGATTTTATCAGCCATAAGCAACTCATCAAGGATTTTAATATCAGCGAAGAAGAACTTGAAGATGTTCAAGTTGAAATTGAATAATGGCTTGGGCTATTGAGTATTTTAAGGAAGCTCAAAAGGATTTAGCAAAGATTGATCATTCGCAGAAATTGCAAGTATTGAAAGCGATTGAAAAAGTTTCTCAGAATCCGCTTCCAGATTATGAAGGTGGTTATGGAAAACCATTAAGTAATAATGACACGACTAAACTTGCAGGTTATTACAAGATCAAATTGCTTAAACTGGGTATTCGCATTGTGTATGGTCTTGGTGACGGTACCTGTCACTTAACTCATCAGAATTTAACTTATTGAGAATTTACGTTGTTTAAATGGAGTTCATTTCACAATTGGAAGATAGCGCGAACTAATATAAATTGTTTCAATAGACTGCATAATTGACGGTGCCTGTGAAAACCTCCGATAAACGGTCATAAAGCCAACGTTTTCCGATATCATGCATGATTATCTTATTTCATGAAAGAAGTGACATCTTTATTTCAAGTATCGTTTTAATTCTTGATAAAAGTTTTCTCGTGTTCCGGCCATGATTACAACAACGATATCACCATTCTCTAGTTGAGATATGCGGTAGGCGAGTTCATAGTTAGTCCGGTTGTGGTATAAATCAAGACAATTAAGACCTTTTAAGTCACCGGTTTTAGCTTCGCCAATATCAGGGTTTTCTCGGATACTCATAATCGCAGCTTTGAAAGCATTTTTCAGTGGTTTATCTTTGAGCTTCTTAAAGAATTTTTCTGCTATTGGTGTGTAGATAACTGGAAGCATTTTTAATCCTCCAGTTCATCAGTTCCAAAGATTGCATCAGTTGGATCACTATAGTTTTCTGCGGATGCTTTTGCAAGGGCGTCAGCTTCTTCTATGATTTTTTCGATAGCGGGTCGAACCTGATGGGTAACCTTTTTAAATTCAGAAAGCAATTTTTCTCCGGCATAGCCTTGGCTAATTAAATCGGCAAGAATTTCTTCTGAGAAGGCAAGATCATCTTTTTTAACAGGGGTAAGGATAAGCATTCCATTTGAGTAAATGCAATCAAGCTCTTTTGTCAATCCAAGAGCTTCATAGTACTTAGCCGGGATTGTAATTTGACGTTTTGAAGAAATGTGTATTCGTCTTTTTTCTATTGGCGGATTGTTTTGTTTCATTCGTGAGTTTAACATAAAAGTAGATTCCTTTCATAAAAAGTGTGAAAGCTTGGTTTCCTTACTTAAATTATACGCTGGTTATATTCAACTGTCAACTGTCAACTGTCAACAGACAATAAACAAAAGGTGCTGGATTGAAGAGGTGTTAATTCGCGTTGCCTGGGTGACGGTCACTGTCACTTTGAACTTAACTTATTGAACTTAACTTGTAAATAAGTAACCAGTCAGGTTGGATGTGGCACTCTCTGTAACCTACCCAATTGCCAACTAATACATGGTCTTTATATTTTTCAGGGAGTTTTTCACCTTTTGTTAAAGTAGAGATCACCTGCTGTAATAATTCTGGATTACGCCCTCTTTTTATTAAGTCTTTGTAGTCTTTTTTAAATCTAGAAGTGATTACAATTTTTAGTTGCTTCAACTGTTTAATTCCTTAAAGAGTTCTTCTACATTGGAAAATCCCTTTATTTTTGGATCATTCAGTAAGCTTTCACCTTCTTCAATAGCAGTAAGGGTTTCCGTGTTTGGGGCTTCGAGTTTTATTTCAAAAGGTATTCTATGTTCTCGGATAGATTGTCGCAAGAAAATATTTACTGCTGTTGTCATATCCAATCCAAATTCTGCAAACAACTGCTTTGCTTGTTGTTTAATATCATTATCCATTCGGATATTCATACTTGTTTTAGCCATAATTTAAACTCCCTCTATTATTTGCATTAATTATAGCACCATATGTGCCTGATGTCAGCACAACAGGCGTGAATTAGAATAGCGTTGGAATCATGAGCTGCAAAATACAGAAGCCCCTCCTCGCTTTCCAGCAAAGCAAAGCGGCGTCTCTGACATGATTTCTCTGAACAACATCCTTTATAATCACCGTAAATATAAAAATATACAACAAGTATTTCGACTATAGTCGAATAGAATTTGATTTAATGGATTAAAACTGAGTACAGTCGGATAAAATGCGAGATGCGGTGCCCGGGAATCCTCCAAAAATAAAATTTGAGGTGCGGGGGCCAATGCTGTTTCACTTAGTTAAATACTAAACTAACTATTCTGTATATTGCAAACGATGACACATTCTGATAAAATAGATCCATGGAGGTGATTTTTATTGGGAAGAAAGCCGATGATTGAATATAGCGGCGGTATCTATCATTTGATTCAGCGGGGAAATAACCGGGAATTTATCTTTGAACATAAAGAGGACAAGGCGTTTTATTTAGAATTGGTGAGAGAATGCCAGAAAATAATGGGTTTTGAATGTTATGGCTATGTGGTCATGGGCAATCATTATCATATGATCATCAAAAGGCATGAAGTACCGATATAAGAGGTATCTGAAAAAGGCATAAAAATCCTTAGCTATGTTGATTCTCTTTACCCAGGTATTGCAAAAGAACTGGCTGAGGCACCGATTGTTTTGTATTATAGAGGGACGCTGCGGGAAAATAGCGGCGGGATTGGTATTGTCGGCTCGCGGCGCTGTACGGGTTACGGAAAAGAGGTTGCCATAGAGGCGGCCCAATATTTGGCACAACACGGCATTGCAGTGATTAGCGGTTTGGCCAAAGGGATCGACGGTTATGCCCATACGGCCTGTTTGAAAGCGGGAGGATACACGCTTGCGTTTTTAGGAAATGGATTGGATGTTAACTACCCCAGGGAACACCGCGAACTGCAGGCCAGTATTGCGGAAAATGGGGCAGTAATTTCGGAATACCTGCCAATGATAAAAGCCAGACCTGAGCATTTTCCGCGAAGGAATGCCTTAATCAGCAGCTGGAGTCAAAAACTTTTGGTGGTGGAGGCGTCAACGAAAAGTGGCGCACTGATTACCGCAGCGCTTTCAAAAACCCTAGGCCGGGAAGTTTTGGCACCGCCTCATGAACTTCATCGTTTAAATGGAAAAGGAACGAACGGCTTGCTGCGGGACGGCGCAACACTCTATTTGGAACCAGCGCAGTTATTATTTAACAACTGTTCGGCAGGCAGTGATGTAGGGTTTGATTTTTTAGAGCACTTGGAAATAATCAAAAAAGGTGAGAAGATTATCAAAGGTTATTCACTAAAAAAAAATCTGACTTTGGCGGAACAACAGATACAAATCATTTTGATGGACTCCGACAAAACCATACAGGAGCTTGGCGACCTTACTGGCATCAACCAGATATTACTGATGGAGCATTTGTCGATCATGGAGTTGGAAGGTTTAATCGAATCTTCGGCAGGAGGGAGATTTAAATTAAAATAGTGGCCTTGCCAATGCCGAGAATAACCATCGACCGGTTGCTTTTCTAGATAACAAAAAGGCAAGCCATTTTATCATGACTTGCCTTCTTTAATCTTCATATCCTTTATCCGAGAAGGTTAGATTACTCATTTGCCATCTCCTCTAATTCTGCCATCGATTTGGCAGCCACTTTACCTTGTCTGACTTGCTCCATGCTGCGATCAATCATATCAAGATACTCAGCATTTCGAGCTGCTCTCATAATTTCGTTGTATTTTTCAAGACTTATGATGACAACATTTTTTTCATCTTTACGGGTCACAATGACAGTCTCATTTTCATCGGTTGCTTTATCACAATAATCTTTTAACTTACTACGAATCGTTGAATAATTTACTGCTAACATTTTTCTCACCCCTTTTGTTTAATTGTACTATTAATGGTACAATTAATTGTACCGTTATTGGAGCCATTTGTAAAGTATTATATTTTAAGTATGTCCATCTCCGGGTGACGGTGCCTGTAACTTAACTTGAACATAACTTATTGAGAATCCAAAATCGATATTGACAAATAGAGAATGTAGTAATACAATGTATTACAAAAATAAGTTAATTAAGAGGTGAAATAAAATGAGTACAATCTCTGTTCGACTTTCTAAAAAGGAAGATTTGCTGGTTAGAAACTATGCTAAAATGCATGGTCTGTCTGTTTCCGACTTAGTTAGAGCTTCGGTGATCGAAAAAATTGAGGATGAAATTGATTTAAAAACTTTCGATGAAGTCCTGAATAAGATTGAAAAAACCTATTCTCTTGGCGATGTAAAGAGAGAACTAGGGTTATAGGATGTTTATTGTTGAATTTTCTGATGCTACACTAAAAAAATTAAAAAAAATGGATCGCTATCAAGCGTCGATCCTAATTGGATGGATTGAAAAAAATCTTGAAAATTGCGATAATCCAAGGATTCAGGGCAAACCTCTGACGGCAAACCATAGTGGAAAGTGGAGATATCGTGTTGGTGATTATCGGATTCTTGCACTCATAGAAGATGAAAGAATAAAAATCGTTATCATTGATATAGGTCATAGAAGCGAAATATATTAAAAGTACATGTGACTGTACATGTGAAGACCTTCGAAAAAGGGCTTTTCCAGTTCCCGGTTGGTTCAGCACGAATTATATGCTTTACATGACTGTTAAAACGAAAGAAAAATGCAGCTTGATGTTGGCTGTTGGAAAGACAGTAGAAACGATGCGATTTATTGATGGTGGGTATTCCAGGGGAAAGCAAGTGTTTGAGAAAGGCATTGAGATCATTAACAATGGTGCAATTTCAAGCGAAATAAAATTATCGGAAAGGGTACTTGCATAGGCGTTAACTATACTGATGAGAAAGTATATATTAAATTGTCAAATGGGTCAAAAATCTATTTAAATTAAATTTTAATATTCCCACCAGTTGAGGAATTTGTGTTAATATAGTTATTGTTTACGATAACTATATTAACTGGGGGGATTATGAAGAATGCAGTAGTACGTCAATCTAACTTTGAACTATTAAGGATTATTTCAATGCTTATGATAGTCGGTTTGCATTATTTTAATGGAGATATGGGAGGAGCGTTAAGTCAATTAACGCAAACAGATTATAACTATTATGTTACTTATTTTTTTGAAAGTATGTTTATCGTAGGGGTAAACACATTTGTTTTAATAACCGGATATTTTCAAATTAACAAAAAATGCGTTCAGATTAACAAAGTGATAGAGCTGTTATTTATAATGACCTTCTATGGACTATTTTTTTATTCTATTGCTTTAATACTAGGATGGCAATCTTTTTCAATTGTCGGGACAATTAAAGCCGCGTTCCCAATTCTTATAGGACTAAAATGGTTCATAAAAGTATTTATAATTTTGTATTTATTGATTCCTTTCTTAAATGCTGGATTAAATCAACTTACCAAGAAAATATACCAGACGTTTTTAGTTATTATGTTGTTTTTCTTTTCTTTTTACCCATCATTTCTTCCTAACTCTCCAGTTACAGATAATGGGTATGGGATTATAACATTTGTTTTAATGTATGCTATTGGTGGATATTTAAAAAAGTTTTATGAGCCAAATGGTACGAAATCCATATATTTTAGTGGATATATATTGTGTGCTACAATTACTTTCGCCTTTAGCCTGTTTGTTGTGTTAGTATTGGGAAGGGATAATAGTCAAGTGTGGGGTTATAATTTTATTTTTAATGTGTTTGGATCAGTTTTGTTGTTTTTATTCTTTTCCAAGTTAAACATTAAATCAAAAAAAATTAATTATGTTGCATCTTTTGTTTTAGGAGTCTATTTTATTCACACTGACCCAGCACTTAATGATTTTGTTTATGGAGGATTATTGCAAACTCAAAATTATTGGTTTAGCCAGTGGTTTATAGTGCACGTTTTATTGTCGATCCTATTTGTGTATGCGGCTTCAACAATAATTGATATTGCAAGAAAGTGGTTGTTCGATAGGGTAGGCAAGGTTGTGATACCGTTTTTTAAAAAACATATTCCTGTTTTATGGGGGGAAGTACCTATTTCACAGAGACAAGTGCCGTAAATACGCAATTGGAAGATATTACGAACTGATTTAAATTGTTTCAATAGACTTTATGCGCTTTTCCAGTTACCGGTTGGTTCGCATTTGGCCGCTAATGCGTCAATGACTGCTATGCATCTTGATGTATTAGTCTTAATATAGTATTATATTTGTACTTGGACAATGAATTATCAAATCGTTATTTATGTTCTCACTAAACTAAAAAGAGAAAGTCCAGACACCTTGCAATGGAATAAATCATTATTGCTATTCAGTTACTTCTTTTTCCTTACTTAATAGATATACAAGTGTTTTGAATCCGCCATAGGTCATGCGCTTTTCATTGAAGGGCATTAACTCACCCATTTCCAATGTATCATTCATTTTCGGATCTGCCATAACAGCGGCCATTACCTGATCGCGATGTTCCTTGGACTCATACACAATCCAGGAAAAAATTACAGTCTCCTGGTCCAGGGTTCCTGCAATTTGGGTGAAGGGAACCACTTTTTCTTTATTTAAGTCATCCCCGATACATTCAACATAGGCAAGAGCACCATGCTCCATCCAAATTTCACCGCCTTTTTCAGCCATTTTCCGGTACTTTTCAATATTTTCACATTTAATTGGGATCACAAAACCATCCACATACTTTTCCATAAATTAACCTCCTTGTTTTTTTCTTTCAGTGGGTCAGCAGGGCTATGGTATCTCTTCTTTTTAGTTTAATGAAAACACAGATTTATGAAGGATCCTTATCTTCCAGTAATCAAAGCAATTTTCACTAATATTTTAATACCCCCTCTTTGATTGCTATAAACAGTTTAAAAACCTTGACGGTGTCAGATGATTATTTCACGCTAAGAGTACCGCCGGTGCACGCTAATGATACCGGCAGTAACAGACATGTTGGCAACTGTCTGTTTTTTTATTTGTTTATTGAAAAACCTTGATAAATATATTGAATTAGTGTATAAAAGAAATAAATGGTAAAATTAGACATGTTTTTTGAAAAGAATGAATGGTAATGAAAAGAAAGGAAATTTATAATGAAAAAGATCACCAAGCTGTTATTGTTATTCCTGGTAATAACCTTGGTTACTGGTTGTACAGCCAGTAACAGTGAAACGAAAGAACAGAGCCAATGGGAGACTATCTATGATGCCTACGTATATGCCTTTCCGTTAGTGCTGGTCAATGCCACTATGGAAAAGATGACCAATACGGTAGAGCCAACGACGACCCAGGCGCCGGCCAATCAGTTGTTCCACAGTCATAATCTGGCCAATGCCAGTGCCAAAGATGTGGTCACCCTCAATACCGATACCCTCTATTCTCAGGCATTTTTGGATCTTTCGGAAACTGCAATGGTTTTTGTGATGCCCAAGGCCGATCGTTTTTGCTCCGGGGAGATCATGGACGGTTTTACCAATGCGGTGAAAATCACCGGCTCCGGCAGTGACAATCCTGATCAAACGGCTTTTCTAATTACCGGGCCGGATTATAATGGCGAAATTCCTAATGGCCTGACCCAGGTAGCGATGCCAACAAATATGGCCTGGATTCTGTGCCGGGTGCTCAGCTACGGCGAAGCCGATCTTGATAATGTTTATGCCATTCAAAATAAGATGCAACTGCTACCATTACAAAATTATTTGTCAGGGGAAGCCGATATTCCTGCCAAAGGAACCTATACTGAGAGCAATAACTTTATCCCGATTGAACATGTTTTGCAGATGTCCCCGGCTGATTTCTTTAATATGGCCAATCAGTTAATGGTTGCCAATCCCCCCGCCAATGCTGATCAGACCATGATCGAAAAAATCAGTGCGGTGGGAGTAGGACCGGGCCTTAAGTTTGATGAAGCGATTCTGGGGGATTCCGGCCAGGAAAACTGGACCGAGATGATCAATAACCTGTCGACAACCCTTTTTAACGACTCCCAGGATTTCCTGGTTCAGATGAACAACTGGAGGTTCTTTGGGGAACCGGTGGCAGAATTTGGCACCGAATATGATTATCGGGCATTGATTGCCTTAAATGGTTTGGCGGCTAATCCGGTTTCAGTGGCCATTTACCCCAATACCAATACCGACAGCGATGACGTTACCTTTGACGGCACAAATCATTATGTCATTCATTTTGACAAAGATCAGCTCCCGCCAACCAAAGATAAGGGGTTCTGGTCGATCACCGCCTATGACAGCAATAATTTTTTGATCGATAATCCGATTAACCGATACAGCATCAATGACCGCAGCGCCGTCACCTATAATCAGGATGGATCGCTGGATTTGTTGTTGCAAACCCAGGCACCATCAGATGCCGCTATGGCCAATAACTGGTTGCCGATTTCGGCCGACAATTTCCATTTGTATCTGCGGATTTATCTGCCTCAGGAATCAGTGTTTGATGGCAACTGGCAACCGCCGATGATAAAAAAGGCCGAATAGAAAATGACAGGTGACGGTGCCTGAACCTATTGACTTTTATTAGCTGGTCTTACTTCAAATAAAGAAAGGAAGCACTCCAGGGGTAATAATTTACTCTATACTGGGCGGTGCTTCTTTTCTTTATTTGAGTCATTTATCAAGCCATAGTCGGCTTCGGCGTGGTGACCATGCCTGATGATTACGAAATATGTAGACTTAATACAGATATATGGTACAATAAATATGAGGTGAACACATTATATGGAACGTAAGATTGAGAAATACTTAATTAAATGGAAAAACAGCTCAAGAAGAATGCCACTTCTTATTAATGGGGCGAGGCAAGTTGGTAAAACCTATAGTGCACTTAACTTTGGAAAGACATTTTACCGAAATACAGCTTATTTTAACATGGAAAATTCGACTGAAATAACGGCTATTTTTGAGCGTGATCTGAATCCCGAACGGATTGTCAGAGAATTATCGGCAAAAATCGGCCAGTCAATTTTCAAAAGTGAAACACTCATTATTTTTGACGAAATCCAATCTTGCGAACGCGCTCTGACAGCATTGAAATATTTTTATGAGGAAGCGCCGGAGTATCATATTATTGCGGTCGGCAGCTTGCTGGGGATTGCTTCAAATCGGGAAAAATATTCTTTTCCGGTGGGCAAGGTGGCTATGATCACCTTGTATCCCCTTGATTTTGAAGAATTTCTGTGGGCAACGGCCAATACCGAAATTTGTAATCTCATTCGGGAAGCCTTTGAAACATGCGCCCCCATGGCCCTTCACGAAACGGCCATGGATTTGTATAAGACATATTTGGTGGTTGGCGGGATGCCCTGGTCAGTTTCGGAATATATTGTTACGAAGGACTTTGATTTTGTGATGGTTGCGCAAAAGACCCTTAATGACTCCTATATTGCGGAAATGGCGAAATACGCAACACCCCATGAAACCACTAAAATCATGGCGGCCTGGTCAAGTGTGCCTGGTCAACTTGCCAAAGAGAACCATAAATTTCAATATAAAATTATTAAATCCGGCGCCAGAGCTTATGATTATGAAATTCCGCTGGACTGGTTAAAAGCGGCCGGTATTATTAATAAGTGTTGTCACGTTCATGAAGGTAAGATGCCACTGGCGGCTTACGCCGATAATAGTTCATTTAAATTGTATATGGCGGATACCGGTCTGTTGTGTTCGAAATTTGATATCAGGGCAAATATAATTTTGGATAACCCGTTGAGTTTTTATGGCGTTAGGGGTGCTTTAACTGAAAACTATGTGATGCAGGCGCTGGTCACCAACGGGATTGATCCCTATTACTGGAGTTCGCCGGGAAAAGCTGAGGTGGATTTTGTGTTTCAGGATCGAAAGGGAAGTATCATTCCCCTGGAAGTAAAATCGGCTGAAAATGTAAAAGCCAAGAGCTTGAAATTATTTATGTCATTGTATCAACCGCCTTATGGCATTCGGGTTTCCGCCAAAAACTTTGGATATGAAAATAACATCAAAAGGATACCGTTTTATGGCATTTTTTGTTTGACAACCTAGTCGGCTTTTTAAGCGGAGGCCGGTGTCTGACAGTAATGCTCGAAAGTTTTAGTACGAAAGTTTAACGACGTCAATGACCTGGTTGTTGATGCTTAATTTGTAAAAAAGGAAACATTCGAAAGGAAAATTTATGAATGACGAAAAAAAAATAGAATTGACCAAACGAAAAGTACTGGCCAACAAACTGAAAAAAGCCGAAAAAGCAGCACGGGTGAAGGCCATAAAAAACAGAAAACCTTTTAAAGGGCTGCAAATTCGTCCGACCGTGTCATTATTTGATGATGCGGATCATCAGGAACCAGGAGAAAAAAACTGGAAGGGTCGTGGCTTCGATATCCATCCCCAGGTAACAATTGTTTCAACCATATTGTTAGTTTTATTTATCGCGGCAACCCTTATCTTCCCGGGCCGCGCCGAAGAAACATTTAGTGCCATTATGAGCGGGATTACTAAAAATGCCGGCTGGTTTTTAATTGCCGTCGCCAATGTTTTTGTTGTCGCCGCATTATATTTTGCTTTTGGCCGCTATGGGAAAATCAAAATAGGCGGTCCGGAAGCGCAACCGGAGTTTACCAAATCGGCCTGGTATGCGATGCTGTTAAGTGCCGGGACGGGAATAGGACTTATCTTTTGGAGTGTCGCCGAGCCCATTTCACACTTATACTCACCAATGCCAATGTTTGGTGGTTTAACGCCCGGGTCTCCGGAAGCGGCCCAGGCGGCGATGGCCGTCAGTTTTTTCCACTGGGGAATTCATCCCTGGGCGATATACGCCATCGTGGGCTTGGCACTGGCGTTCTTTGCCTATAATCGCGGTTTACCGTTAACCATTCGGTCGGTTTTTTATCCCATTATCGGTAATAAAATTTATGGTTTTTGGGGGAATTTAATCGATATCCTGGCTGTTTTGGCTACCTTAACAGGACTGGCTACTTCTCTGGGACTCGGTGTAACGCAGATCAATGCCGGCTTGAATCACTTGTTTGGCATATCAATCAGCGTTCCCGTTCAAGTCGGTTTAATTATTGGAATAACGGCGCTGGCCACCATCTCGGTTGTTATCGGGCTTGATGGCGGTGTTAAACGTCTCAGTGAAATTAATATGGTCCTGGCGGGAGTGTTTTTAGTGTTCATTTTAGTGGCCGGGCCAACGGTTTATATCATGAGCGGCTTCACCCAGAATATCGGCTACTATGTGTCGAATTTTATTGAGATGAGCACGTGGACGGAAACATTCAGAGACTCCAACTGGCAGGGTGCATGGACTATTTTTTATTGGGCCTGGTGGATTTCATGGTCACCATTTGTGGGCATGTTCATCGCCAGAATTTCAAAAGGTCGAACGGTTAGAGAATTTATTTTGGGCGTCATGTTTATCCCTTCGCTGTTATCCTTTATGTGGATGTCGGTATTTGGCGGAACGGCCATTTTTCAAGAAACAAATGGCCTGGCCAATATCGCTGTTGATGGTAAGATAGACGCTTCCATGGCATTATTTAATATGCTGGATGCATTGCCGCTTAATAGCATCTTATCGGTTGTCGGAATTATTCTGATCACCGTATTCTTTGTCACCTCTTCGGATTCCGGTTCTTTGGTTGTTGACCATTTGACATCCGGCGGAAAGTTGGATTCTCCGGTACCGCAGCGAATCTTCTGGGCGGTGATGGAGGGTGTTGTTGCCGCGACTTTACTGATTGGCGGCGGCTTAACGTCGTTGCAGACTGCTTCGGTGATAACCGGATTGCCATTTGCCTTTATTTTAGTGCTGATGATTTATTCACTTAATGCTGGACTGAAGCAGGAATATGAAGTGGAAGAGAGTGTCCGTAAAAAAGTGCGGGAAGTACGCGAGGATCATATTATCAATGAAGTGATCACTGCGGTTGTTCATGATCATGCCTTGGTTGAGAAAGAGAATGATAAAACGCCAGGCATCAAGGAGTCTTAACGAAATCAGGTGCCTTATTCATTGGATAGTAGTAATTTAGGATAGTGCGGTTTCAGAAGTTCTTTTAATATCGCTAATAACAATGTCTCAGTGACAAAAAAACCAGGGCAATTTTAAATTGCCCTGGTTTTTTGGGTTCTTAATCAATTCATAAATTAATGGCATTTTTTAATCGGTTTGTGAATGCATCACCGGTATCCGAGTTTCTTAATGATTAATTTATAAATTTCCATGACTAATAAAAGCAGTAAATCAAGAGCGAAAATCACACCCCATTCAAAAAACGAAATGGGTTCGATCTCAAGAATTTGCTGCATAAAGGGCAAATGCATACTCAGGATATGGAGTCCCTGGGCAGCGAGTACCCCAATGACTAAGATGTAATTATGACTGAGCGGAACTTTAAATGCAGAAACGCGTTCGGAGCGACAATTAAAGACATGAATATTCTCCATCAATACCATTGCCAACAGCACAATATTTCGGGACTCGATGACACCCCAGCCTTGGACGACAATTAGAAAATACCAGCACCCAAAGGCGATTGATCCCATGGTGATACCGGAGATCACAGTTTGACTGATCATCTGGGGATTAAATATCTTCTCATCGGTTTTTCGGGGGTTTCTTTTCATGGCCCCGGGCTCGCCATCTTCAAAGGCCAGGGCGACTCCCTGGATGCCGTTTGTAACCAGGTTAAGCCAGAGCAGCTGGACAGCCGTTAAGGGTAACGGCAGCCCGGCAAATATAGCCGCCATAAACAGAGCAACTTCCGCCGCACCGGTTGAAATAAGCAGATAGATGACTTTACGGACGTTGTCATAGGCGAATCGCCCTTCTTCCACCCCGGACACAATGGAAGAAAAATTGTCATCCGTTACAATCATCGAACTGATTTCTTTGGCAACATCCGTGCCGGAGCCCATGGCAACGCCAATATTGGCCCGTCTTAGGGCGGGGGCATCGTTGACGCCATCACCGGTAACCGCCACAAATTCTTTCTCCTTAATCAGAACTTCGACGATTTCCAGTTTCTGGGTGGGTGAAACTCTGGCAAATACATGACTTGAATTAACCAGAGTTTTAAATTCAGAATCGGCAGAAGACCCGGCTTTACTTAATTTCCGGCCGGTTACCACGGCCTCATCCGGTTGCGCGATGCCCACCTCGGTAGCAATGGCCATGGCCGTTTTAGGATGGTCACCGGTAATCATGATCACCTTAATTCCAGCCTCCTTACATTCGTTGACCGAATCGATGACTTCCGGGCGCAGGGGATCAATGAACCCAACTAACCCCCTAAAAACCATTTTAGGCAGATCGCTATCTTCATACTTGTCTTTTTTCTCATAGCCCGGATGTTTCGCCCCGGCTACCCCTAATACGCGGTATCCCTGAGCGGCCAGCTCTTCAGCCTGTTTTTCAATCTTTACAGTATCAAGGTCAACGGTTTTATCCTGATCCTCCATTTGATGACAAAATTTAAGAATTGTTTCAACCGCGCCTTTAACAGCAATAAAAGTCATGTCTTCTTGCTGATAAAAGGCCGCCGAAAATTGATGTTCCGATTCATAGGGTATGATTTCCAAAAGCTGGTTTTGTGATTTTACCTCATCAGGGGATATCCCGAGTTTATAGCCCAACGCCAAAAAAGCCACATCCATGGGATCCCCGAAATGAATCCATTCGCCATTTTCCCGGGTCAGTGAGCCTTCATTCGCCAGCATAAACAGAATAGCAAGTTCTCTTAAACGGTTCCGCTCCTGATCCGAACTGTCGCCTTTATGGATCGGAGAAAAATCCCCGTCGCCGTTATATCCCTGGCCTGAAATTCGAAAGCCTGGCCCATCCGGCAGAAATACCAGTCGGGCGGTTTGTTGATTTACGGTCAGGGTTCCGGTTTTATCGGTTGCAATCACGGTGCAACTGCCCAGACTTTCCACCGCTGGAAGTTTTCGGACAATGACGTTGCGTTTTGCCATTTTGGATGCGGCAATGGAAAGAGCCACTGTCAGAGCAACCGGAAGACCTTCCGGAATCGCTGAAACAGCCAGGGCCAGTACCACAAAGAAGATTGAGGCAAAATCAAGACCCTGGAGTCTCAAAAGAACTGCTAAAAAAACGCTGATTAATAAAACCACAATGCTGATCTGTTTGGTGAATTTCTCCATTCTCATGACCAGCGGAGGCTTGGCGCTTTCTGACTCATTCAGATGCTCAGCAATTTGACCCACTTCAGTGTTTATTCCGGTACTTACCACAATCCCGATGCCTCTGCCTGAGGTAATAATTGAACCGGCATAGGCCATATTTGCCCTTTCAGTGATGCCAATATTTTCCGGCAGCCGGCCTGCTTTTTTGTTTGCTTCGATGGACTCTCCGGTTAAAAAACTTTCATCGGAGGTAAGGTTATTAGCCTCCAGGAGACGCAAGTCCCCGGGAACCTTATATCCTGATGCCAGCAAAACGATATCTCCGGGAACAAGGTCTTCGGATGAAAGCTCAAACTCTTTATTTCCCCGCCTGACTCTGGCCGTAATCTTTAGAAGATTCTGCAGGCTTGCGGCACTCTTCTCAGCATTGTACTCCTGGTAGGCACCTAGGGTACTGTTTAAAACAATTACCAAAAGAATGAAGATTGCATCCTTGGCATCGCCTAAAGCCAGGGATAAAATGGCTGCCGCAATCAGAATGAAAATTAAGGGATTCATTATTTGATGAATCAAGATGGTCCAAAGAGGGGTCAGTTTTTTTGTGGGCAACGCATTGGTGCCGTAAATTAACAGACGATTGGCTGCTTCCTCTGGTTCGAGTCCGGTGTTATCACTTGCTAATTTTTCGAAAACAACCTCTTCTTCCAGAGTATGCCAATTTTTATAATTAAACGTTTCGCTTTGCGATAATTTTTTCTTTTGATTATTAGGCATTAAATCCTCCTCCAAATCAGAATATCTTGCATTTTCTTTAGATACCCTAATTCGTTAGGATTCAACATTATCATGATAACCGGATCAAAATTTTGACTGGATAATGCCAGGCCAAGGTTGACGGTGCCAGATTCAATAATCAAGCAAAGCTTTTGTTACACTTAATCTTTGCAGATAAAGCCAAGTAAAGACTCACACGATTAAAATATGATATAATGAAGCCTATGATTACAAGGAGGTAATATTTAATGCAAATTTTAGTTGCCGGCGGTGCCGGTTATATTGGCTCTCACACCTGTGTTGCCTTATTGGAAGCAGGTCATGATGTTATTGTTGCCGATAATTTTTCCAACAGCAAACCGGTGACTCTGGACCGGATCAAAGCGATATCCGGAAAAGACCTTATTTTTTATGAGATTGATGTGACCGATGCGGCTGCGGTGGAAACTGTTTTTGCCAATCATGTTATTGATGGTATCATTCATTTTGCCGGATTTAAAGCGGTGGGTGAATCGTCGGAGCAGCCGTTGGCCTATTATTACAATAATCTGGTCAGTACCATGGTACTGGCCAGAGCCTGTGAGAAATACGAGGTAAAACGGTTTGTGTTCAGTTCATCGGCAACGGTGTATGGGGAGAATGCGATTCCTTTTGTGGAGACGATGTCGCTGCTGCCCACCACCAATCCCTATGGTGAAACCAAAGCCATGAGCGAACGGATTTTATCGGATGTGGCCAGGGTGCATGCGGATTGGTCAGTGGTGCTGCTGCGGTACTTTAATCCGGTGGGCGCCCATAAGAGTGGTTTGATCGGGGAAGCCCCCAACGGGATTCCCAATAACCTGGTGCCTTATATTGCCCAGGTGGCCAGGGGTAAGCTAAAAAAGCTGCGGGTTTTTGGAAATGATTATCCCACCCCGGATGGTACCGGTGTGCGCGATTATATTCATGTCTGTGATTTGGCTGAAGGCCATGTGGCGGCACTGGATCACCTCAGTGAAGGCGTGCACATTTATAATCTGGGTACCGGTCAGGGTACCAGTGTCCTGGAATTAGTCAAGGCCTTTGAAGAAGCCAATGGTATGGCCGTGCCATTTGAAATTGTTGAGCGGCGTCCCGGGGACATTGCCGAATGTTACGCCGACACCTCGAAAGCTGAGCAGAAACTTGATTGGGTTGCCAAACGCGACATTGTCGATATGTGCAAAGATGCCTGGCAGTTTGAAAAAGGATTTAAAGAATAGTTGGAGCGGGGACCGCAGTCGTTAAGGCGCAGCGGCTGCATTCCATCTGTAATATCGATGCGGTTAAAGGCATATCGAGCGGATCGGAAAAGAACGATTGGCAACTGCTGAAATCCCGTTGATAAGGGCCAGTTTTCGTTGACATTAATGAAAAATAGGCGTACAATAATGATGCAAATACAAATCATTTGCATCATTATTATATTAAGGCGGTTAGAAAATGAAAAAGCTGAGAATTGTTCGTGTTTTGATTGGATTAACCCTGGCAGTTTGTATTTTATTAGCGGCAACAGGCTGCCAGAGCAGTGACACCGCTCAATCAGCCGGCGATGGCGAAAAAAAGGTGATCGCCGTGACGATTGTGCCGGAGAAAACATTTGTTGAAGCGGTTTGCGGCGATCTGGCAGAGGTCGTTACATTGGTTCCTCCGGGCAACAGTCCCGAAAATTACGAACCGACGCCTCAGGAAATGGAAAAATTCAGTCAGGCAGCCCTCTATTTTTCGATTGGGGTGCCAACTGAAGAAGCCAATATTTTGCCAAACATCGGCGATGTAAAAGTGGTTTCATTGCAGGAAGCGGTTAAGGCTGTTTATCCGGAAAGGTTGTTTGAATCCGGCGAACGGGATCCTCATATCTGGCTTTCACCTAAGCGGGCGGCAGTTATGGTGGAAACCATTGCCCAGGAAATGATTGCTTTGGATCCGGATAATCAGACGATTTATGAAAAAAATGCAGCCGCTTATCTGGCCCAGTTAAAAGATGTGGATCAGTCGATTGCAGCGGCCCTGGCACCGGTTCAGAATAAGAAATTTATTGTGTATCACCCGGCGTTTGGATATCTGGCGGATGACTACGGTCTGGAAATGGTCGCGCTGGAAGAAGAAGGAAAAGAGGCTACTCCGCAGCAGCTTCAGTCAATCATCGACCTGGCGAAGGCTGAAAATATTAAAGCTATTTTTTATCAGGAAGAAATTGACAGTAGCCAGTCCCAGGCGTTTGCCGAAGAACTGGGGGGGAAAACCATTCAATTGGCACCCTTGGCCGCTAATTACATTGAAAATCTTCAGAATATGGCGAATACCATGGCAGAGGTCATGAAGTGAGAAAAAAAGTAGTACATGTTGATCATTTAACGGTTTACTACGGACAGACACCGGCTATAGCCGGTGTCTGTCTTGATGTCTATGAAGGCGAATATTTGGGGATCATTGGACCTAACGGCGGCGGCAAGACGACCTTGCTGAAATCGGTTCTGGGCATCGTCCCACCGACGGAGGGAGCAGTGGAAATTTATGGGGAATCGATCACTAAAAATAGAACGTTGATGGGATATGTGCCTCAAGTTGCCTCTTTGAATAAGGCATTTCCGATGACGCTGTTTGAAGTGGTATTAAGCGGACGCATTAAAGCGGGGATCAGGCCCTTTTTTAAGTATTCCGAGGAAGATAAAGAAATCGCCTTTCAGTTGCTGGGAAAAGTTGGCATCGAGGATTTGGCGAACCGCCAGATCTCCCAGCTTTCCGGGGGAGAATTTCAGAGAATGCTGATCGCCAGGGCGTTAGCGGTTAAACCAAAGCTATTGCTGTTGGATGAACCTACCGCTAGTGTGGATGCGGCTTCCCGAGAACAAATCTTTGCCCTGCTGGAGGAATTGAATAAAGAAATGACCATTATTCTGGTAACCCACGACCTGCTGGCGATATCATCCCATGTCGGACAACTGGCCTGTTTGAACACGACGCTGGTCTATCATGGGGAACCGGAATTGACCGAGGAAGTGGTTAATCATCTGTATGGATGTCCGGTTGATCTGATTGCCCATGGGGTTCCCCATCGGGTGCTTAAAGAACATGGCGAGGGGTGCTGACATGCTGGATGCATTATTTAAATATCAATTTTTGCAGAATGCCGTTTTGGCGGGGATTCTTGCCAGCGTTGTCTGCGGCCTGATTGGCGTGATCATCGTTGAAAAAAAACTGGTCATGATGAGCGGCGGTATTGCCCATACTGCCTACGGCGGTGTGGGTCTGGGTTATCTGCTGGGTTTCGAGCCCATCATCGGCGCGTTTGTTTTTTCAGTGTGTGCGGCGCTGGGAATTGGTTATATTAATAAAAAAGGCGGGGCCGCAGCGGATGTTGTGATCGGCTTATTCTGGTCAATGGGCATGGCCCTGGGGATTCTCTTTATTGCCTTAATGCCGGGATACCCGCCGGACCTGAGTTCCTACCTTTTTGGCAGTATTTTATCGGTGACGCAGGGGGATCTCTACCTGATGATCGGCTTAACGCTGGTGGTTGTTTTTATTGTGGTTGTTTTTTTCAATCACTGGAAAGCCTATTTATTTGATGAGGAATTTGCTTCTATTTTAGGCATCAATACCACCCTGTTGGAATATGTCCTGCTCGTTCTGGTGGCAATGACAGTGGTTGTTCTGATTAGGGTGGTGGGAATCATTCTGGTGATTGCCTTGCTGACAGCCCCGGCGGCTTCGGCGGGAATGCTGAGTCTGAATTTCCGGAACCGGATGATTTATGCCATCATCATCGGGGTGGTTTTCTGTTTAGCCGGGATGTGGATTTCCTATGAAATGAATATTGCCTCGGGAGCGGCAATTGTTATTTTATCGGTCACATTTTACTTTTGTTTGTATGTGGGTCGGATGGTAAAAATTAATATGAAAGAGAAAAGTCGGAAACGAGAACGTCTTGAAAATGAGGTAATTAAATGAAAAAGATGACGATTCAGGAAGATTTAAAGGAAAAGGGATTAAAGTCTACCAAGCATCGTATGGCTATTCTTGATATTCTGGTGAAAAAGGATCATCCCATCTCGGCTGAACAAATATTTTTTGAAATCCAGGAAATGGATGTCGCCATTAATTTGTCAACGGTGTACCGAAATCTCGAGGTTTTGGTGGAGAAAAGTATGGTCACCAAATTGACCTTATCCGGCGATAATCGTTCGGTTTATGAGTATAATCGAATGGTTCACCGCCACTATCTGATTTGTTTGGGGTGCAAGAAAATACTGGCCATTGAGCATTGTCCCATTAAAAAATATGAGCAGCAAATTGAAAGTGAAACGGACTATAAAATTGTGGGCCACAAGCTGGATCTTTATGGTTACTGCCCGGAATGCCGAGAAAAATAATCGATTGACTTTGTGAAACATGACATGGATAATAAAGGTGAAAACAAATGCAGCCATCCCATTGTGATTAATTATTCAAAATTATCGAAACGTGCTTTTCGGTTTATCTTGATTTTTAGGGAGGTATAAAATGGCAAAAATATTTTCTTCCAAGGCTTTAGAGGCCAATCTCAACCAGACCCGGGAAACCGTTACCGAGATTCCGGTGGCCCAGCAGTGGTTTGGGGAATTGTCGCAACCTTATTGGGGGATTTATAAACGGACCCAGGAATTTCTGGTGGAGCTCAATCACCGGTATCGGAATAATCAATATGTGATTGAATCCCTGCAAACTATTTGCCTGGGGGATTTATGGCTGTATCAGTCGCTTGACGAATCCGAGCAGGCCTTTGGCATCCTGGTGGATATCATCCGGTCGGTTTTACAGTCTAAACTGGAAGACAGCCAAAGGGAACTTTTGATCCAGATCCTGATGCGGTTTATGGACCGACTGGGAAGTCTGGAGGTGGTTCCCAAAAAGATTGTGAATCAGTGTATCGATGTCCTCAAAGAGGACATTGTGCCCCATGAACTTTTATATGTGAAAAATTCGGATCTTTTCAAAATTCACCTCGGTAAAATCGTCCGATATCCTGACTTTGCTCTGGCGTTGCAGGAAATTGTGGCGGGTTTATTGGATACATGCATTGATTACTGGGATGATACCGCGTTGGCCGAAGAGTGGTTCGCTTCCAAACAGCCGTTGTTTCATTCCATGAAGGCTGAAGCGATTAGGGGTATCGGCCATGCTTTTTTTGCCGGTCTCCGGGCGGAAAGAAACCAGGCCTCCGATTGGGCCAGTCTGATGAAGCTGATGTTTTACAATGACATTGCTAATCATTTCCGCAGCTTTTCAGAAAAATTTCCCACTCATCTTGAAACCATCTACTATCTTTATTATCTGCTGCATTTACCGGGAATGTATAATTTGAAGGACCATCTCATTTATGACGTCAACCGTAATCTGCGCAATATCTTTGACGAACTCAATTCCGACGATATCACCGATTTTCTCAATACCATCATGGCCGAATTTCAGGAACTCAAGCTGTATCATGGGGGGACTGTGCTGGACTGCATTCTCACGCTGGGCAAGGAGATTATCCATACCGGGGATACGGCGCACATCGATTATTTCACCAATTGTTTGATTAAGCTGGGCTTTAACTATCCGGGCAAGCTGAGCCTGAACGCCGATTGGCAGATTGAAATCGATGCCAGTCATGTAAAAAATATCCGGGTTTGGCTGGAACTCATTGAACAGAACCCCCGGTTAATGCGGGAGCTTCTGGCGGCGCTGATTGTGAACCTTAAGCTGGGTGGCATTTTTATTTCCGATACCGATCTCTTTCAGCGCGATATTACCCAGCTGCTCAATTCCGACATTGGACCTGTTTATCGCAAAATCAAGCAGCTGGCCCGACTCTTTCCGGTTTATTTCCGGGAAATCGGAGCTGAGGGTGAGCTGCGGGATGCTACCACCCTCATTGATGAATTGTCCAAGCGGGAAGATGGGCTCATTCATTTTTTCCGCAAGCAAATTCATATTGAAAGCAATAATACCCACATTGAGCTGACCCGCAGAATCATCAATTACTGGTACGACGGGAATAAGGAACCGCTTAAGGATATCATCCCCCATGAAATCTTCGTGAGTCTGGATGAGCGGGATGAATGGTTTATTAAGCCCCATGAAACCCTGCAGCAGCTCTGTGAAATCCTTGCTTCCAGTCCCGGAGAATTGATGCTGCTGGATATTGAGGTCATTAAAGATAGTCTCTCGAAGCTTTCCAAAGCGCCTAATAATGATGTCATCCGCGTCGGCTATATTTTTGAGGCTTATTTTCTGCTGCTGGAAAAGTATTCCTTTGAATTTGAGGATGTTCTCTCCATCCTTAAGCGGTTTGGCCTGCACATCACCGGGAACCTCAAAGAACTGAAGAAAAGTCTTAAGAACAACCAGAAGGAAGAGTCCATCCGCCAGATTTATAAGCTCATGCACCATCTGAAAGCGATTATCCTGGATCCCAATGAAAGCGAGGCCTCGGAAAATATTTACTATAAACGTCATATTGCCGCCGACATCCCTTCCATGTACGGTGAATATATCGAGCCGAAGTTTGATGCCCTGGGCCTGATGTACCGGCTTGAACGGACCGTGGCCAAACTGATGACCCAGGTAACCCAGCCCTTTAATGCTGAATATATTACCGCCAGGACCTTTCGCCGGATTTATAATATTCTGGTATTATTTAAGGATGGTTTGGAGCTGGACGGCATTTACAACCAGGGGTTGAATTCCCATCTGGATATGTTCCGGTTCGGGCTGGCTTCGCCCAGCTTTTCGATTGATCAGTACATCAATATTTTTCAGTTTTTGGCAAATGATGTCAAGCAGATTATCAGTGAGTATTTCTTTGATTTCTTTGAAAGCGCCATGAAGCTGATTATCCCTCAGGTGCTGGCATCACGGGAGATTGCGCTTACGGGCGACAGTCGGAAACTTTATCATATGGAATCTGAAAAGTTTCTCCGGGACAATCTTTCGACCGCTTTTCTGGTTCAGGATTTGGATAATTTTATTACCGATACCATCAGTGTGATGCGCAGCATGATCAGCAATTATTCCCGAACATTTATTGAAAGCATGATGACCTATGATCCGGACCTTTCCTTCAGTCTGTTAACCCAGCGGACCAAAAAAATTGACAATCCGGTCTTTCTGGGGGCCAAGGCCTATTTTCTGAAAAAACTCATCACCTATAATTTCCCGGTGCCCCCGGGCTTTGTGATAACTACCGAGGTCTTTCGGCACAAGGATACCATTGACGGTCACCCGGACATGAGGCGCGATATGGATCATCTTATTGAAAGCCATATTGCCATGATTGAGGGGCTGACCGGCCAGCATTACGGAGAACCCGGCAATCCGCTGTTTTTCTCAATTCGGTCCGGTTCGTCGATCTCTCTGCCCGGGGCTATGAAAACGTTTTTAAATGTGGGCATGAATGATGACATTGCCGAAGCGTACAGCCGGATGAATGGCTTTGGCTGGACGGCCTGGGATTGCTATCGCCGTTTCCTCCAAAGCTGGGGAATGGCCTATGGGATTGATCGGGACATTTTCGACCAGGTCATGCAGGACCATAAGCAGCGCTGGCAGGTGGATTTAAAAATTCAATTTACCAATGAGCAGATGAAAGCAATTGCCTTTCACTACAAAAAAATATTGGCGGATCATCAGGTGCAGATTGAAAGTGATCCCTTTAAACAGTTAAAGCAGGCGATTCATTCAGTTTTGGATTCCTGGTCCTCTGAAAGTGCCATTTATTACCGGGAACATCTCCAGATTGCCGAAGAATGGGGAACCGCCGTCATCGTTCAGAAGATGGTTCTGGGTAATCGTTCCGCTAAATCCGGCACCGGCGTGGTCTTTACCAGCAGTCCTTTTAACGGCTATTCAGGGGTTAATCTGTATGGCGATTTTGTCCTGTGCAGCCAGGGCGAAGATGTGGTTTCGGGTCTTGTGAATACGCTACCCATTAGTGAGGAACAACGAAAAAATGATTATAAGGACAGCAATTTATCATTGGAATCGGGATTTCCGAAAATTTATGAGGTCCTTGGCCGATATGCCAGCCGGCTCATCGAGGAGTATGGCTTTGTCCATCAGGAGATTGAATTCACCTTTGAATCCGAAGCGCCGGAAGATTTATATATTCTCCAGACCCGTAACCAGAATCTGAAAAAGCAGGCGTCTTTTTCCACCTTTATCCCATCACCCGGGGAAATGGAACTGGTGGGTCACGGCATCGGCATGACCAGCGGGATCCTGTCGGGGTTGCTGGCCTTTGATATGGATGATATGAAGGCTTTAAAACGGGATCATCCGGAGGCTTCAATCATTCTTGTTAGACCGGATACGGTGCCGGATGATATCCCCCTGATCTTTGTGTGCGATGGTCTCATTACCGCCAAAGGCGGGGTGACCTCTCACGCTGCCGTGGCGGCAGCCAGTATCGGTAAGGTCTGTATTGTAAAATGCATTGGTCTGGAAGTCTATGATGCCGAGAAAAGATGTACCATCAACGGGCATAATTTTAGCGCGGGAGACTGTATTTCCATTGACGGCAATCTTGGCAACATTTACAAAGGCAGCTATGAAATCGGTTCGATCTGATTGCAAACTCGGGTTAAAAAGTCAAAATAATTTTTGCCGCATAGTCCGGCCCGCGATTTTTTGAAAATTGACTCCAGTGGGCCAGATTTGGAGACGCTTGACCCAGAACCTGGCCTAAAGCATTTAGCAGCTGCTCCTTTGTGAGCTGATTGGGATTCAGGGTCACGCCCAGGTGATTTTTCTCGGCATCGTAGGCGATGTTAAACTGATCACTGGAAAACGGCAGAATAATCATCGGTTTGCCATAATATACGGCTTCGGTAAAGGTGTTGCAGCCGCCATGGTGAATGATGACATCCATATGGGGGATGAGTGCCTTTTGGGGAACAAATGGCTGGACGATCACCTTGCTTGATGAGTACTTTTTTAGATTGTCGGTGTTGCTGCCGGCGGAAACGATGCACAGGGCTTCGGGGTCGAAGGCCTGGCAGCCTAAAATCAATTGTTCAAGGACATCCATCCGACTGGATAAAAAGGTGCCCAGGGTAATGAGTATTTTAAGTTGGTGGGGATTGTTCACCTTTTTCTGGAAGTCGGGGTTTAAGGGTTCATCTTCAAATGAATGCCCCATATAAATCTCATGGGGGTTATGGGTTGCTTTTTCTTCCTGATTAAAATCAAAATAATTGTAAATAACCGCATGGCTGGAAATCAGCCGAAATGCATTGTCCACTGATGAGGGCGGCCGGTGCTGCTTGTCAATAATCTGATTGAAAATATGGGTGAAGTCTTGTTGCGTCAGCAGCGAGGCTTTTTTTAGGGCGTTTAATTTTTCAGGATCTATCACAAAGCTGGCAGGCCAATTTTGGGGTACACCATAGTATTCGCCGGGTCGGGGTATGGTTTTAGGATGAGGCGGGCAGAAGGTAATGTAGGGGAGCTGCAAACAATGCAGACTCAGGGTTGTGCCATAGGATAAAATATCCACTACCCACAAATCGACGGTACCGGTGGGGTTCAGGGTTTTTATTTGTTCCATTTGAGACTCTGGATTGCCGAGCATATCCAGCCGCCGATGCTTTGTCTGTGTGATCAGGGTTTCAATGGGCCCTTCTTTTGTGGCTGCGAAAAATTCTTCCAGCCTTTTTCGCTCGGATTCCGGCTGATTGGTGTCCCGGGCTGTGCCGGTGTTCTTATTGGCACTCAGATTGATTTCCTGAAATTCCAATCCGGCGGCAGCAATGGGGGCTTCGAATTCCCGACTGCATCCGAAAGTGACCCGGACTCCGTGTTTTCGAAAACTCTTTGCCAGGGCCAGCAGCGGCATAAAATGGGAATAAAACGGGGGACTTAAAAAGAAAACATGTTGATAGCGCATGGTTTAAGGCTCCTGACTGAGTTTCAAATAAAAGGATAGAAAACGTTTGGCAATTTGATCCATGGAAAAATTTTTAAGGACGGTCTGTTGTCCACGGCGTTGAATTTTTTCGAAGTCTTCCCGGTTTCGATTGGAGTCGTAAAGTATCTTTTCCACTTCACCGGAAATTGTTTCCCAGGAAGTGGTGTCAATGAGAAAACCGTTTTTTCCGTTGCTAATATAGGTTTTAACCCCGCCCTGTACCGGCCCGAAGATTAACAGCTTTTCTTTCAAGGCTTCAAGCATGGCCAGTCCAAACTCTTCTTTGGGGCTGGAACACAGGTAGATCTGGGGCAAATCACCAGGGGGATGCTCCATGATTTTTCGTTCGATGTTTCGGATCATTCCATTTGACAGGGCTTCGATATGGGCAAATCTGCCCTTGAGATCCGGCCGGGATGCCATGTAGCGATTAAATAACTGGATCATCCGGGTTTCTTCTTCATTTGCATGGTCAAAACTGCCGCCGATGATGACCAGATTATAATCCTGCCACAGTCGGGATTCGCCCCAGGCTTTTAGGAGTTGATCCTGACCTTTTTGCAGGGCTAACCGCCCGACATTTAAAATAATGGGTTTGTGGTTGAATTCCCGGTGGATATGGTGGTGCAGGGTTGAATCGGTTAGGAGTAAATCGACATCAAAGTCCAGAGGCTTTGCATCCGTATTAATGCCTTCGGCAACCATTTGAAACGCAAATTGACGGATTTCAGGCCGCAATTTTGGAAAGTACAGTTTCAGTTCTTTTTTTACCGCCATCCCGCCGATGCCAAGGACCCCATGGGCCATGGTCAAGAGTTCGTCTCCGATGGTGATTTTATTTAGTTTCTCCAGGGTTTCTTCCGGTGTGAATTGCTTTAAGAGGCCCTTTTCATCCACCATGGTGCGGTGGGGATCCGGGGTTAAAGTGAGGACTAATTTTGCCCCGGTTTCCCGACTCAGCATGGCCATGGCTTTGGAAGCGTTGTCCAGATAGCGGATATGAAAAATATCCGGCTTCAGATCCAATTGATTGACGAATTTCTCGACAAATCGTTTGATGAAAAGCTCTCTTCTTAAAAATGCGTGTTTATCCTCAGGATCCAGATATGCGGGAAGCCGGATCAGCCAGTGCTTGTCGGAATAATGGGTTACCAGGGTTTGATTGTGGCTCCAGTCATTGTTGATGGTCAGGGTGATAACGCGTGCCAGATCGCTCTGTTTGGCTAACTGGTTTCCCAGGGTTTTTAAAAGGGTGCCCAGGCCGCCGCTTTGCCCTTTACCACCAAACTCCGGATCCCCATAAAACATGGTTTGCATCACGGTGATCCCTTTTGGGCTAAAGGTTGTATTTTTATTGAGAAGATTCAGGTAATCCCCATAGAGTTGGGGATTTTCCTCTTTATGGATGATCTGACGGATGAAACAGCTGTCGTGGTCTTTCCATGTGTATAGAGAAACCAATCCTTCTAGGATTTGCATTTTTAAATTGGGGGAATAGTCCTGATCAAAGAGAGCATATAAATAGTCAGTACAGGCATGCTGCTGGAAGTGATTCATGTAATCCAGCAGCAGGGATAGTGTGGTGGGATTATTTTCGTAGTGGTGTAGGGCCTTCAACAGTTGGTTTTCTTCTAGTAGCGGCAGCTCGCACTCGATACAGATATCGAGGAGATGGCAGAAGGTGGTCGGGGTGGTTTTTTGGTCGATAAGCATGGATTGGAGCCGATGCCTTAATTGGTCCTCGGAAAATATGGCTGGGTGGCGGATGATCAGGTCCACACTGTACCGATCCAGATAGTCGTTTTCTCCCAGTTCTGACAAAAGCTCCATGATCTGGATCTCGCTGACAGCCTTTTTAGCGTAAAGGGTTCTGATTCTGGCAATTTTTCCGACTAAGGAATCAATGGTAACCGAATCGCAGCCATGGTTAAACCCGGGATTTTCAAGGTAATACTCAGGAAAAGAAACCGGAATCGGGCTTTCAAAAAAAGATTTCCGCAATTCAATAAATGCATTCAATACTTATCCCACCTGCCTTTCATGTTCCTGTTACCTATTTTGAATAAAGTAAAAAATCAAGGATGTTCATAATTTTTACGCCATTAAAATTTGAATAAAGCGTGCTGTCCATGGTCAGAATCATTTTTGGATAATGGTCGTTGATGGATTGTAGCGGCTTTAGTTTGTGATTTCTTGTTTCGTCATCCATGACGCTTTCAGAAATCTGGTAGTATATTTTTTTATTTGATTTTGTTGCAATGAAATTCACCTCAAAGGTTCCGGTTTCGCCAATGGCAACAGCGTACCCGCGCCGCAGTAATTCTAAATAGAGAATGTTTTCGAGGATATATCCGTAATCAGTGTGACTCAGATCGGTGAGTTGACGGAGAATGCCCATGTCAACAATATAATATTTTTCAAGGGTTTTGAGAAATAGACTGGTTTTAAGATCATAGCGGTTTGCACGGTAAATAATAAAAGCACTTTCCAGCATTTTCAGATAGTTATCAATGGTGTCGCTTGTGGTTTTCTTTCCCCGGTCGGTGAGGTAGTCACTGATTTTTTTTATAGATATGACCTTTCCAATGTGAGCTGCAATAAATTTAAGGATGCTTTCAAGTAAGGCCGCATCTCTTACTTGATTTCGCTGCACAATATCCTTCATGATCACAGTATTGTAAATACCATTTAAAAATGGCGCGATGGTATCCGGCTGGTCCTTTAGTTCAACAACTGTTGGAAGGCCGCCAAATTCCAGGTAGTCTTTAAAATTTGCATCGATAGTATCACCCTTTTTGAAATCAGTAAAATCAAGATACTCTTTAAAGGATAATGGCAGCATTTTTATCTCAACATATCGGCCGGAGAGTAATGTCGATAATTCCGATGATAAAAGATATGCATTGGAACCGGTGATGTAAATATCTGCGTTGGAATCCACAAGAAATGAGTTGATGGCTTTTTCCCAGGATTCAACCTGTTGCACTTCATCAAGAATAATATAGTATTGTTTATGAGGTGTTATCATTTTGTTTTTGATATAGGTATATAAATGGGTGTATTTTGTAATTGTGTCGAATTCAAATGATTCAAAATTCATGCGGATAATCTGATCTTCATGAACACCAATGTTGAGCAGGTACTCCTCAAACAGTGCCAGCAAAGTAGACTTGCCGCAACGGCGCATACCGGTAACCACTTTTATCAGGGGTTTATCCTTAAACTGAATCAGTTGATTTAAATACAAATCTCGTTTTTTCAAAATCAATCACCTCATATTTTAAGCTTTATTTTGGGTTATACAGCAAGCGGTCCAAGGGTTTTGGGATGGGCTTCCTGGATGAGCCAGTGCTCATCTACTTTTTTAAGTAAATCCAGGGCGTAGCCTTTAATCGAGGGTTTACCTTCACCCAGGGTAATTTCTACGCCGCCCTGCCAGGTGGCGTATTCCGGGGAAAGGAGGCGGATGGTACCGGGTTCGAAGGTCAAAGTGGCGTCGGGCATCATTTTGAACATTTCAGCAAAGGCCTCTTCAAGCTCTGAGCGGCCATGCTGAATCGTTCCATCGGGTCCCACCCGGAAGCCGTCATCGGTAAAAAAGGAAGCAATTTCCCTGGCATCTCCATTTGCCCAGGCGTCATGGAAAGAATTTTCCAGATTATTGATTAATTGTTTTTCGATGGTTTCCATTTTTTGATTCTCCTTATTTTTATTTGTGTAAGCATCAAATAGGTTTATGTATTTTCTTACCCGTATTTGCTGTTGATTAACTACCCCGGAAATTTCTTGTAATAAGAATGGACAAAATTTACTTTACCGCTTAGAATATACCTATACCCCTTAGGGTATAAAATACTAGTAATTATGGAGGTTATAAATATGCGGCAATGTATGGATGTTCCAAAAGTTCAGGCACGAATCAAAAAAATTGAGGGTCAGCTTAGAGCGATTTCCGAAATGGTGGATAGGGATGTTCCCTGTGAAGATATTTTAATGCAGATCAATGCGGCCAAAAATGCCATGCATAAGGTGGGCCAGGTCATCCTTGAAGGCCATTTGCAGCATTGTGTCCGGGAGGGCATCGAGCATGGCGATCCGGATAAAACCATTGCCGACTTTACCAAGGCCGTCGAGCATTTTTCCCGAATGAGCTAGGTGATGGTTTGAAAATGATAATTGATTTTTTTGAGGATGAAGACAAACGCCGGCTGGCTTTTTTAATCATTTCCGGGGTGGCATTGCTGATGAGTCTCTTCCATATCAGTATTTTTAAAATCGATGGGGCCTGGGTGGCCATTGTTTTCTGTGGCCTGCCGATTTTAAAAGGAGCCGTTGCAGGGTTGCTTCATGACTTTGATATTAAGGCGGATCTGCTGGTATCCATTGCCCTGGTGGCGGCGGTTTTAATTGGTGAGATCTTTGCCGCCGGGGAGGTTGCCTTTATTATGGTACTGGGGGCAATGCTGGAAGACCGGACGGTTGCCAAGGCCCGGGCCGGCATTGAGAAACTGGTCCAGCTAACCCCCCGGATTGCCCGGGTGATTTGTCAGGGGGAAGAATGCCTGATCCCCGCCGAGGATGTTCGGGTGGGGGATACCCTGCGGGTGCTGGCCGGGGAAACCATTGCGGTTGACGGCCGGATTATTTCGGGTCAGACATCCATTGATCAATCGCTTATGACCGGGGAATCGCTTCCGGTGGATAAGGATATTGGGGATTTAGTTTCCAGCGGAACCGTTAACCAATTCGGCACCTTCGATATGGAAGCCACTATGGTGGGGGAAAACAGTTCCCTTCAGCGGATGATTAAACTGGTGGAATCGGCTGATGCCGGCAAAGCTAAAATTGTCGGCATTGCCGACCGCTGGGCGACTTGGATTGTTGTGATTGCCCTGGTATCGGCTTTTGGCACCTGGCTTGTGACCGGTGAAATTATTCGTGGGGTGACCATTCTGGTGGTGTTCTGTCCCTGCGCTTTGGTGCTGGCAACTCCCACCGCGATTATGGCGGGGATTGGCAATGCTTCCCGGTACGGCATCCTGGTCCGGGAAGGGGATGCCCTGGAGCGGCTGGCTATGGTGTCGGTTATCGCCTTTGATAAAACCGGCACCCTTACCTATGGGAAACCGGATGTGGTGGCAGTCAATAGCTATGATCCCGAAATCAGCCCGGAAGCATTACTGGCCCTTACCGCTGCGGCGGAGCTGCGTTCCGAGCATCCGCTGGGAAAGGCCGTTGTTACTCACTTTAGAAATCACTTAGCAACAAAACTGACCGAACCCCGGGCATTCACCATGATCCCCGGTCGCGGGGTTAAAGCCAGCATTGGCGACTTCATTGTTTTGGCGGGTAATACGACGCTGTTGACTGAAAACGCAGTGACCGTCCCGCAAAAGATGCATGACAATGCCGCTGTATACCTTAACGACGGCTGTACCATTATCTATGTTGCCAGAAACGGCTGTGCGGCCGGTTTTGTGGCGCTGGCGGATACGCTTCGCCGGGATACGGTTAAGGTGATCAACGATCTCAAGACCCTGGGGGCCAAAAGTGTGCTGCTAACCGGAGACAACCCTTTGGCGGCGGCGCATATTGCCGAAGCGGTGGGCATCAAGGATTACCGCGCCCAGTGTTTACCCGCAGATAAAATGGCGGCAATTGAACAGTATCAGCAGGAAAAAAAACTGGTGTGCATGATTGGGGACGGGATTAACGATGCCCCGGCGCTGAAAAAAGCTTATGTGGGTGTGGCCATGGGCGGCATCGGATCGGATATTGCCGTTGATGCCGCCGATATCGTGCTGGTCAGTGATGATATTAAATGCATTCCTCATTTGTTGAATCTGTCCCAAAAGACTATGAAAACTATTAAACTGAATTTATCCCTTTCCATGGCTCTTAATTTTGCCGCCATTATTCTGGCCATGGCCGGCATATTAAATCCGGTCACCGGGGCTCTGGTTCATAATATCGGCTCGGTATTCGTTATTATCAACTCAGCTTTGCTGCTGAATTTCAAAAATAAATGGCATCCCATTGATGCCACGGGTTTGAAAAAGGAAGTTTTAGCGGAAGCACCCCAAAGCAGCATTTAGCCTTGCTTTTGGGCTGGATATGATTAATTATCACATTTGTTTTTTCAATGTTGTTGAATAGGCGTTGTTTTCATATAAATTGGGGTAAAAAATAAAGAAGTCAAAGGAGATTAAAATGGACGTTAGTATTTTTCATGTTTTGGGTCCGGTAATGATTGGCCCTTCCAGTTCCCATACGGCTGGGGCGGCAAAGCTGGCCCGAACTGCCCGGGCCATTGCCCAGAAACCCTTTCATCATGTATCATTTGGTCTGCATGGTTCCTTTGCCAAAACCTATAAAGGCCACGGCACGGATAAGGCCCTGGTGGCGGGAGCCCTTGATATCAGTGAAAAGGACGAACGCCTGACGGACAGCTTTGAGCTGGCGAAAAAGGCGGGGCTTGATTATGATTTTTATGAAACGGATCTGGGGGATGTCCATGAAAACAGCGTAAAATTTACCTTTGCTTTTGAGGATGGCACAATCATGGAAGTGGTGGGATCTTCGGTTGGCGGCGGCGAAATCGTTATTCGTAAAATCAATGACTTTGCCATTAACCTTTCGGCTACCCTGCCCAGTATTATCATTAAACAGTATGACACTAAGGGGGTTCTCAGTGACATCACCCGGGTATTTGCGAAACACGATATAAACATTGCCACCATGAGTGTCAGCCGAACCACCAAAGGGGAAAAAGCCCTTTGTATTATTGAATCCGACAGTCCAATTTCGGATGCTGTGGGGGATCAGCTCAGAGAGGTTAAAAATGTGATTGATGTAATGATCTTAAATTTGATATCGGAGGAGGATGAGGATGTATAACAATATACGGGAGCTTTTGGATATGTGCGAGAGTGAAGATATGCCTTTATGGAAAGCTGTTGTGGAAAATGAAAAAAAACTTTCGGATACTTCAGAAGAACAGATTTTTGAGACCATGGCCAAACGTTATGAAATTATGACGGCCGCTGCTAAAAGACAACTGGGAACGTCCCCAAACCCTTCAAAAACCATGATCAACGGTCTGGCCAAGGGTCAGTTTGTCCATGCTCAAACCGGCGGGTTATCCGGAAGCTTCCTTAACCGGGTGATGGCTTATGCCCTTTCCTGCAGTGAGGTCAATGCCTCCATGGGCAAGATTTGCGCCGCACCCACCGCCGGCTCCTGCGGTATTCTCCCGGCGGTTATGGTCGGGGTGGCTGAGGAACGGATGCTGGATCAGGACACGGTGTACCGGGGCCTGATTACAGCGGCGGGTATTGGTGCAGTTATTACCCAGAATGCCACGGTTTCTGGCGCTGAAGGCGGATGTCAGGCGGAATGCGGGGTAGCCGCCGGAATGGCGGCGGCCGCTGTTGTGGAAATGCTGGGCGGCACGCCCCGGCAGTCGGCAACGGCCTGTTCCCTGGCCCTGGTTAATGTGATGGGTCTGGTTTGTGATCCGGTGGCGGGGCTGGTACAAATACCCTGTGCCCAGAGAAACGCTTCACAGGCGGTGAATGCCATCATCAGTGCGGACATGGCGCTGGCGGGGATGCCGTGTATCATCCCCCCGGACGAAGTCATTGACGCCATGTATCAGGTGGGACGGATGCTCCCCTGCGCGCTGAAGGAAACCGCCCTGGGGGGGATTGCCGCAACCCCCACCGGGAAAAAAATCTTCAGGTCATTTTTTTCGGATTAACGCTTAACCCAAAAAGGCAAAATCGTCTTACCGACAATGCTAAATCGTTGTGTGCGCGTGAATGCGTACAGACTCTGGCCTGTTCGCCTCAAGGCACACAACTGATATTAGTATTGTCGGTAAGACTTACTTTTTGTATTTATTAAATTTCCAAATGGCAGAAGCCCTGGTCTTCGTAGATGATGACCCCAAGGTTGTGATTGCGGGCGGCCGCGGCCAGAGTGTAGACATCCAGCCCCGGGGCGTAGCAGTCCACGGCATGGCCGATCAGGTGTTTGGAATTGGGAATGCCGCCGACTTCCGCGTTACGGCTGGGGCAGCGGATCCCGGAGGTCACGATGATGGGGACATCGAGAGTCTGTCTCAGGGCTTCCAGAGATGCCATCAGGACCGGGTTCATTTCGTTTGGGAAACCGTTACAGAATCGCCCCTCGCAACAGCACCTGAATTCCTGGCGGTTAAAGTGGTGGGTGAGCTGATCCCCCGGCTGGACAACCGGGTTGGTGTCCTGGAACAAGGCCTGATGAGTCATGGGACCAACCATGCCATCGGCTTCCAGGCCGTGATCCGTCTGGAAAGCTGTAATGGCCGCCAGGGTCTGGGGCCCGGCAATATCATCCAGGGGGCCAGGATCATACCCGGCTTTCTTCAGGGTTTCTTGAATTTCCAAAATGTACATTTGCTTTGTTCTCCTTTCAAAATTGGGTTTATAGATAATTGCGATACTGCTGTGAGCTTCGCTGCCAGCTTTACACGAAACAATTTCTCCACTCTACGAGATGTCCGCCTCGACGTTACAAAATCGTTTGTGAAAACTGACATCAAAGCAAATTACTTTTTTAAATTTTGCAATTACCTATTCTGTTCAGGTTATAGATGGGGGTTTTAGGAAAAAGGTGTCATTTTAATTTTGCAAAAAATAAAAACAGGTGTCGCGGCTTTCGTCGGCACCTGTTTTCATTATTTGATTGCTTTAATTTCGTGAGTGTGGTATCATAAAATTATATGAATATGATTACGTCTTATAAAACATTATCATATCACATACGAAATAGATTGTCAATAATAAATGTCTTTTGTTTTGACAATTTTTAGGAGGTACCCATATGTCGTTTGATCTCATGCTTTTAGACAATTCCTATATGGAAAAACAGGCAGTTTCAGAAATAATGTTGTGTAATAAAGTCATTGAAGAGTATTCCCTGGTGCTTACCGAAGAGCAGGCCATGGAACTTGTTGAAACCCGTTCGTATTCGCTGAAGAATCTTGGCAGAATCGAATTCGGGGGAGGAACCATTGAAAAATTAATTGTGGGGTTTGCCCAGAGTCCTTATATTTCACAGTACCGTTATATCGAATTTCTGGAGGAACTCATTGAAATATTCTATTACTATAAAAATGAAACCCTTGATTTAATGAGCGATGATGATCTGATTAAATATATGCGAAAATATTTTGATGGGGTCTGCAAAGGATCGCTGGATCAGCTTAAATATGGTGAGCTCCATCGGATGGCTCGCAATATCCGATTCGGTTACAGTCCTGACTATAATGAAACCGATGAAATCAAAGAATTTGTGGAAATGGAGGAGGAAAATGAATAGTATTCAGAAGCATTCAAAAATTGATGCAGCAAAATTGAGCACGGAATTTTATTTCCAATCGCTTTTGCAGGAAGCCTATATGCTCGGCGAACTCAATGCTGTCGAATCCGAGCGGGTTCAAATGGAATGCATTAAACTTCTGGCCGAAAGCACTGAGCGCTATACCAAAGGGAACAGCAGCTCGGTACAGATCGAAACCGCCCAGGAAATCATGACCTCAAATTTATATACCATCGGTATTTATCTCAAATCACTTCCTGGTGTGGAAGTGGCTCTTAATGAGGTGATTAATGTGCCCATCGAGGAACTTTACGATTTGGGTTACCAGGTTATTAACAGAAAATTAAAGGTTGCCAGATATTTTTTTCAGCTGGTGCGCAAAACAAAAATCGCAACACAACACCAGGCTTATAATGAAACCATTGAAGGTATCAAACTTTTTTTCATGCAGTATAATCCTCAGTTTAGTGCCCATGAAATGCCGGGCGACATCGATTATCAACTGATGCATCCGGTGATTAGCTTAGCCGGGGTGGAATATATTATTCAATACCTGGAAAATCTGTATTATGAAAATCTGTTCTGTTCGAAGTTCGATGCCCAGGCGGTGAGTGAAGTTATGTGGGGCTACGATGAAGGTTATGAAGATTTGTTGGAAAATATCTTTGAGCATATTCTCCAAAGTGCGTTGGGATGTGGTCTGATCGGTAAAAATCGACAATCCCTTGATTTCAGTCCGGCGGATCTCCAAATAATAAAAAGCACGCTGGTCGGGAAAAATCAGCAGTCGGTCCTTGCGGCATTGCTTCCAGTGAGCATTGCTATGCTGGATGATCTGGGACTTAAAAATACATCCCTCAGGCACTATGTGCACTTAAGTCTGCCTGATATTGCCGTAACAATTTTCACCGCCTATGAGACGAATAGCTTGAATAATGTTTTTTCACCGCGTTATAATCCTAATACAAAACCCATGATGACTTTTTATATGGGTGTTAAAATGGATGACGCCGCTTACCGGGAAGTTATGGAAGAATTCCTTTCCTGTCGGTATTTTGAGGATAAACTTGAAATTATCAAAGAACACATTAAAACGCTGTCTGATCTGGAAGATATTATCATTGGTGGAGAATTAACCGACACCGAAGCGGCAATGGTCTTTGATTTGCTTGGTGACGTTGAAATTGGCGCTTTGGCCAAGCGTCATACCTTTAACCAGGAAGTTAATGCTGTTGATTTTTCCGAAGCTGAGATTCGGATGCAGTACAATTTACAGAAGTATCTGCAGAGGATGCCTAAAAATCGGCTTGGCGGGATTTATGAAAAAATGAAAAGTATTGAGGTTATTTAAGGTCTTGATTTCTTAAGAAAACAAATCAGGTCCCTCGGTAAGAGCGGTGACCTAATAAAAAAAATCTGGTGTTGCGGTAAAACAGGTTGACGCAAGAAATAGAAGAAACTTCTGGATTTTTGGAGTAAGTGTCTTTTACCTAAATAAAAACCTAGTTAGTAATTTTGAATTGTTCGAAAAAAAAACACTTCCGGCAGATAAAGCTGCCAGGAGGTGTTTTTTTTTGGGGAAAAAGGCGATTGTCGAAACATCGGTTGGAACCGGACATATTTAATTCATAGGAATATTTCTTCAGAAATAAGGAAAGGCGTGCAATAAGAAAGTATTCGTATAAACGACGATATTACCAAAAAAAGACGTAAAATGACCATAAATTAACTACTAATATTCACATAAACTTAAGAAATATATATAAATATGCATATGAAGTTTACATTCTATTGCATACATGGTACAATCTGTTAAACGATTTCAGAGAAATTGTTAATCAATATGTAAGGCGGTGCAGCGTAAAAAATAGGCCATTTCAAGATGAATCTTGGAATGAAGGTTAGCTTAAAAAACAAAAAAATAAATATATCGGAGGAATAATATGGCTATTGCAGATCAAGTTTTTGGGTATTTTATGCCCGTAGTTAATTTAATGGGACCCGGTGCAGTAAAAGAAGTTGGCGAACAGGCAAAAGGCCTGGGAGCGAAAAAAGCCTTAATCGTAACCGATGCCGGCATGAAAAAAATGGGAGTGGCGGATCAGGTTAAGGATATTATTGAGGCATCCGGGCTGAAAGTTGTTATTTTTGCAGGAGCTCAGCCAAATCCAACAGATATTAATGTTGCTGACGGTTTTAAAATATTTACCAAAGAAAAATGTGATTTGATCGTATCATTAGGAGGCGGATCTTCTCATGATTGTGCCAAAGGTATTGGCCTTGTTGCCGGAAACGGCGGTAATATCCGGGATTTCGAAGGGGTTAATAAAAGTACTAAACCAATGACCCATTTGATTGCTATTAATACAACAGCCGGTACTGCCAGTGAAATGACTCGTTTTTGTATTATTACCAACTCGGAAACCCATGTAAAAATGGCAATAGTCGATTGGCGATGTACACCAACCGTTTCCATTAATGATCCTGTTTTAATGATCGGTATGCCAGCCAGTTTAACCGCAGCAACCGGAATGGATGCCTTAACGCATTCGGTTGAAGCTTATATGTCAACCATTGCGACACCAGTGACGGACTCCGCGGCACTGATGTCTATGAAGCTTATTGGTGAAAATCTCCGCCAGGCAGTTGCCAATGGATCCAATTTTGAAGCAAGAAACAATATGGCCTATGCTCAGTTTTTAGGCGGAATGGCATTTAACAATGCGAGCCTGGGTTACGTTCACGGAATGGCTCATCAGCTCGGAGGTTTTTATGATCTTCCCCATGGTGTGTGTAACGCTATTTTATTACCTCATGTACAACGGTTTAATTTAAACAGCAATCCTAAACGTTTGGCTGATGTCGCAGTGGCATTGGGTGAAAACATTCAGGGCCTTTCAGTCAGAGATGCAGCTGAAAAGGGAATTGATGCCATTATTCAACTGTCACAGGATGTTGGTATCCCAGCCGGCCTAACGGAACTTGGGGTCAAAGAAAAAGATTTCAAACTTATGGCAGAAAATGCTATGAAGGATGCCTGCAGCGGCACAAACCCCAGAACTGCTAAATTGGAAGAAGTTATTCAAATTTTTAAAAACGCAATGTAGTATCACGCACACAAAACCTCCTGGGCCGATGGCCCAGGAGGTTTTTTTTATTTATTGAGGTAGTTTGTTTATTTTTTAGTTAGAGGGGTATTAAACTTTGCAATCAGGATGATAACGAGAAAGGCAAAACAGGTGAAAACCTGTGTCGCAAAACTATAGGGTCTAAGTAATGGGCGTAACCATCATAGGACAGCCAGTTGCCACACAAGAGGTGTGGCTTTTTTTATAGGAAAAATTAAACCAGGGAAGGGGAATGAAAATGAAACATGGGTACTTAACTCTTGATATGGAAGACGGTTTTGATAATGGAAGGGTACACAAAGTAGACGTGGAAACATTTAAAAATGAAATTGCTAATGCGAAGGCAATTCTGGCGAAAGTTGGCAGATGTAGCCATTTAACTTATTATTCGGCATGTTTTCCCAAAGCTAACAATAATTATTCCTATAACCGATGCTTTATTAAGTTTCGGAGCTAATGGATCGCTTAGCGCTTTTCTTTTTCCTGCTCGGACAATTGTTCCAAAATGTTTTTCAATTTATCAGGAATGGGAAAATCCAAACAGGTTAGATTTTCAACGATGCTGATACCTTCGTTGGCAGTGTAGAAGAAAATAACTGCAGTGCGCATGGCATCGCCGCCGCCTAGTAGATTTTGGTCCAGAAGCTGGCCCAGGGCGACCATGATGAGGATGAGGATTTTTTTGAGAATGCCAGTAAAACCGATTTTACTGGATACCTTCCCCTTAATCATGGCCGCCATCACTCCGGTGAGGTAGTCGATGAGAATAAAACCCATCAGGGTATATAAAAACCCGTCAAAACCACCCAGAACCATGCCAATCAAGGAACCGACAATGCCGAAAAACCTGGGCAGGTGTTGTTCAAATTCTTTCATTGTTTGTGCTAACCTCCTTTCTTAATAGTCGTTTGGTAATTGCGAAACTACTGTGAGCTTCGCTGCCAGTT
>NZ_LGYO01000021.1 GCF_001263355.1 Acetobacterium bakii
TATTTTTTCGATATTCTTTTTATGACACCTTTTCCCATAATCTCCATATATCTATTAACCCGACTATTGCAGGTAATTTAAAACACGATCGTTACTTGCTTTGATGTCAGTTTTCACAAACAATTTAGTAACGTGCAGGCGAACAGTCGACAGACTGTCCGCCGTGCAGTGTAGAAATTGTTTCGTGTAAGCTGGCAGCGAAGCTCACGATAGTTTCGTAATTACTTATATTGCATTATTTTAACCACTTGTAAATCAGAAATCCGATCAGTCCGCCGATGAAATTCAGGATAATATCATCCACATCCGCCCGGCGGCTGGTCAAAAATAAAAACTGGATCAGCTCGATGGCTACCGTCGAACCGAGGATCACAATCAGCGCCTCAACAAAGCCAATTTTCTTTTTCCGACATAAAGGATATAAAAGCCCCAGGGGAATAAAAATGATGATATTCCCAATCAAATTTTTAAAGGAATCGGTGAAGGTATACGTAAAAAGTTCCACGAAATCAGTCGGTTTCGTTGCCAGAAATTCCCAGTTAATAATACCATTATGCATAATATCATAGGCAAAGTCATCAATGCTAGTAATGGGACTGAGGTTAAAAGTTGTTTCATAGGTAATGTTACTTGCATCCGGCAGAAGTGTGACCATAAATAAACATACCAGATAAGCTATAAAAATAAGTTTTATCAAAAACCGTACACGGTTGCTTTTTATCATATAGTGTTCCTTTCTCAATTGATTGTCGCGAAGATACGAAAACTCTGTTATTATAACCAATCAACCTTTAAAAAGCCACAAAATTTTAGATTTATCGTAAATAACACAAGAAAAAATACCGAAAGAAAGCCTTCCGATATTTTTATTCTCTGTCTTAAATTAAAATACATTATTGTATCCACACTAACTTAAAACTCAGTATTAATTTTTACTAACGCAATTATAACCAACTTTGTGGCTTTTGTAAAGGGTTTCGCTCGTTTGTTATTTATCTAACGATTCTGCCACATCAACGTAGGCCTGTTCGCCCATGGTCACTTCGCTGTTGGCATTGGTTTGATCTAAAACCCAGGCTAAAAATGCCGGGGTTTCAGCCACCGGGATGAAAAAGGACAGAGTGACATTTTCGCCAAAATCTTCGTGGACCGCCATGATCTCTTTTTCGGATAAACCACTCATCAGATTGCCGTAACCGGAATAACTGACCATAATTTCTAATTGATCTGAAAATTGTTTCTTAATGATCCGGCTCTGATTGAGCACATCGCCGGCGGCGCCGCCGTAAGCCCGGATCAGACCGCCGGTTCCCAACTTCACCCCGCCAAAATAACGAATCACCACCACCAGAACATCCCTCAGTTCCCGGTGGTTGATGACATCAAGAATTGGTTTTCCGGCGGTACCCGAGGGCTCGCCGTCATCACTGGCCTTTTGACGTTTCGGCGAAGCATTGAGCACATAAGCCCAGCAAACATGGGTGGCTTTGTAATGCTTTTTGCGAACCTCAGTTAAAATACCTTCCACCGCCGTTTCATCTTCCACATGAAATACCATGCCGATAAAACGGGATTTTTTAACTTCACTTTCTGTTTCATTGGCAATTAGGACAGTTTTATAATCATCCACGGCCTAAACCACGTATTTTTCAAACAAATGTATGGGGAACTCATCGGTAATCTCGATGGTCACCAGATTTCCGTCTCCTTCATACTCAATCCCCAGCACGACTTTTTTCTCATGGAGAGCCGCCAGCGCCTTGTTGTCATCATAAGGGATTAACAGCTTAATCTGCCGTTTTTCGCCCCGTAGGACCTTTTGGATGACTTCCAGCAAAAGATCAATCTGAAGACCTTCCTTGGCCGAAATATAAAGACTGTGTTCCTCAACCGCGGACTGATTCTTGGCGATCAGCTCCTCGCGTTGATTCTCCGGCAGCTTATCAATTTTATTATAAACCATAATTACTATTTTATGTCCAACCCCAATATCCGCAAGCACCTGATTGACCACATCAATCTGGGCCTCATAGTTATGGTTTGACACATCCACCACATGCAACAGTACATCTGCGGTTTCCACTTCTTTAAGGGTTGTTTTAAAGGCCTTAATCAGATCATGAGGAAGCTTTTCAATAAATCCGACCGTATCCGACACCAGATAGTCGCCCTGTTCCGGCCCGATTTTCCGCAGGGTTGAATCAAGAGTTACAAAAAGCCCATCTTTAGTTACCGCTTCGCTTTGGGTCAGCACATTGAACAGGGTACTTTTCCCAGAGTTGGTGTAGCCGATGAGACTCACGGTCTGGATATTGTTTTTCTGCCGCTGCAGGGCATTTAGGGTATTGCTTTTATTGATCCGTTCATTGCGGGCTTCAAGATCTTCGATCTGTTTTCGGATCAGCCGGCGGTCCGTTTCCAGCTTTTTCTCACCCGGCCCCCGGGTCCCGATCCCCCCACCGGTCCGGGACATGACAATTCCCAGCCCCTTAAGGTGACTCATCCGGTATTTTTGCTGGGCCAGCTCGACCTGGAGCTTCCCTTCCCGGGTTTTTGACTGCCGGGCAAAAATATCCAGAATAATAGTGGTCCGATCAACGGTTTTAGTGCCGGTCACCGCTTCAATATTGGCAATCTGCTTGGAATTCAGCTCATCATTGGCCACAATCAGATTCACATCCTTGTTCTGGATCAGCTTGGTCAGCTCCTGAATCTTGCCTTTTCCCACATAAAAGGTGGAATCGATCTGACCCCGGGCCTGGGTAACCCGTTCCATCACCTTGCCCCCGGCGGTTTTAACCAGCTGGGCCAATTCTTCCATCGAGTCCGCCAAGTCTACACCCTGATTCACCTGAAGTTCGATGCCCAGCAACAGCGCCCGTTCTTCGGTATCCTCAACATCGAAAATGGTATTGGGGTCATTTTTAATAAAGCGATTGGCCTGAAGGATGTAATACTCCAGCGGAAAGGCGTTGAGCTCTTTCAGATTTTTAAACAAAGCCTGGCCGTAGACCATGGTTTCCTCTTCAATCACCGGCACCCCAATACCGAAGCTTGTAGCCATACCTTCTGCCACCCCAACGGTCACCATACATTGCAGCCCCTGATTTTTTGCCGCTGAAAAATCTTCTTCGGATAAATTGGGATTTCCCCCGGGATGGGTATGGATCACCCGGTACTTATTCAGACATTTTTCATGATACAGCATGTCCTTGTCGCCGATGGCCACCGTCGACGCATCGCCGATAGTCACCCACTGGACCCGGTTTTTATCATTAGTTGCAATCAGTATTTCCCGCTGGATCGCCAGCGTCAGACGTTTTAGAATTTCCAGGACATGTTCATCCAGAAGCAACTGATTTTCCATTTCATACCCGACTAAATCGTCGAGTTCATTAATATAAGTTTGGCGAATGCCACTTTTACTGTTATCTGCCATTATTTTTTCCTCTATCTTTAACTATTTAATAACTCCATTATACCACAAAAACCAGGCAATAATCGCGCCTGGTTTTTGCTTGACCTTGTGTTTCGTTACAGCTTAATAACCTCGGCATTTTCCACCGCCGTGGCCATCATCCCTACCATCATTTCGGATATAACCTCTTCGGATCGTTTCATTTCTGAAATCTTCGGCTTGGTTTCCGGATGTTTGGGCACAAAAATAGTACAGCAATCCTCGTAGGGTAAAATCGACGTTTCAAAGGTGCCGATATCCTGGGCAATTTTTACAATTTCCGATTTATCAAAACCAATCAAAGGCCTGAAAACCGGCAGTTCCGCTACCGCATTGGTGGCGCCCAGACCTTCCATGGTCTGGCTGGCCACCTGACCCAGGCTTTCCCCGGTGATCAGAGCTTTAGCCCCTTCGTTTTTAGCAATGGTTTCGGCAATCCGCATCATATAACGGCGCATGATAATGGTGGTCTGCTTATCCGGACACAATTCCACAATCTTGGTTTGCACCTCGGTGAAAGGCACTACATACAGCTTGATTTTTCCGCAGTACTGGCTCATTATTTTGGCCAGATCCACCACCTTTTGTTTGGCGCGGTCGCTGGTGAACGGGAAGCTGTGGAAATAAACGGCGATAACTTCCACTCCCCGTTTGGCCATCATATAGCCGGCCACCGGGCTGTCAATGCCGCCGGAAAGAAGCAGCGCACCCTTGCCGCTGCAGCCCACCGGCAGACCGCCGTTGCAGGGCAGGAATTCATGATACATATAGGTTTGTTCGCGCACCTCAATCCAGAGATTTAAATCCGGATGATGCAGATCCACGGTGATGCCATCAACCGCCGCAAGGATTTTTTCACCCAAACGGGCGCATAAATCCGGAGATTTAATGGGGAATGTTTTATCCCCCCGTTTGGCGGTGATTTTAAAGGTTTTAATATCCTTAGCCTCACGAACCCGCTGAATGGCATTTTCTTCAATAACATCAATATCACTGGCAATCACAACCGCATGGCTGACCGATACAATCCCAAAAACCTTTTGGATTCGACTCATGCCCAGCTCCACATCCGACTCTTCCAGGTTAACAATAATCCGTCCCTGAATCTTTTTCACCTTGGCGGATGGCACACAGCCAAGGGTATTTCTAATATTCTTTGCAAGTAAGTCGATAAAGTAATTTCGATTCAACCCCTTCAGAGCAATCTCACCGTATCGTACTAAAATAACATGTTCCATCTATGTTTTCTCCTGTAAATTATTTTCGGCCCCGGGCTTTCACTAAAAGTCGTAGGCTGGCCACTGCATTGGCAATGGCAACCACTGCGTCATCCACATCTTCTGGGGTAACGTCCTTTGAAAAACTAATCCGAATGGTACCTTCTTTATAATCGCCCAATAATCCAATGGCCTTGAGCACATACTGTTTTTCCTTTTTATGCGAAGAACAGGCCGAACCTGTGGACACATAAATGCCCTGATATTCCAAACTATGGAGCAATACCTCGCCCCGAATACGGCTAAAGGAAAGATTGAGGATATAGGGACTCCCGTTGGGATCACCATTGACCTTGAAATCCTCAACCACTGATGCCAGTTCATTAATAAAACGATCCCTTAGGCCCATAATGACTTCAATGTCATCAATATAGGTGTTCCGGCGCAGCGCAATGGCCTCACCCAGCCCAATAATTCCGGGAACATTCTCGGTGCCGGACCGCATATTTTTTTCCTGACCGCCGCCGCGCAGCAGCGGTTTAATGGCTGTGCCTTTTTTAATATACACCGCCCCGACACCTTTGGGGCCAAAAAATTTATGTCCGCACAAGGTTAACGCGTCCAACTGACAGGCCCCAATATCCAATGGGATTTTCATGTAGCCCTGGACATAATCGGTGTGAAAAATACACTTGGGATTGGCGTCTTTGATAATCTTGCCAATAGCCTTCAGATCCTGGATGGTCCCCAACTCATTGTTGACTCCCATGACGCTGACCAGGATGGTATCCGCATCCATTGCGGCTTTAAGCTCGTCTAAATCGATGTGTCCCTGGGCATCAACACCCAGTACCACTACATCGACCTGATGACTTTCGTAAAACGTAAAAACATCGAGGACCGAGGGATGTTCAATACCGGTGGTAATGATCCGCATCCGCTTTCGCTGTTTATTTTCAACAATTCCCTGAATAATCATGTTATTGCCTTCGGTACCGCCGGAAGTAAAATAAATCTCCTGGCTTTCGCAATTCAAGGTTGCTGCAATGCTTTCCCGGACCTCTTTAACAGCCAGCTCCGCCTGGATTCCCAAACGATGCAAAGACGAGGGATTGCCATAATTGTTGGTAAAGGCATCCACCATTTTTGCAACTACCCGGGGATCCACTTTGGTCGTGGCTGCGTTATCTAAATAAATTTCTTTCATTTAATTCCTTCACTCACTGATGCTAAATTTTTCAATGCACCTGTTTATATTTCTTCATCCAGGAAAATACGGCTGCCTACAGCCGACCGCTGGCCCTGATACTTCCCCTGGTAGGGATTCAGTGCTTCGCAGTCCATTTGAGCAAATACCAATTGACAAATCCGTCGACCGGTTTCAAGCTTAATGGGCAGACGATTGGCATTGTACAATTCAAGGGTAATTTCCCCTTCAAAGCCAGGATCTACCCATCCCGCATTCTGAATAAATAAGCCCATCCGGCCAATCGAGCTGCGACCTTCCACAAAGGCAGTAAGGTTACAGGGCAGCTTGATGTATTCCATGGTGGTGGCCAATAAAAAGGAATTCGATGGAATGATGATTTCATTAGCCTCTATTGAAATATACTTAATTTCATCTGTCAGGGTCATGGCCTCAAAACTGTTTTCGTCCAGCTTCAAAAAGCTCGAACCCAATCGGATATCCACCGATGCCGGCTGCACCTGGCCTTTTTCCATTGGGTCAATGACCAGTTCCCCGCTTTCCAAATATTTATAAATGGTCTTATCCGATAATATCATTGTTCCTCCAAAATTTTCTTAATTTTATAAATTGACGATGGTTACGCCGGAGCCGCCTTCGTTCATGGCGCCCAGTCGGAAATCCTCGATCAGGGGATTGCCCTTAAGGTATTCATGAATGATCTGGCGGAGCTTGCCGGTGCCTTTGCCGTGGACGATCATAATCTGTTTGTTTCCGGAAAGCATGGCATCCCCGAGCATTTTTTCGACCAGGAACAAAGATTCCTCGCCGTTTTTGCCGCGCAGATCCAATTTGGTGTTCATCACGTGGCGGTCGATTTTCTTAAAGGTAATCTTGGTTTCCTCGGGTTTCGCCAGGGCTGTGGACGGGGTGAGATCTCCCACATCCACTTTCAGCTTAATCATGTCCGATTGCACCATGGCTTTGTTTTCATGGGTTAAGATCTGCAGCACCACCCCTTCACGGCGCAGGCTGTTGACATAAACCTTCATACCAATGCTCAATTCATCAATATCCAGGGCATGATGTTTGTAATCCTTGGGAATATTCCCGAAATTGTAAATATTTTTTTCTTTATCCTTAATTCGCTTGCGAATGGCCTCAAGTTCTTTATTGTCCTTGATGCCGCTGGTCAGGGTTTCCTGGATGGTGCGGATTTCCTTGTAGATTTCCTCGGTTTCCTCACGGGTTGTCTGAACAATATCCAAGGCCTCTTCCTGCGCCTTGCGAATCAGGGCTTCCTTTTCCAGAACAAAACGTTCCCGTTCCTTGTCCATATCCAGCTTCATGGCCTCGGTCTGCTGTTTAAGCCGGATGATGGCATCATGCTCGGCCTCGGTGCGGCGGCGTTTTTCATCAATTTTAATCAGGGTTTCCTCAAAGCGAATAACCTCATTTTTAATCAGTTCCCGGGAGTTTTCAATGATGTCATCCCCTAAACCCAGTCGTTTGGCAATTTCAAAGGCATTGGATTTTCCCGGCACCCCGATGAGCAGACGATAGGTGGGCCGCAGGGTGCTTACATCGAATTCCACACTGGCATTGACCACCCCAGGGGTTACCAGGGCAAATTCCTTAAGCTCGCTGTAATGGGTGGTGGAGACACTGGTGACCCTGCGTTTATGCAGGGCACCGAGAATGGAAATAGCCAGCGCCGCCCCTTCGGTGGGATCCGTACCGGCACCCAGTTCATCAAATAACACCAGACTGTTTTCATCAGCCGACCGCATAATTTCTACAATATTGGTCATATGGGAGGAAAAGGTACTGAGACTCTGTTCAATGCTTTGCTCATCGCCAATATCCGCAAAGATATTGGTGAAAATCCGGGTTTGACTGCCTTCCCGAACCGGCACAAAAATCCCCGACTGAATCATCAGGTTTAAAAGCCCCATGGTTTTAAGGGAAACTGTCTTTCCACCGGTATTCGGGCCAGTAATGACCATGGTGTCAATGCCCTCGTCAAAAATAATATCCGAGGCTACCACCTGATCAGCGGGAATAAGCGGATGCTTCGCCCGTAACAGACGAATACCGCCGTCATCACTGATATTGGTTTTCACCCCATTAATATCCAGGCCGTATTTTCCCTTGGCAAACTGAAAATCCAGTTCCACCAGAATATCGTAATTCCCGATGATATCATCACGGTTATCCGCCACCTTCTGGGATAAATCCTTGAGGATGCGGACAATCTCCTGTTCCTCTTCAGCCACCAGAATCTTGATGTCATTGTTCAGTTCAACCACCGCCATGGGCTCAATGAACAGGGTTGCCCCACTGGCGGATTTATCCAGCACAATTCCCGGCACCTGGCTGCGATACTCCTGTTTCACCGGAATGACATAACGGCTGTTGCGGATGGTCACAATTTTCTCCTGGAGATACTTATCAAAAGAAATCGAGCTGATCATATGATTGAGTTTTTCACTGATGCGGTTATTTTTAAACTGCATTTCCCGGCGAATCCGGGAAAGATCCCGGGACGCATTATCCGCCATTTCTTCGGGTCCGATAATCTTACGGGTGATTTCCTTTTCCAGTTCCTCACAGGTTCGCAGCACCAAAAAAAGCTCTTTGAGTAAATTCAATTCGTTCTTTTGGGTATCGGCATGAAAATAGTTCAGCATATCCCGGGTAATCCGCAACAGCGTTCCCACCGAAAGCAGTTCCTTCATGGAAAGCATCGATCCGATTGACGCCCGCTTCACATAATCGCTGGTGTTCGGTACCTCGGATAAGGGCGGCCGGCCGTTGCGCAGAATCATCCCCAGACTTTCATCCGTAAAATCAAGGGCCCGATTCACCGATGATTTTGTTTCCAGCGGCACCAGCTCCCCGGCCATTTCCTTGCCACCCTGGGTCACACAGCGCTCCCGCAAACTTTTTAAAATTTTATGATATTCCAAGACCTTCAGACTTCGTTGATCCATGTATTAGTTCACTCCTCGTTTAAAACTTCCCCGGGTCGTTCCGTCGGTGCCAAGCCCCTCGGGAAGACCCCAATTTTCTTTGTAAATTTCCTGACTGTAAAAGCCAATCACGGTTTTTATCAAATCCAGACTTTCGTTGCGATGGTAAATCCGCCAGGTTTCGATTCCCGGCATGGTTAAAAGCTCTTCCCGTAAAAACAGGGTATCACCATTATAAATATGAATGATGCCCTGGGCATCCCGTCGCACCGGAAAGGACTGGCGTCGCTCATCCACTAAATTGGCACTCATCTTTTTATGACAGAGCCCGGTACTGCCTTCTTTTTTCTCGGGGCAGTCCTGGCAGTTGAAAATACATTTTTTACTGACCATTAATTCCTGGGCACCGTAAACCGGCAGTACCGCTTTAATGGCCGAATTTTCCGACAATAGCTTGAGCTCCTCACCATCGAGCTCCGGTGATAAAACTCCGGAGGTTGCTCCCCATTGCTGTAAAGCCTTGGTGGCTAAGGTATTAAAGATGTTAAAGGACTGATCCGCTTCCAGCACAATATCCTGATATTGTAAAATATTCAAAGCTTCATAGTTGCCAATCAGCAGCCCATTAATGGCTTTTGCATGAAAGATCCCCTCATCCATCAGGGCGCGAATCTTCGCGGCGGCCGCCTCATCGATAATTTTCGGGGTGGCCAGCAGTACCTGAAAACCGAGACTCTTGGCAAAGGCCGGCATTTCAAGAGGATGCAGGACATTTAATGGCAGCACCACCTCGTCCACTCCCAGATCCTTTAATTCCGCTAGAAATTCGGTAGTCGGCATTTCGGTGAATTCAACAGATAACCGCTTTTTATCAATTTGCGCCTTCCGGTCTCCTTGTAATTCTTTGGCCAGCGGCACCATCGTCGGTGCGACCGGATCGCTCTTGTCTTTGGCTGCCAGCTTTTCTTCCAGACCCTGAATCACCGCTTTACGCAGGGAGTTTATCTGCCCCCGGGTTAAAAACAGGTCCGGGTCCAAATCGATGTGAATTTCGCCGAGAACAAAATCAGTGCCCCCTAAGCGAGCCAGCTGTTCTTTAACCATAGCTTCATCCAAGGGGTTTTTCAGCGGTGCCTCGGGAATAAAGTCCGAAACATAACGGGCTTCAATGCCCTGGGCAGCCGCCGTAATTTCCACCGGTTTCAGCGCCTTGATGGTAACCTGATAATCAACAGCCAGGTCCGGCAAGGCCACCGATTTTGAGCCTTCGTCTTTTAACCGATCCAGTAATACTTTATCGGAATTTTTATACACCAGAGTACCCGGTCGAATCCCGTGACGACAGGGAATGGTCACCTGTTTTCCAACCGGGCCTTTTTCCAGCCGTTTGCCATCCAGGGTAAAAATCGCATCGACCTTGGTGCCAATGGCGGCATCTGCGCCAAAGGATAAACCGTCTCCCAATGACAGACTGGCGCCTTCATTCAGAGCAATCGGCAGATGTTTGTATTCGCGATGTTTGCCCACATAGCCGGACTCCGGCATGGCGATAACCTTGCCGATCAACGTGCCTTTGTTTTTGCCAATCTTAGTATTTAAAATATTCGCTTCATCAAACAGATGTCCCCGTGAAAAATCCCGGTTAAACAGCTGCATCACCGCCTGTTTATCAATGGTTTCAGTCACCGCTTCGCCGCAGGCCAAATCGACCTTTTCACGATAAGCCCGGGTAATCCCATAAACATATTCCGGTGTTTTCATCCGGCCTTCAATTTTTAAGGAGTCCACCCCGGATGCCACAATGGCTTCCACGTCATCCAGAGTATTTAAATCCTTGGGGCTTAACAGATAACCGGAACCGTAAAAATTTCCGGCATCATCTAAAAGCTCATAGGTTTTTCGGCATGGCTGGGCACACAGTCCACGGTTGCCGCTGCGTCCGCCAATCATGCTGCTGAGCAGACACTGACCGGAATAGGCGTAACACAAGGCGCCATGACAGAATATTTTCAGTTCAACTGCTGTTTGTTTTTTGATCCGGGCGACTTCAGTTAACGGCATTTCACGGGGCAATACGACCCTTGAAAAGCCCATGTTTTCAAAAAACAACACCCCTTCCAGTCCATAAACCGAGGCCTGGGTACTGGTTTGCAGCTTGAACTCTGGAAAATATTTGCGAATTAAATAAATAACGCCCATATCCTGGACGATCAAGCCATCCACATTAAGTCCTTTTAAGAAATTCAGGGTGTCGACCAGTTCCGGCATTTCACTGTTTTTGATGAGAATGTTCAGGGTAACATAAACCTTCACATTGTGGCTATGGCACATGGCCACCGCTGCGGTTATTTCTTCTTTTGTCATATTCCCGGCATTGCGACGGGCATTAAAGGATTTCCCCCCAAAATAAACCGCATCTGCCCCTCCGTTAATGGCGGCAATAATGGATTCCATGGTTCCGGCAGGTGCAAGTATCTCTGGTTTTATATTCATTGTAACCTCTTATTCTATATTTTCGATATAACATTCAGTGCTGGCACTGACTATTTCTATGCTAATAAATTATTATACCATAACTTTAACCAATTAAAAACAAAAGCGGTTAAGAGATGATCTCTACAGTCCCCAGGCCTTTTTCAGCAAAGCAATTCCCTCATCGATTTCATCATTGGAGAGTGAACCGTATCCCAACAGTACCATACTGGTGTATTTTTTAGGAACCGTATTGATAAAATAGGGTGAAATGGGATAAACCTTAACCCCTAATGCCAGGGCACTGGCACACATCAATGCTTCGGACATGCCTGTTTTCAATTGAACCAACAGGTGATGTCCGGCATTTTCACCGGTAACTCTCACCTTATCTTCCAATTGATTAAGGGCATCCATCAAAAACATTCTTTTTTCCTTATAGACTTTGCGCATTTTATTGATGTGTTTTTCAAACGACCCACTGACTATAAACTCGGCAATCATCTTCTGTTCAAGACTGGATACCGGGGAGCTGATCTCGTCAGATATTTCCAGATACAGCTTCAGCAGGGGTTTCGGCAGCACCATATAACTGATTCTCATGGATGGGGCAATTGATTTTGAAAAAGTCCCCATGTAAATCACCTTCCCATTTTTGTCAATGCTTTGCAGCGATGGCAGCGGTTTTTCGTTGTAGCGAAACTCACTGTCATAATCATCTTCGATGATATAAGCCCCTTCCCCCTGGTTTGAAAAATTAAGCAGCTTGATCCGGCGATCAATGGGCATGCTCATGCCCAACGGAAACTGGTGAGACGGCGTCACATAAATGGCAATGTTCGACAGTGCTTCCATGGGTTCGATGCGGATCCCTTTTTTATCGATGTCCACCGGAATAACCTGATTTCCCATGTTTTCCACAATGGTATAAGCCTTCAGATAAACCGGATTTTCAAAAACGAAGCGCTTGTCCCGGCCCCAGATCAACCCCAGGATCTGGAGCAGATTATCCGTACCCGCCCCAATCACGATCTGATCTTCCGAACAGGTCACCCCCCGTGAATGGTATAAAAGCTTAACCAGGGCTTTTCTCAGCCCCAGATCCCCCTGGATATCCGGTCTTTTTAAAAGGTTCGGATCATATTCATTAAAGGTGGACTTAAATATTTTTCTAAAAATATCGTAGGGAAAAAGATTGCTGTCAATGGCATTCGGGGAAAAATCAATTTTAATTTTTTCATCCTCGTTGACTTGCAGAGATTCAATGTCCACCGGGTGAAGCTCGTCCCCGTGGAGATAAGGATCAATCTCACAGACAAAAAAACCCTTCTTGGGAACGGCTTCCAGATAACCCTCGGCAACCAGTTGTCCATAGGCCGAATCGACGGTATTCACACTCACCGACAAATTTGCGGCCAGACTCCTTTTGGAAGGCAGTTTTTCATTAAACTTCAAATGTCCCGACCGTATTTCATTCTTTATAAATTCATATATTTCTTCGTAAAGGGATTGGCCCTGATTTTTAAAATGGATGGTAATCATCTGCGCTCCTTTTCTGACCCTGATATACTATTGAAAACTGATGCTTTCAATAGGTTCAGTTTTATCATATAATAAATAGATATAAAAATCAAGGAGACATTAATATGCAAAAACAAAAACGAGTGGTTGCCATTCATGATATTTCCTGTGTGGGCCGATGCTCATTAACAGTTGCTTTACCCATAATTTCAGCCGCCGGTTTCGATACCAGTGTTTTGCCAACCGCGGTTTTATCAACCCATACCGGCGGTTTTGAAAACTTCACTTATCGTGATTTAACCGACGATATCCGTCCGATTTCAGACCACTGGCAGTCCCTTAACCACAGCTTTGATGCCATATACAGCGGTTTTTTAGGATCATTCGAACAAATCGATTTAGTCGCCGAACTGTTTGATACCTTTCGCACCAAGGATAATCTCATCCTGGTGGATCCGGTTATGGCGGACAACGGCGAACTGTACTCGGTTTATTCCCCGGAGATGGCCAGGGGCATGACCAAGCTCTGCGCCAAAGCCGACATCATCGTTCCCAACCTCACCGAGGCGGCCTTTCTGCTGGACGAGCCCTACATTGCCGAAGGCTACGATAGAGACTATATTGAAGGCCTTTTAAAACGACTGTCGAAGCTGGGATCCCCAAAAGTTGTGCTCACCGGCATTTCCTTCGAAGCAAACCAGCTCGGGGCCGCAACCTATGATTCAAAGACTGGAGAAATTCACTATGTTTTTAATGATCACATCCAGGGGTTTTTCCATGGCACCGGGGATATTTTTGGCAGCACCCTGTTATCCGCCTTGCTAAGCGATTTTCCCCTTGCGGAAGCGGCCCAGATTGCTGTTGATTACGCCCATGAATGCATTCTCAAAACCGTGGAACTGGACCAGGAAAAAAGATACGGCGTCTGTTTCGAACGCGCCATCCCCTACCTGATTAAACGTTTAGGCCTTTAATCCAAAAATAAACCCTCTGGGCGATTCAAATGCGTTGGGTGTTTACCCGTAACGTTGATTTATGACCCGGGGTCACGGGCGATTAATAATCGCCCCTTGTAGCCCAATATTCTGTCCGGCTCTACAAGGGGCGGGTATTACCCGCCCGCAACGTTTAGGCAACAATTAAACGTATGCTTAAACACACCCCTGTCCCTGGCGAATCACCCCCACCAAAACAAAAAAAACGTTTGATAATCACCTCACATGGGTTAATTATCAAACGTTTTTTTAATCTATTCTTCCCGCATTTCCGCCAATTTATTCTTTATGACTTCATAGGGATAGCCCCGACCCATCAGGCTTTTGGATATCCGATACTCCAGGTCTTTTCCTTTATAACCCTTATTTTTATGAGTTCTTAAATATTTCTCATAATCCCGGTTGAGCTTATCCATTTGTTTTTGCTCTTCAATGGCCATCTCATCCTTGGATAATTCGACTGGTGCTTCTTCCAGTTCCAGGTTGCGGGTGATCTCTAAAATCATATCCGAGGGAAATCCCATCCGACTCATGCGATCATAGAGTTTCTTGCGTTTCTGCTGAACGGTTTGCCCCTTAAGAGTCTTAAGACCTTTTTGGGCCACGGCTTCGGCACAAACATACTCCTCTTCCCTGGGGAAAAGATCTTCAAGGTTCAAAAGCAGTTCATCGCTGATGCCCCGTCGACCCAAGTCCTGGTGTATGCGTCGGGTCCCATAATGGGTGACCTGACGATTATATTCGATATAATTTTTAAAATAAGCCTGATCGTCCAAATAGCGATATTCTTTAAGCTTTGCCATTACATGATCAATGGTTGCATCATCCATGTTCTTTTTCTTAAGGTAAACCACCATTTCATTTTCAGTTCGGGCCTTAAACGATAAATATTTGACTGCCATATCCATGGCTTTCTGGGTTTGATTCGTTTTCATTATTTTTTCATTCCTTTTATACTGGTTAGGATGGTTCCAAAGTCTTTTGTTTCCGACAATGGAAGCTTTGTTTCAACATACCGAATGGGATTTCCATTAGGATAGAGCTTTTCATAGGTTTCAACCAGACGCAAGGCTTCCTGGGTCGATGCAACCGCGCCCATTTCCTGATCCCCGATGATAATCATCGCCCCATTAGCATATAGCGCAATGCCCTTTTTATTTAAAACCGCGATCCAGGTTTCAAAATCCATCGGATTTTCAACCCGGGCAGGGACAAGTTCAAATCCGCCACCAAGAACAATCTCGTCATTATTATAACTCTCACCCAGATTATCTTCAATCCGTTCAACCGCAGCGTTAAAAACATCCGTCGTTCGAACATAACCCAGACTTTCGCCTTCATAAAACACTTCATACCCCTGTGATTGAGCGTGTACCGCACCGATAGTAGTTAAAATCAGTAAAAAAGTAATCGCCGCCGCTGTGGTTCGTATTCTTTTTCGTCGTCGCCTATTTTTTCGTTTTTCCCGTTCCAGCTTTACATTTACGTCCATTTATTTACCTCTTGTTATTATTCGTTACATTATGTTTACAACAATACTACCATATTTATTATTTCACAGCAAGAATTTTTTAAAGATTTCATAAAAAAAATGCCTCATAAGAGACACCTGGACTGTTCGCAAAGCAAAAAGTAAGTCCCGGAGACAATCGTAACATCAGTTGTCGGCATCATGACGAACAGGCTTGCCTGTCCGATCATGCAGCCGACAACGATTTACCATTGTCCCCAGGACGGGTTTATCGACAACCTTACTGTTCATAAAGCAAAAGTAAGTCCTGGGGATAATCGTAACATCAGTTGTCGGCATCATGGCGAACAGGCTTGCCTGTCCGATCATGCAGCCGACAACGATTTACCATTGTCCCCAGGACGGGTTTATCGACAACCTCAGAAATTTATACCTGATCTCCGGTATTGACATTGATATAATTTTGAATGGGTTGTGCAACACCTTCCACTCTGATTTCGAAGTGAACATGATTTGCGGTTGACGAGCCTGTAGAACCCATACATCCAATCTGCTCGCCCTGATTCACTGTCTGGCCCGCAATAACATTAAGACTGCTAAAATGCCCATAAAGGGTTGATAGTCCATTACCGTGATCAATGACGACACAGTTTCCGTAACCGCCGTATACACCTGCCATGGTTACCGTTCCTGATGCCGCAGCATAAACCGGGGTTCCGGCACTGTTTAAAATATCCACGGCTGCACCATTGGAATGATTACTGTAATATCCACTGCTGTAAGTTCGCAGGATTTCACCAACACAACCACTGGCCGGTAATTGAAATTGAGCGACCGGTGTTTCTGCAACCGGTGGTAGTTCTAAAACAACTTCCGGAAGAGCTACTTCCACTGAAGGCATTTCTACTTCCGATGCTACTTCGGTGACAATCGGGGTTTCTTCCACTACTGCCACTTCTTCAACAGCCGCAGCTATTTCCGCTATCGGAACTGCCTCGTCTGCCGGTACTGTTTCAACTATCGGTGCTGCTTCAACTACCGGTGTTTCTTCAATAACCGGTGCTGCTTCAACTACCGGGGTTTCTTCAATAACCGGTGCCGCTTCAACAACCGCTGGTTCTTCAGTAACCGGCGCCGTTTCAACAATCGGTGTTTCTTCAACTACCGGTACAGCTTCAGCAAGCAGTGTTTCTTCAACTACCGGCACTGTTTCAATAACCGGTGTGTCTTCCACTATTGGTGCCGCTTCAGCAATAGGAGTTTCTGCAACAACCGGTGCTACCTTATCTATTGGTGTTTCTCCGACAACCTCTGCAGCCTCAACTACAGTCGTTTCTTCCACTGCCAATGCTTCCTTTGTTACCTGAGTAACTTTTGTTGCAATGGTTAAAGCCTGATTGTTTTCATCTTCCGATTTATTCTTCTGATTCGCAACCTCTGTTTTTTCAATAACCTCAGCAACTTCGTCAACACTCATGCGCCTAGCGGCTCTTCCGGGGCGTATTTCATAATCGCTTTCATCCGCAACAACCTTATTATCTTCTTTGTCTTGATCAACACAGCTTAAAGCTTCTTTAAAAACCTCAGGGTCTGTCACATAGCCAATATGGCTTCCTTTATATGTAATTTGATAAGCTCTTGTTTGGGCATCCACGACCCCTGCTCCTGCCAAAACGAAAAATGCACCAACGATTATCGCAGAGCTTCGCATTTTAAACGACTTATGATTTTTCCCAGTGGGATGATCACCTTTTCCTGTTTCTTCATTAAATCGGGACCTTTTCAGCCCCTCTTTAATTTTATCAAAATATACTTGGATTCGATCCATGTCACTCCTCCTTGTTACAATTTATTTACAAAAATAATACCATATCAATTTTATTTTTACAAGTTTTTTATTGTTTTTTTCTAAGAAAGTTCAATCCTATGTTATACTTTTATAGAACCAATTACTTACAGGACGGTGACAAATGAATCGACTTACAATCACACATTTTTCCAGTACCACCCCGTTAAAGCTTGTTTTTTTTCAGGAAATAAACAACACTCCTTTAATCAAAAGCTTTATCAATGTTTTAATGGAATCCGAGAAATCCGTTGGTAATAAGCCATCTTCAGAGCTAATTGAATCCTATTACCACCTGAAATCAATGGTCATTGAACGCTTTATGGAACCCGATCAGCCCCTGCCGAAACACCCTGTGGGGAAATCACTCTGGGAGTTTTTGTTGCTTAAAAACATTTTTAGTGATGAAAATGCACTCACTCTCTTATGTGAATCCCAATCGTTGACCGAGGCTCATCACTTTCATAGCAGCATGTTACATGATGTTACAATTTTGTTGCAAATGATAAACTTTCAGTGGGACGACTTTTTGGACAACTATTCACTGGATACCGAGAATATCTTTTTAAAAGAAGTTTCGTCATTAGGCGCCCAGGTTACACCGTTGGCAGCAGCAATCCATAATAATGATCCGGATGAATTTCTCAGTATTCTGGCCCAATTAATTCATGAAAATGGTTTGGGCATTTTTTTAGGCAATGCTTCCTTTAGGATTAATAAAGAGAGCCGGCTTATTCCCATTACTAAAACAAATACCCAAACTATGGATGATTTGGTTGGGTATCAACTTCAAAAAACGGAAATCATTAATAATACCCAGGCATTAATCGATTATAACCAGGGCCTTAATGTTTTGCTTCAGGGCAGCATGGGCACCGGAAAATCCTCGATGGTTCGGGCGCTGCTTCATTCCTTTGAAAATACCCGCTTAAAAATCATCGAAATAAAAAGAGACCAGCTTTCACTGATCCCTCTTTTATTTAAAAAAATCGGACATCGTCCCTATGCCTTTATTCTTTTTATTGATGACCTTACCTTTGAAACCAAGGATCAGGATTATAAAATTCTAAAAGGTGTTCTCGAAGGTTCCCTTGAACGAAATCCCGTTAATGTTCGGGTATATGCCACCTCAAACCGGCGTCATTTGGTTGAGGAACGTTTCAGCGAGCGAGAAGACGCCGTCAATGCCCGGGAAGTTTTAGAAGAAAAGCTCTCTCTGAGCAGCCGGTTTGGGTTAATGCTCACTTTTTCCACTCCCAATCAACAGGAATACCTGTCAATTGTCCATGAATTGGCCAAATCAGCCGGATTAACCATGGATTCAACCGAACTTGAGTCCCGGGCCATTATGTGGGAACGCCGCCATATCAATACCTCAGGCCGAACGGCGGAACAACTGGTTCTTTATTTGTTAAGTGAACAAAAACGGTTGGAATTAACCCAATAATTATTCTTCATTCCAACCCATAATTTTTATTAACCGTAATTCTGCATATCCATAAGCACTGGCCGGATAATTAATTCGGTCAGTGGTATTGGAATTAATGAGATAATCGAGTACATTTTCCTGGTCATCCTTTACCACCTGGGTAATAATCACCGAATGGACCCACTCCCCATTATTCGCATACTGAAGAATATCCCCGACAGTGCCGCTGTATACATTGTCGCCAACCACTGCTTCAAGTCCGTAACCGGTGTTTTCGCTGGCATAGGTATAAAATTCCTCAACCCCGGCCCAGGACGGACTCCGGCCATAAGCATCCTCATCCTCATTAACCGTATCACCATACCATTTCCATTGAGTGTCATAATCTCCCAAATAATCCATTGGTATTCCGCCGGCATTTAAACACTGCGAAATATAATTGTTGCAATTACCCCCATAGCCATCATAAACCCCAAATTCGTCCTCATTGCGAATGACGTCCACCGAATCAACCCAGGTCATGGCATAGTCAACCGCATCCGCAGCAATATATGGGTTATCCGCAAAAGATGCCACCAGATCCGCTTCGATCTCATTAAATGTTTCTTTCTCGCCGGCAAGTTCCATAACCATCGGAGCTGCTTCGGATAAGAGCTCACTGATCATGGACGGGGAATAGCCATAGTAGTCCGCCGCCTCTTCGATTAATAAAAAAATGTCTTCTTCCTTTGTATGCGCGACAATAACATAACCAGCAGAGGTTTCTTCCAGAAAAAAGCTGTGCTCAATCCCACTGCTTGAAGAATCCACCTCTTTGGTAAATGCAAAATTCAATGTATGATCCTCTTCCAATGTTACCTCAATTAATCCGTCGTCATTGCTTACATCCGTAATGGATAAACCACATAAGTAATTATTGATGTGCAGATCATTGCTTTGGCTTAATCTCAAACCAATCAGATAATCCAGTGCACCTTGGTTGATCTGCGCGTTTTCATCGGTACTGTCTGCAAATAAACCGGTAATGTCTGTGGACTTTAAATCTGCCAACGCGTTAAAGCTCACTTCAAAATATTCAATAATGGGCGCCATCATCGCATCATTAACATCTTCCTCTCCGCTGCGCACAATGATTTCCCTATTTTTATCGGCTCCTTCTACCTCTTCTTTTTCTGTATCACTATTAAATAACCCCAATGGATTTGACGCGGCGTTTACACATGCCACCCCCATGACGGTCACAAAAATCACTACCATGCCAATCACGGCATTTCTAAATTTCTTTTTTAATCTGAATTTTCTTCTTTTCATTATTTCTGCCTTTCGTGTATCTGTGCAGACAGTATATCTTTATTATGTGTTTTTTTTGTGACGATAAACTGACGAATACAAAAAAAGCAAAAAAGGCATAAAAAAAACAGCTTTCGCTGTTGCATTCTTTAGTGGTGCCCAAAGGCGGAATTGAACCACCGACACGAGGATTTTCAGTCCTCTGCTCTACCGACTGAGCTATTTGGGCATCCTGAGTGTTCTATGTTAAATTCGAGCCAAAAAAATATGGTGGGCCTTCAGGGGCTCGAACCCCGGACCTACCGGTTATGAGCCGGTTGCTCTAACCAACTGAGCTAAAGGCCCCAAAATTACTATAAATTGCTTTTTAAAAAAATGGTCGAGGTGAGAGGATTCGAACCTCCGGCCCCATGGTCCCAAACCATGTGCGCTACCAAACTGCGCTACACCTCGATACAACGTGATTTATTATATAACATCTGGTTGTTTATGTCAAGCGGTTTTTAAACTTTTTTACGATGTGCTATTTCCGTAAGTTGCTTCTAAGTTACTTCCCCGTTGCGACTTGATTATTTTAGCACAGATCTAAACATAAAAGCAAGACTTTTTTTCAATATGGATCGTTTTTTTTCACACATGACAGAATCGCCTGTTTTTTCTGGAATAAACCCTGGCTGACGCCTGGAACTATCCCAATAGCAGTCTTTTTCGAGACTGATTATTTAGGTCATAGAAAAACCGATAATCAGTCTCGAAATCTTTTGCTCTATTTTTTACTCTTTTTCCAGTCAAGATATCTTATCTCAAATTTACTCACTGCCCAAATAAAAAATTTCATTAACGGATAAATATCCAGAAGAATTACAAGCAAAATAGCAAACATCACGCCGGTGAATGTACTTATTGGTAAAAGAAAGAAAAAGCTTTCTAAAAACAGCACCGAAAAAAGAAAGCCGGCAGTCATAGCAAAAAATAATCCCCAACGTTTACTGTCCATTGGCTGACATACTCTAAAAAGAATAATTAGTCCGGTTGAACCGGTGATCAAAACTGAAAGCGTTGAAATTTCCTGGCTGTTCAGCGACCCCAAATTACCCAGGCTCAGAATCAGTACAATGTTAACCACAATCGTCAGCGCCCCGGGTACAGACTTCTTTAGAATATAATCCAGAAAATCTCCGGAAACCCTATTTTTATTGGGTTCCAATGCCAGAAAAAAGGCGGGTATACCAATAGTCAGGACACTGATTAATGTAAGCTGGATGGGCACAAACGGATAGGCTTCATTGGCAATAATTACAATTATGGCCAGAATAAATGAAAAAATAGTTTTTACCAGAAAAAGCGAAGCCACCCGCCTGATGTTATTAATCACCCGGCGGCCTTCCATAAGAACCTGGGTAAGACTGGCAAAATCCGAATCCAATAAAACCAGCTGAGAAACCTGACGGGCTGCGTCGCTTCCTTCTGCCATGGCAATACTGCAATCAGCTTCCCGCAGCGCCAACACGTCATTAACCCCATCACCGGTCATCGCCACGGTATGGCCCTTTGCTTGAAGGGCTTTAATCAGGACTTTTTTCTGGTTTGGGGTAACTCGGCCAAAAACAGAATAATTCAGAGCTGCATTTGCCACTTCCTCGTCAGTGGTCAGGATTGACGCATCAATGTAATTATCTGAATCCCAAAGACCGGCTCGTTTAGCCACCTGGGATACCGTCACCGGATTATCACCGGAAACAACCTTGATGTCCACACCCTGATTGCGAAAATATTCCAGGGTCTTTTTCGCTTCATGGCGAATCTTATCACCAATGGGAAGCAGCGCAATGGTTTGGATATTATCCGGTAATTCGTAATCCCCTCTGAACGGGGCATCCGCATAACCTACCATTAATACCCGGTTTCCCTGACTGGCATAATTTTCCACCTTTTCCCGAATGCTGTAGTAGCGACTGCCCAGGATATTTTCGGGAGCACCGATCACATAGGTTCCGTGTTCCCCAAAATTGGCCCCACTCCACTTTCTGGCCGAGGAAAACGGTACAATCTTATCACAGTCCCATTTTGGGGGCTCCCCCTTAAAATAATCGATTAAGGCCTTAAACGTGGCATTGTCGTCTTTGAGATTATAAACCAGGGCACGTAATCCGGGAACCGGTGTTTTTTCATTGTCAAGAATTTCAAGTGATAATACTTCCATATTGCCTTCGGTAATCGTACCGGTTTTGTCGAGACACAGCATATCCACCCGGGCCAGGGTTTCAATACAATAAAGCTCCTGAACCAGGGTGTTGTGACGACCCAGACGGATAACCCCGGCCGCCAAAGCCACACTTGTCAATAGCACCAAGCCTTCGGGAATCATCCCCACCAAAGCCCCAACGGTGGCAACTACTCCCGCTTCCACCGTCAGTCCCTGAACAACAATTTGCCGGTACAAAAGCAAAATCCCAATGGGAACAATAGCAATACCAACAACCTTTAGAATAAAATTTAAGGCCCGCATAATTTCGGAATTTGGTTTTTTAATAAACCGGGCTTCCTCTGCGAGTTTCGTGGCATAATTATCCATGCCGACCTGGGTCACTTGAACAAAAGCTTCCCCAGAAACCACAAAGCTTCCCGACAGCAGTGCCGCCCCTTCTTGCTTAACAAGGGGCTCTGATTCTCCGGTGAGCAGAGATTCATTAACTTCCATTTCGCCTTTTAGTACCTTTGAGTCTGTCGGGATTTGACTTCCGGTTGTTAAAACCAACACATCATCCCGAACAATTTCCTCGAAATTTATTTTCTGTCGATTACCATCCCGCAAAACAATGGCATGAGGTTGAGAAATCAGAGAAAGCCGATCAACAGTCTTCTTTGCTTTGATTTCCTGGACAATCCCAATAATGGTGTTAATAATAACAATATTTATAAAAAAAAGGTTTCGATAGGATTCAACAAAAATAACCATCAACGCCAAAACAATATTAAGGATATTAAACAGCGTCAGCGTGTTATCCCTGACAATCGCACTAATGGTCTTTGTTTTAGATTGTGGTTGACTATTGACGTTGCCTTCAGCTACCCTTTCTTCTACCTGTGTCTGGGTTAAACCAAACTCAGGATTGATGTTGTTTTCCATTGAGTCCCTCCAGTTCTATTCGTTGCTTTGAATTATATCACCATAATCTTAAATAATCATATAGCATTGATCCTGCTCTTTTTATCCCTATGAATTCTATTGCCGGGAAATTATGCCTAAAAAAAAGAAGACTGTCCTGAGACAATCCTCCTTGCGTTTGTTTTATGATATCAGGCTTTCCCTGACAACTTGATTAACAAGTTTTCCATCTGCACGACCTTTAACCTTCGGCATCAGGACACTCATAATTTTGCCCATGTCTTTGGCGTTAACTGCACCAGTTTCTTGAATCGTTTCAGTTACAATAACCCTGATTTGATCTACGGTCAATTGTGTAGGAAGATAACTCTCAATTACTTCAATTTCTGTGAGAGCCTGCTGGATTAAATCGTCTCTTTGAGCTTTCTCAAACTCCGTCAGGCTATCCCGACGTTGCTTAAGCTGTTTTGCAATAATTTCAATGATATCTTCATCACCCAACTCAACCTTTTGATCCTTCTCTACTTGTAAAACAGCAGCCCGAATCATCGTGATGGTCGATTTCCGAATTTTTTCCTTGTTTTTCATTGCAGTCTTTAAATCAGCCTGTAGTTGATCCTTTAATGCCAAATAGTCACATCCTATCTTTTTTTCATCTTTCTTTTTCTTGCTGCTTCCGATTTTCTTTTACGCTTTACGCTTGGCTTTTCGTAATGCTCTCTTTTTCGAATTTCAGACATTACACCCGCCATTGCTGTTTTTCTTTTAAATCTGCGCAATGCACTCTCGAGTGTTTCATTTTCTTTGATTTTTACTTCTGACATTTTTAACCCCCCCCTCTAATCCGTTCGTGATTTCTGGAACTATTTACCGACATGGTATGAGTCAACTTATATTATATGTAAAATTTTGGTCGCTGTCAATTATTTTTCAACCTGGAGGCCATAATAATTCTCTTCCCCCTAATAAATGGTAATGTAAATGAGGAACGGTCTGATTTCCATCCCGTCCGGTATTGTTCACCAGACGAAATCCGGTCTTGGCAATACCCAGCTTTAAAACAATCCGATTGGCAACCAAATGGATGTGTCCGATAATGTCATCTCCGGCAGAAACAGATAGAATTGATTCGTAGTGTTCTTTGGGAATAATAATAACGTGGACCGGTGCTTGAGGGTTAATATCATTAAAAGCTACAACCAAGTCATCTTCATAAATGAATTCTGTGGGAATTTCTTTCCTGACTATTTTACAAAAGATACAATCCTGGGACATAATTTCCTCCTTTAAAATGTAGAGTGTTAAACGTTAAGCGGAAAAATGATTTTATCTAAACAAACAGAACGGATCACTGTGATTTTAAACCCCTATAGAATATTTCCAGTCAATTTGTTTGCATACCGTTGAGTATATAATACCCTAAGTTCCATAATTCTACCATCAATTTTTTCTTCGCTGGTAAACATCACCGGAATATAGTTTTCGGTGTGACCCTGATGGGAATCCCCTTTGGTATAGGCTTCAAAAAGGACTCGGGCTTTTTGGCCATGGTTCTTTTTCAAAAAGGCAACTTCCAGGCTCTGGGATAATTCTGATAAAATATGACCACGTTTTGTCTTCGTATCGTCATCCACCTGGTTAGGAAAGTCAGCCGCTTTAGTGCCCCGTCGTTTCGAGTATTTAAAAACATGGATTTGGTAAAACGCCACTGCCTGAATAAAAGCAAAAGTCTGGTTGAATTCATCAACGGTTTCCCCGGGAAAACCCACCATCACATCGGTGGTAAGTGCCGCCAGGGGGAAATATGCGCGGATTTTTTTAACAATCCCGAGGTATTCAGCCGTGGTATAATGCCGTGCCATCCTTTTAAGCACCGTATCGCTGCCGCTTTGAAGAGAAAGATGGAAATGCGGACAAAAGCTTTTAATTAAAAATAAACGCTTTAATCGATCTTCAGTGACAAATTTAGGTTCCATTGATCCCAGGCGAATCCGCTCAAGCCCGGGAATTTTATCCAGTTCCTCCATTAAATCAATGAGATCTGAATCGCCCTGATCCACGCCATAGGATGCAATATGAATGCCCGTGAGAATCACTTCCCGGTAGCCGCTGTTCACAACCCGAACAACCTCAGCGACTACGTCAGACATAGGGCGGCTCCGAATCGGCCCCCGGGCATAAGGCACAATGCAATAGGTGCAAAATTGATTGCAGCCCTCCTGGATTTTAATAAAAGCCCTGGTCTTTCGTTTGACCTCTGAAATCACCATCGGCTCGAAAATTTTCTCATCCATAATATCCGATACAAAATCCCGCTTTTTATGATCTTTCAAGTGAGCATCGAGATAATTGAGAATTTCATGTCTGTTTTTGGTACCGATCATTAAGTCAACTTCCTGGATTTTTTCAACTTCATCAGGTGACGCCTGGACATAACATCCCACCGCGCAGATAATCCCGTCAGAATTCAGGCGTTTGGCCTTGCGCATCATTTTCCTGGATTTTTGATCGCCCAGATTGGTAATGGTACAGGTATTGATTACATATACATCAGCAACCTCGGAAAAAGCCACAACCTCGTAACCCGCAGCTTCAAAAATTTCCATCATAGCTTCACTGTCATAGGTATTCACCTTACACCCCAAAGTCATAAAGGCAACCTTTTTTTTATGAAAATTTACATCAAGCATCATATTCCTTCTCTCCAGAAATTCAACTGGCTTAAAACTACCATGCCGGCGGTTTCCGTGCGTAAAATCCGATTACCCAGGGTCACACTTTTCACCCCGGCCAACTGGCAGACTTCGACCTCCTGAGGATCAAAGCCGCCTTCCGGTCCAATAATCACCCCAATTTTCAGCGGCGTGTCACGTTCCCGACCAAAATCCGTCAGCACATCTTTCAGGGACAGTTTTTTCTCATCCTCATAGGCCAGCAGCAATAAATCAAAAGCACCGGATTCTTTAAGAATACTATTTAAATCCATCAGTTCACCAATCACCGGAATGATGCCCCGTTTCGACTGTTTCGCCGCCTCGTAGGCAATCCGCTGCCAGCGCTCAATTTTCTTATCCTGCTTATCTTTAATCTGAGCAATGGACCGCCGGGAGCTAAACGGAATAACCACATCCACGCCCAGCTCCACATTCTTTTGAATGATCACTTCCATTTTCGATCCCTTGGGCAAACCCTGGAATAAGGTGACGCTCATCAGCGGTGTTTCCCCCCTGGAGGGGTAGGCTTCGGTAATGGTTCCGGTAATGGTATTCGTCATAGGTGCTTCCAGAACGACCAGATAATCCGTTCCCCCGGCGTCGCAAACCTCGATAGTTTCACCTTTGCCGAGCCTTAAAACCTTGGTAATATGCTTAAAATCCTCGCCGGTAATGGTAATACCAGTGCCTGTGATTTGATCTTCCGTTACAAAAAACCGATGCATGCTAAGCTCTCTTCTGAGCAACCACGCCAACCCATTCGCCCATTTGCTGAACGAAGAGCAGTTTGAAGTTTTCTTTCTCAAGGGCTACCAACACATCCGTCAAGCGTTCGATAATGATCCCTGAAGAAATAAAAATGCCATTTTCCTTGAGATAGGGCTTAATAATGGATGACAACTCGACAATGGCTTCAGCCAAAATATTGGCGACAATCACATCCGCGACCTCATCAATGACATCCAGAAGGTTTCCCTCCCGGATTTCCACCATATCACCCAGATTGTTCAGCTCGGTATTTTCTTTGGCAATCTTAACTGCCAGCGTGTCAAAATCCACAGCCACCACTTTTTTAGCCTTGAGCTTTCCGGCAATCAAAGATAAAACCCCGGTGCCGCAGCCGATGTCCAGGACCACATCCCCGGGCTTAATATATTCCTCAAGTTTAATGGCGCAGAGCTGAGTCGTTTCATGGGTCCCGGTACCGAATGCCATCCCGGGATCAATATTAATAACTACTTCCCCTTCTGTAGCCTCGTATTCTTCCCAGGTAGGCTTGATGACCATGGCCTTTCCCACTTTGGTGGGTTTGTAAAACTTCTTCCATGAGTTCGCCCAGTCATCCTCTTCAATTTCGGTAATCATCATTTCACAATCGCCGGGATCAATGCCAAAGGTTGGCAATGCTTTTACCCGGGTAATCAGTAAATGCAAAGCTTCATCGGTGTTGGAAAGCTCACTAAAATACCCTGTTATAATGGAAGCATCCGGATCAATTTCCAGAAGAGACGCATCGACAAAATTAACTTTTGGATCTTGTTGAATCAAGAGCACATCCTGAAGGGATTGAATTGCCACCCCCTGCGCTCCACTTTCATAAAAAGCATTGACCACTGCTTCCTCAGCCTCTAAAGTTGTTGTGATTTGAACTTCTTTCCAAAGCATTCCGTACCTCCTGTTATTTGTATTTTGATTATCTCACTAAATACTCGTTTTTCTTTTACGATTTACCATTGTACCCTATCTTTCTTATAAAATAAACAGTGAATTTCAGATTTTTAAAATATTTATGCTGATCGCCCTGATTGTTATACAGAGAAATTTTTTGCCTGGTTTCTGTAAAATATGGTTAAGTGATATAACCGCTTTCCATTTAATGCTATAATAAATTTAACTGTAAATTAAATTTTAAAAGGAAAAGGTGACCACCATGGCAACTGAAAATAAAAGCCGTTCCATACAAGAATATGTTCCCGGCAAACAGGTAACATTGGCGCACATTATCGCAAAACCTAAAAATGATATCTATATAAAACTAGGCCTGGATGATGAAGCCAGCGATGCCATCGGCATCCTCACCATTACTCCCAGCGAAGCCGCTATTATTGCCGCCGATGCTGCAACCAAAGCGGCACCAGTTGAAATCGGTTTTTTAGACCGCTTTAGCGGTTCCCTGGTCATTACCGGACGTGTCAGTGATGTCAAAGCCGCAGTATCCGAAATTCTGAATTGCCTGCAGCAAGTTTTAGGCTTCGATATTCCTAAAATCACCTACTCCTAAAGATGGCCAACAATAAAAAAAGAGTCGCCCTTATCGGAAAAATCAGCAGCGGAAAAACCACCTTGAAACAGCGGCTCTCCAATGAAGAAATGAAATATTCAAAAACCCAAATGGTCAGTTACTTCGACGATTTTATTGATACCCCCGGGGAATTCATTGAGCTTCCCTTCTTTTCAAGACAAGCCATTAACATCGCCTGTGATGCGGGTTTGCTGATTATGGTGGTTTCCTGTGTTGATAGCCAAAACTCTATTCCGCCTAATTTTATTCATACCTTTAATATTCCCGCCATCGGCGTGATTACAAAGATCGACCATCAAGACTGCAACATTAAAAGAAGCCGGAACTTTTTAGCCTATGCCGGGATTAAGCCTAAAAACATTTATGAAGTCAGTTCCGAAACCGGAGCAGGCATCGAAGCTCTGGAAGAAGCCATCCACCACTACATGGATCCGATTCGGAATCCTAATTTAAAATAAGGAAGTGCGCTATGATAAATGACAGCTATGGAAACCTGACCCCCAAAGGGGTCGCAGGATATCTTAAGGAAAAAAATATTTTCCCAAAGAACGCCAATCTCACGGTGGTGGATTTGCATGCCGAAAAAGAAAGCATCGAAGGTTTTGTCAATTTGATTTATCACGCCTATGACGGCTCCGGAAAATCCATTATCCTGAAGCAAATGCTTTCATTTCCGCGTTTTCGCATTGAAGAAGAAAAAAACAATAACGTTGGCGAAGGAGATTGGACCCTGGATCTTGGACGCATGCGTTCCGAAATCGCCTCGCTGATTTTCTGGAACTCGGTTTACCCCGGGATCTGTCCGGAAATTTATGTTTTTGACGAAACCAACCGCATCATTGTGATGGAGGATTTAATGGTCCTCAGCCTACTGCGGTTTGATCTGTGCCGCATGGTCAAGCATCCCCAGCTTCATGAAAAACTCGGGACATTTTTCGCCCGCAATCTTTTCTTTTCCTCCAATCTTCACCTCACCCGTTACAAAAAATCGGAAGTCGAACGTTTTTTTACCAACCCCGAATACACTGCCCTTTCCGGACCGGTATTTGAAGATAACATCGCCGTTTCCTGGAATCGCAACATGGCCCCGGCCACCGCGACCAAAAGAAAAGAGCTGATTGAAAACCCCCTGATTCAAGCTGAAGTCAAACGTCTCCAGACAAACTTTTTGGAAAATAAAGAATGCCTCATCCATACGGATCTCCATAGCTCAAACATCATGGTCAGCCAAACCGATATCCGGATCATTGACGGCGAGTTTGCCGGCTTCGGTCCCCTGGCCCAGGATTTTGGCCGCATCACCGCAAGCTTCAGCCTGAACTTTATTTCCTGGTTCGGCGACACCACCAAAACCCTACAGCAAAAGTCGGATTTTCAGGCCTATCTCTGTGACACCATCATCGGATTATACACAACCTTCCAGAAAGTCTTTCACCAATTGGTGAAAGAATACCAGGACGAAAGTTACAGCCTTAAAATCCTGGATGTCGATGCCTACCTGATCAACCAGCTCCAGGACGCACTATCCTATACCGGCATTAATATGACCTCACGTTTAGCCACCAGAGGCCTCTGCTACGACATCTCCCGGCTACCCGAAGACGCCCGCGCCATCCCCTCACTGCTGGGCATGAACATCGCCGAGGAACTCCTCTTAAACCACAAAAACTACACTAACATCAGTGAGTATACCCAGTTTTTACTAAAACTATCTCTATAAATCCCGAGGCGCAAGCCTCTTTTTTTTGTGCGTCGTCAAACCTCGGCGCGGACATTTATTTACTATTGCCCTCAGGACGATTTTTCACTCAAATCAAAAAGTAAGTCCTGGGGACAATCGTAACATCAGTTGTCGGCATCATGGCGCACAGACGTAGTCTGTCCGATCATGCAGCCGACAACGATTTACCATTGTCCCCAGGACGATTTTTACTCAAACTTAAAAGTAAGTCCCGGGGACAATCGTAACATCAGTTGTCGGCATCATGGCGCACAGGCGTAGCCTGTCCGATCATGCAGCCGACAACGATTTACCATTGTCCCCGGGACGATTTTATCACCTGTCTAGATCACATACTCACAGCTGCCCTTTTCGTGATAGCGCTTGACCAAATCCGCCAGAGTTACATTATCCACCACATTTTCAATGGCTTCCTTAAGATCCTGCCAAATCTCAACCGTCACACAGCGATCGCCGCGCTTGCAACTCCCTGGTTCATCCAAACAAGCCACCGGAGAAAGCTCCCCTTCCATCAGCCGCAGGATCATACCAACGGTATATTCTTCAGGTTGTCTGGTCAATTGATACCCACCCTGGGACCCACGGACACTTCTGACGTATCCGGCCCGGGAAATCTGGGTGATAATCTGTTCTAAATATTTTTCTGAAATCTCCTGGCGTTCGGCAATCCGTTTAATGGGAATGTATTCCCCGGTATTGTTTAGTGCCAGGTCAAGCATCAGGCGCAGGGCATATCGGCCCTTTGTAGAAATTTTCATTAGTTATATAGCGCCGTGGAAAGATAGCGCTCCCCACTATCCGGCAAAAGCACAACAATTTTTTTTCCCTTATTTTCCGGCCGTTTGGCAAGCTCCGTGGCCGCAAAAATCGCCGCCCCTGAAGAAATCCCCACCAAAAGCCCCTCTTTTTTAGCCACAATTCTAGAAGTGCTAAAGGCATCGTCATTACTGACTTGAATAATTTCATCATAAACCTGGGTGTTTAACACCCCGGGAATAAAGCCTGCGCCAATCCCCTGAATCTTATGCGGTCCCGGTTTGCCCCCGGACAGCACCGGAGAGTCCGTGGGTTCGACAGCGACGATTTTCACTCCGGGGTTTTTCTCTTTAAGTGCTTCCCCAACACCGGTAATGGTTCCGCCGGTGCCAATCCCGGCAACAAACATATCCACTTCACCGTCGGTGTCATTCCAAATTTCAATGGCGGTTGTGGTTCGATGAATCTCTGGATTAGCCGGGTTTTCGAATTGCTGCGGCATATATGCATTGGGAATTTCTTTAACCAGCTCGTTAGCTCTGGCAATCGAGCCTTTCATGCCCTCTGCACCTGGAGTTAATACAAGTTCTGCACCCAATGCCGAAAGCAGGTTTCTTCGTTCCATACTCATGGTTTCCGGCATGGTTAAAACCAGACGATACCCTTTGACCGCTGCAACAAAAGCCAATCCGACCCCGGTGTTTCCACTGGTAGGTTCAATAATCACGGTTCCTTCTTTAATCTTTCCGGATTTTTCACCGGCATCGATCATGGCAAATCCAATCCGGTCCTTCACCGATGACAGAGGATTAAAATATTCAAGCTTAGCTAAAATCGTTGCCCCAAGATTTAAACTTTTTTCATAATTTGATAATTCCAATAAAGGAGTATTGCCAATTAAATCCGTTAAGCTTTTTGCTATTTTTGACATGTAATTACCTCAGTTCTTTCTTTAAAGTTAATTCATATTAAGTCTATATGAATTGCTAATTTTATTATAGACCTCGTTTCTTTCTTTGTCAATACAAAACGTCATTGATTGGCTGGATTTCTCTTTAAGCAAAAAAAGAATGCCGGATTGTTCCGGCATTCTTTTTTTTACTAGTCCGTCCTGCTCTACCGTAGGGGAGGGTAGTACCCGCCCGCAACGTCACGGTGATTACCAATACGCATGCATAAACCTCGACGTTGCGGGCGATTAATAATCGCCCCTACGAACCGAAAAAGAACATATGATTTATGCAAACGCAAGTTTAATCCCGTAGGGGCGGAATCTCAGTTCTTATGATTCTTTTTTGGGACCTTTTTCTTTTTCTTCGGCATGAATCCGGGCCCAAAAACGTTTTGCTTCGGGATGGGCATCCATACCGGTGGCTTCAGCATATTCCTCTAAAATACGTCGTTGTTCACGGGTTAACTTACGCGGAACTTCGACTTTAACGGTAATAAACTGATCCCCGCGGCCATGGCCATTGACATTGGGAATCCCCTTACCTTTTAATCGGAAGACCTTGCCATTCTGAGTTCCCTCAGGAATTTTCAGCTTAATCTTAGTATCAATGGTAGGAACCACAATGTTATCACCCATAGCTGCCTGAGCATAAGTGATGGGCAATTCATAATGCACATCATCGCCACTACGTTTAAAGATGAGATCTTCCTTGACGCTGATATATACAAAGAGATCACCGCTTGGTCCGTGATTCGGCCCAGCGTTGCCTTGTCCTCGGAGTGGTAACACAGAGCCATTATCCACACCGGCTGGAATTTTAATGCTAATGGTGCGTTCTTTAGCCTCGACACCTGAACCATGACACTGTGGACATGGTTTATCAATGACCTTGCCTTCACCATGACATTTATCGCATTCCTGAACCTGCTGAATAGTACCAAATGGCGTTTGCTGTCTGACATAAACCTGGCCGGCACCACCGCATTGATCACAGGTTTTAACATCCGAGCCCTTTTGAGCTCCGGATCCGTGACAAACCGAGCATTCCTCTTTACGCTTAATCTTAATCTTCTTTTCAACACCAAAAACGGCCTCATGAAAGCTCAAATTTAAACTGATTTTCATATCCGAACCACGGTTTGATCGGGCCCGAGATCGGCCACCGCCACCAAAGCCGCCGCCACCGCCAAAGGCACTGAAAATATCCCCAAAGATATCCTCAAATCCGCCGCCGCCGCTAAAACCACCGCCGCCAAAGCCGCCATAACCACCAGCTCCACCACCACCGGCATTGTTATTGACCCCGGCATGACCATATTGGTCATATGCAGCTTTTTTATCCGCATCGCTCAAAATCTCATAGGCTTCATTGGCTTCCTTGAACTTTTCTTCAGCCGCATCATTTCCCGGATTCTTATCCGGATGAAATTCCATTGCCCTTTTTCGATAGGCTTTTTTTATTTCATCTGCACTGGCGTTTTTATTAACACCAAGCACCTCATAGTAATCTCTTTTTTCACTCATAAATTATCTCACCTCTTTTGAATCCTTCTGTAGTTATAAACAACTATTAATTATACCCTTTATACCCCATGAGTGAAAGGTTTTTTTTCACAATTGAAATTCAACCTTTCAAACAAAAATAGTGGCAGCCTCAGCTGCCACTTGTATGCTTGATTTTCACCAAGACTATTCTTTTACTTCTTCGTATTCTGCATCCACCACATCTTCTTCACCTTCGGCAGCAGCTTCTTGCTCTTCAGGCGTTTTCTGTGCAGCGGCTTCTTCGTACAATTTTTGAGCTAATGGGTAGAAAGCTTCATTTAATGTTTCGGTTGCCTTGGTAATAACCTCAGCATCTTCGCCTTCACTGGCAGTTTTTAACTTAGCGATAGCATCTTCAACTTTGGCCTTATCTTCATCAGATACCTTGCCTTCCATTTCCTTTAAGGATTGTTCGGTTTGGTAAATGGTTGAATCCGCAACATTTTTTGCTTCGATCAGCGCTTTGAATTTTTTATCTTCTTCAGCGTGTTGTTCGGCTTCACGGACAGCTGCATCAATTTCGTCATCACTCATGTTAGTGGTTGATTTAATGACAACGTTTTGGGTGGTTCCTGTTCCCATATCTTTGGCGGAAACATTCACAATACCGTTGGCATCAATATCGAAGGTTACTTCGATTTGGGGAATGCCACGTCGTGCGGAAGGAATTCCGGTTAATTGGAAACGACCCAATGTTTTATTATCCTTGGACATTTCACGTTCACCCTGTAAAACATGGATGTCAACAGCGGTTTGGTTATCGGCTGCGGTTGAGAATGTCTGGCTTTTCTTGGTCGGGATCGTGGTATTACGATCGATTAATCGAGTAAATACGCCACCTAAGGTTTCAATCCCCAGTGACAATGGTGTCACATCAAGGAGCAATACATCATGAACTTCACCGGCTAATACACCTGCCTGGATAGCAGCACCGATGGCCACGCATTCATCCGGGTTAATGCCCTTATAAGCATCTTCACCGGTAAGATTTTTAACAGTTTCCTGAACAGCAGGAGTTCTGGTAGACCCACCAACAAGAATAACCTTGTCCATTTCATGTTTACCGATTCCAGCATCCTTCATGGCCTTTTCAACAGGACCGACAGTGCTTTTTACAAGATCCTGGGTTAACTCGTCAAATTTTGCCCGGGTTAAAGATAATTCCAAATGCTGTGGTCCTTCGGCTGTAGCAGTGATGAAAGGTAAATTAATATCTGTTTTAATAACGGTAGATAATTCAATTTTCGCTTTTTCAGCGGCTTCTTTCAGTCTCTGAAGCGCCATTTTATCATTTTTAAGATCAAAACCATGGGTTTTCTTAAATTCAGCTGCCATCCAGTCAATGACTTTCTGGTCAAAATCATCACCGCCAAGGTGATTGTTTCCGTTGGTTGCCTTAACTTCAAAGACACCATCGCCTAATTCAAGAACGGACACATCAAAGGTTCCGCCACCAAGGTCATAAACCATAATCTTCTGATTTCCTGATTTATCAAGTCCGTAAGCCAGTGCTGCGGCTGTTGGTTCATTGATAATTCTTAAAACTTCCAAACCGGCAATACGTCCGGCATCTTTGGTTGCCTGACGTTGAGCATCACTGAAATATGCGGGAACCGTAATAACTGCTTTATTAACCGGTTCGCCCAAATAAGCTTCGGCATCCGCTTTCAGTTTTTGCAGGATCATGGCTGAGATTTCCTGGGGAGTATAAGTTTTGTCATCAATCACAACTTTACGATCGGTACCCATGTCTCTCTTAATGGAAGCAATGGTACGGTCTGAATTGGTAACGGCCTGTCGTTTGGCAACCTGGCCAACCAGTCGTTCGCCGTCTTTTGCAAATGCAACAACGGATGGTGTGGTTCTATTTCCTTCTGCGTTTGGAATTACAACAGCTTCACCGCCTTCTAATACTGCGACACATGAATTGGTTGTTCCTAAGTCAATTCCGATAATTTTTTCTTTTCCCATATCTATTTCCTCCTGAAATTTATTTATTGTTTTGTTGAATTATTTATTTATTACAAACCTTAACCATGGCGGGTCGTATGACCTTACCCTTAAAGCTGTAGCCCTTTTGAAAAACTTCCATAATGTCCTGATCGTCTTTTTCGTCATCTTCGCCCACTGCAACACCATGGTGATAATTGGGATCAAATGCGCCTTCACAAACAATTTCTTCAAGGCCTTCTTCTTTAAGAACCTCTTTGAGTTGTTTAAACACCATTTGAATACCATTTAAAAAGCTTTCTGCTGTAACATCGGCACCTTCAATGGACGCCTCTGCCCGTTCCAGATTATCAATGACCGGAAGCAGCTTTGTTGCCAGATTTTCTGATGCAAACTGATAAATATCGGATTTTTCTTTCTGTGTTCGTTTTTTAAAGTTTTCGAAATCTGCCTGAAGTCGTATTAATCGATTTAAAATTTGTTCATCCTCCTTCACTATCTCCTTTAAAATTTTATCGGGAGAATCCTCGCCGTTTTCGTCATCAATGGATGCATCGGCTTCGGTCGCTTCGGTGGTTTCCTCTACAGGAGTTTCCGCAACAGGTGTTTCCACCAAAACGTCATCTTCTAAAATTTCGGGATCGTTCTTTTTTCTTTTTGTCATATAATCACCTACTTCATTAATAAATTTGAGATATGTAAATTCAACTCATTGCGTATATAATTCAGGACCGATGATACATTGTCATAATTCATCCGGGTGGGTCCAATCACCCCAAAGGCGCCCATCGTTTCTCCATCCAACTCATAGGTGGAGGTAATAATACTAAAATCCTTTAAGCTTTCATTGTCGTTCTCACTCCCAATTTTTATATGAATCACGCGATTGCCATCCTTGGTTGTCAATATGTCTGAAAGCACCTGTTTTTCCTGAACGATATTAACCAAACGCTTAATCTTTTCAATATCACTAAACTCCGGATAATTAAAAAGATTGGTGAGGCCCATGGAATGAATTTCGGATGCATCCTCAAGTAAAGCCTTCTTTAAATGAGGAAGAATCTCATGAATCAAATGGGTTTCTTCAGCAGTTAATTCCTGGATCTGGTCAATGAACTCTGAACTCATATCCCTTAAAAAAGTATTTTTAAGAAAACTGTTAAGCACATTGGTGAGTTTCAATGCCAGCATGGAGTCGACCTGCTGACCTAGTGTAATTTCAATGTTTTTGGCCATGCCTTCTTGGGTAACTACTATCATTAGTACCCTGTTTTTAATTAATGAAACAATTTGAATATGCTTACAATTAAAATTTGTGACGCGTGGTGCCAAAACCACAGCTGTGTAATTAGTGAGTTGGGATAAAACCTTGGCGGTATGGTCCATTGTGTTTCCCATTTCGCTGGTATAATTTAAAAAGCCCCGATGAATATCCGTACGGATTATCTTTTCAAGCTTTTTAACTTCCATTATCTCATCCACATAATACCGATAGGCCTGTTGAGTCGGAATACGACCTGAAGACGTATGCGGCTGCACTAAGAAACCTAAATCCTCCAGGTCTGCCATTTCATTTCGGATGGTCGCCGGGCTGATACCCAGGTTGCATCTTTTTGAAAGGGTTCGTGAGCCCACAGGCTCCGCTGTGCTGATGTAATCACGGATGATCACCTCTAATATTTTCTTTTTTCGAGCATTGAGTTCCATGTTCCACCTCGTTATTAGCACTCACGATAATCGAGTGCTAACATCTGAATTAAATATACCACCCTGTCCCTACTTTGTCAACAGGTTTCTATAATAGTCACTCCGAGTTTTAAAGTTTTCTTAAGGTTCATAAAAACGCCATAAACACCTGATTTCCGAAATCCTGGCCATGATCTGTCAGTCGGAGTACCGACTCCTCACGAACCAGTAATTCTGCCTTAATTAACCCCTCAATGGTCTTTTCATAAACTCTAAAAAAACTTTTTTCAAACCGCTTCTGAAAAATCCGGTCATCAATGCCCCCTAGTTTTCGCAGCCCCAGCAGCATCCAGTCCGCCATGATCTGCTCCTTTGTTAAAGCCGGCTCAGCTTCCCCGGGATTCTGGTTTTGCTCCACCAAAGAACAGTACTCATCAAGATCCGTGGCATTCCCATAGCGGGCCCCATGATAAAAACCATGGGCCCCCAGCCCGAATCCCAAGTAAGGCACCAACTCCCAGTATTTAAGATTATGGCGGCTTTCATAACCGGGTTTGGCATAGCTGGATATCTCGTAGTGATCATACCCCTTTGATCTTAAATAGCTATCCACGGTCCAGTGCATCAAGCGCTCCTGATCCTCAGATGGCAGCGTGATTTCACCACGGGCTTCCCGACGGGTCAGCGGGGTTCCCTCCTCAAGAATCAAACTGTAACAGGACAAATGGGGTGGCGCAAAATCCATCAGTGCTGCCATTGTTTCAATAACATCTTTGACCTGTTGGCCGGGAAGACCGTACATCACATCCACACTGATGTTTTCAAAACCAGCTTTCTTTAGATATCCCATGCTGTCAATAAAATCCTGCTGCCGGTGAATTCGGCCCAGGCTTTTCAGTAAAGAATCCTGCCAGGCCTGTAAACCCATACTCACTCGATTAAACCCCATGGCCTTATACAACAAGGCTTTTTCAGGGGTTAAGGTTCCGGGGTTGATTTCGATGGTTTGTTCAACCATTGCTGAAACCGAAAAGACTTCCCGGAGAAGCCCCAGGGTTTGTCGGACATATTCCGGATTCACCGCCGACGGCGTTCCGCCACCAAAATAAATGGTGTCCACCACCGGAATGGAACTGTCCCTATTGCGCTTTGAAAATCCTTCGATTTCTTTCTGCAGCGCTTTGAAATAGCGTTTAATATCGGCATCACAGGCGTTTCCAAACGAAGGGAAATCACAGTAATCGCATTTTTTCACACAAAAGGGAATATGACAGTAAATTCCCAGCGAATTTATATCATGATTCATTTTTCACCTCGACCATTTTTAAAGACTTTTTTTCTTAATAATATGTTATAATAATACCATAACAATTACTGAAAAAACGTTGATGAAAGGAAATTATTGATGAAAAAAAAATTAGGAATAGCACTGATCATTGGCGTTGCCGCAGGTATCCCAGCTTTTATTCTTGGACGAAAACGACGTTACCGGAAAAATTTTGAGGAAGCCTATGCCAAAGGCATCGCCGAAACCACGATTAAAAACCCAACTGGACCCATATCCCCAACCGGCACACCACTTTACAATTTTAAAGACGAGGAAAACCTTATCTTTTGTGATGAAACCCAATTGGCAAAACGCCTCATCCAACTGGAAAATTCCATTAATATCCGTGACATTGGTGGATACACCGGTCATGAAGGGCGTAAAGTCAAATGGCGCAAAGTCATCCGTAGCGAAGAGCTGGCCCATCTGTCCGACAAAGATGTTGCCTATTTTGAAGATCTCGATTTAAAGCATGCCTTTGACTTTCGAAATAAAAGAAAGGCCGATCAACAGGTAGATCGGCTACCGGAGTCCACCGAGTATCACCTCATCCCAATTTTTGATTCCTTTAATCAGGGCATCAGCGAAATGGATTTTACCCAACCTGGATCCGTGGACACCTTCATGCGGGCCATTTACAAAATTCAAACCGAAGACCGGGCCCAATGCTTTGCCGAGGTTCTCAAGGTTTTAACCGAGCCCTCTGAATTTCCTATTCTTTATCATTGCACCAACGGAAAAGACCGCACCGGATTTATGACTTACCTAATTCTGAGCCTTCTGGGGGTTGCTGAGGAAACCATTATTTCCGACTACACCCTGACGAACCTGACCTTTGATGAGAGCTACCTTCTTTTAGGCAACATCATGTCCGAAGAACTCGGGGTTGAGAACCATCATCTTTGGGAATTCTATGGCGTGAAACCCGCCTGGCTTCAGATTTCTATCCTCTATATAAAAGAAAACTTTGGCACTGTCGAAGAATACCTGCTCAGCGAAACCGACCTCACCACCGAAGATTTCGAAAAAATCCGAGAAAATCTTCTGGAGAAATAAACTATTTGTCAAGTACTACATCCTGTGCTTTACTACAGGTTTATATAAAGCAATTTCTACACTCTACGTCGGACACTCTCCGAGATGTCCGCCTCGACGTTACGAAATTGATTATATAAACATGCATCAAAGCTCATCATACTTTTTTACACAAATAGTCAATTACTTCTTCAGAAAACAAACTACATTGCTTGGTTGTCTTTTTCTATAAACAATTGTTGTAGCGTTCTAGGCGAACTGTTCAGAGAAATGTCCGCCGTAAAACGGAAAAATTGTTTCATAGAAACAGACAGCGAAGCTCACCACAATTTTGCAATCACCCAAAAACAAAAATCAAGGAGGACCCGCCCATGCAAATGGAAGAACGAGGAAGAATCGCCAGGGATGCCAGCATTCCTTTGGCCGCCACCGATGGCGAAACCCGCAATGCCGGACTCTTGGCCATTGCCAAAGGACTAAAGGAAAACACTGCTGCCATCATTGCCGCCAACAATGCCGATATGGCCAGAAGTCAGGCCGAAAATCTTGGCGCACCGCTGCTCAAACGCCTAACCTTTGATGCTGATAAAATCAACGACGTAATTCAGGGCATTCACAGCCTCATCGAACTCGACAATCCTCTGGGCGCCACCAAAATGGCCACCCAATTGGATGAAGGCCTGGATCTTTACAAGGTCACCTGTCCCATCGGTGTCATCGGCGTTATTTTCGAATCCCGTCCCGATGCCTTTATTCAGATTTCCACCCTCTGCCTGAAAAGCGGCAACAGTGTTCTTTTAAAAGGCGGCCGGGAAGCCCTGGAAACCAACCGCATTCTCTGCAAAACCATCCAGGATGCCACCAGAACTGCCGGCATTCCCGAAGGCTGGATCCAAAACCTGGAAACCCGTGAAGACGTCACTGCCATGCTGGCCCTGGATCAGTACATCGATTTAATCATCCCCAGAGGCTCCAACGACTTTGTCAAATACATTATGAATAACTCAAACATTCCGGTTATGGGCCATGCCGATGGCATCTGCCATGTCTACGTCCATGAAGATGCCGATCTCAAGCAAGCCGTTGATATCATCGTGGATTCCAAAACCCAATATGTCGCTGCCTGCAATACCCTGGAAACCCTGCTGGTCAACGAACAGGCTGCCGCAACCCTGCTCCCCCTCCTAAAGGCTGCCCTTGATAACAAAGAGGTGCGGATTAAAGGCGATGCTGCAGTGCGCAACATCATTTCCGCGGAAACCGCTACCGATGAGGATTGGAAAACCGAATACCTGGATTATATTCTTGCCATTCGCATCGTTCCCTCATTAGCCGCCGCCATTGACCACATCAACACCTATGGTTCCGGCCACACCGACGTCATCCTTTCGACTACCGAAGCAGCAGCCAAAACCTTTATGACCCTGGTGGATTCCGCCGGAGTTTTCTGGAACTGCTCCACCCGTTTCAGCGACGGCTTCCGTTTCGGCTTCGGCGCCGAAGTCGGCATCAGCACCGCCAAGCTCCACGCCCGAGGACCTGTGGGACTGGACGGACTGCTGAGCTACAAATACAAACTCCTGGGCCACGGCCAATGCGTCACCGATTACGCCAGCGGCAAAAGCCACTTCACCCATCTCCCCAGCGAAGAAGATTGCCCCATATAACATTAACGTAATGTGACAAACATCTTTGCGGATTTTTATTTTATCATGTTGTGTGCATCAAGGCGAACAGTCGATAGACTGTACGAATTGCAGCACACGACGATAAATAAATGTCCGCAAAGTGGTTTGTCGACACGCTACAGCAATGCTCACAATACTAATGCAATTATCTACTATTTTAAAGATGAGAGGTGTATTATGAAATCGAAAAAAATGTTGTTGTTTGTTCTGGTACTGCTGGCCGCAATCGGCTTGTCCGGTTGTGGAAATTCCACCGAAATGAAAAACCCCATGGTTGAACGATCATCCCTGGCCGAGATTCAAACCGCTTTGGGTTTCACCTTCGATAGCCTGCCAAATAATATCAGCAACCTCAAACTTTACACCATTGCCGATACCACCGCCCAGGCGGATTTCACCCTGAGCAGCGTCGGCTATACCGCCCGTAAAGCCAGGCTGACCACCACTGACATCAGCGGCGTCTACGACAAATTTGCCGAAACCCGCACCGTTCCCAACGCCAACGGAATCCCGGTCCTCTACCAATACAATCCCGGCGAAGCCGGCCTGGCCACCTGGTCCACCACCGACTTCACCTATTCCCTCTACTGCCCCGCCGGCTTCAGCAACACCCTAATGCAAGGTGTCGTCGACCAGATCCAGTAGCACAAAAAAAGAGGCTCTCAAGCCTCTTTTTTTTTAAACTAACGCAGTACAGACAATTGTTACATCGTGTTGTGTGCATCAAGGCGAACAGTCGCTAGACTGTCCGAATTGCGGATGGCAACGAGCCAATCACAAGCTCGCTTGTAGTTGGCGACTGCCTGCGAACCACGAGAAAAAAGCGGAGCGCATTTCTCGTGGTTGAAGCACACAACTGATTAACATTTGTCGGTACGGTAGTATCAATATCCCCCAGAGGCTTACGCCTCTTTTTTGATTACTTCTCTGGGATTGTCCTTAATTTTCCGGGAAGAAAAGCGCTTGAAGATGTTCGACTTTTTTGATGACTGATAATTTTTGGTGTCGCTGAGGATGCAGCCGACAATATTGGCGCCGACGCCTTCCAGAATATTGGTTGTTTTAATGAGCATATCCAGGCCGCTTTCTTCCTGGCGTACTACAAGCATAACACCATCCACATATTTCGACCACATCGCTGCGTCACTGAGAATAAAAGCCGGCGGTGAATCGATGACTACATAATCAAACTCATTCTCCAACAGCGGCATCATTTCACTGATATCATTTTCATTGATAGTGATACCACTTCTGTTTTCCTCGGGCTTCAACGGCATCACATACAAATCCATCCCCGGTATTTTAGCAATGAGGTCTTTCTGCACAATCCCATCTTTTTTCAGATCTGTAAATGTTTGTTTGATCGCCAGACGCTTGAACACCTTGGATTTAGGAGTATCCCCTTCCATAAAAAGCACCGTGGCTCCCGCACTTGCCAGCACCAATGAAAGATTAACCGAAACCGTTGTTTTTCCGTCATCCTCCATAGCACTGGTCAATAAAAAGGTTTTAAAATTTGTTTTCACTTTCATATTTTTCACATGGATTCCCAGCCGTTTGAATGCTTCAACATAGGGCACCCCAACCTCAGGATCCGTGATCAATTGTGTTTTCATGCGATCTTCCAAATCCCGATTTCTGGGGATTTCTCCCAGAACACTCAGCCGCAGGTTTTCATTAATTTCCTTTGCCCCTCTGATTTTAGGAAACAAAATTCTTAATCCAATGACAATTAATACCCCCATCATTATTCCCAGAATGGCTCCTATTGCCGTATTTTTCAAATATTCCGGCGGATCCGGAACCACCGGCATTTTGGCAAAATCCAAAGTGTTAAAGGTCCCCCGATTCATGGTCTCAGCAATAACACCCGGAGCTATCTTAACTATGGCATTAGCGGTGTCCATGGCAATCTGGGGATTTAAATCTGATACCGCAATATTAATAATCCCGGAATTTTTGGGCGACGTAATAACAATATAATCTCTCAAAATCTCAAGATCAACGGTTCTTTTTGTTTCCGCAACCACCTTTTCCAAAACATTGTCACTGATCAAAATCGGACTGTAAGTATCTACCATGCTCACATCATAGGACCGCTCGGTATTAAGTGCCATACTGGCATTGGCGGTGTACAGGGGAACATAGGTTATCCGGGTAATAAAATAGGCCGCAGCTCCCATTAACAGACCAAAAACAAGAACCAGCCACCATTTTTTAGCAATTGCGTGAACAATATCCCCAATGCCAATTTCTTCTTTACCAGTTCTTGACCGGTGCTCTATAAAACCATTATTTGCGTTCATCATTTCCTCGACGCCTCCTTGCAATTCAGTTTATTATAACTTACAAACCAATCCGAAAATTTCTGCAACCCTTGTTCAATGGATATCTTTGGTTTGAATCCCACTGCCTTTTCCAACGCCTCAGTCGATGCATAGGTAGTCGATACATCCCCGGGTTTTAAAGGTTCAAATTTCTTTTTAAAGACAACCTCTCGACCGGTTGAGCGACTCAGACATTTTTCCAATGTCTCAATAAAAACCATCAGCCTGACCGGCCGACTATTTCCGATATTAAAAAGATTGTAGGGCACTTCCCCGGTTGGCGGTTTAGGCAGCAACCGGATAATTCCCTCAATAATATCATCAATATAGGTGAAATCCCGATATAAATCATGTTCAAAATCACCGTTGTTGAATATTTCAATGGCTTCCCCGGTAAAATACCGTTCGGTAAATTGATAATAAGCCATATCAGGGCGGCCCAATGGTCCATAGACCGTAAAAAAACGAAGCCCGGTTGCCGGAATCTTATAAAGATGACTGTAGGTATACGCCATTGTCTCATTGGCTTTTTTAGTGGCACCATAAAGAGAAATGGGATAATCCACAACATCGGTTTCTTCAAAGGGCACCTTACTGTTTAACCCGTAAACAGAACTTGAGGATGCGTACACCAGGTGCTCAACCGGATAATGGCGACAGGCTTCCAGAATGTTGAAAAAACCAACAACGTTGCTCTTGATATACACATCCGGATTTTCAATGGAATACCGTACCCCGGCCTGGGCAGCCAGGTTGATCACAATGTCAGGATGAAACTGTTGAAAGACCTCATAAACCATTGTCTTGTCAGCTATGTCTCCTTTAATAAATGAAAACTTCTCAAATGCCTCAAGCTGTTCAAGACGGCTAACCTTTAACCGCACATCGTAATAATCATTCATATTATCGATTCCGATGACCTGACACTCCTGATCCAATAGTTTTTTTGCTAAAAAATATCCAATGAAACCTGCTGCCCCAGTGATAAGATAAACCGTACTCGTTTCATTTCTCATGGTTACCCCTCTTCTTTCCTGCTAAACAATATGAATAAAAACAATTATTTTCTACCGATGGAATAATATTCCACCCCTTCTTTTTTCATTTCCTTCGGATCGTAAAGATTACGTCCGTCATATACCAAAGGCGTTCGCATAAGGTCAGCATATACGTTGGGTTTGATGCTTTTAATCGAATCCCACTCTGTAAACAAAAAGCAAACATTCGCCTTTTCAAGTGCCAACTCGATACTGTTCACGTAAGTGATGCTGCCATTGTCATTAATACCTTCCGGAAATTTTGCGCTAAAGTTATTTTGTGCTACCGGGTCGTAGGCGAAAATATCGGCGCCCTGTTCTAAAAGCAACGGAATATTCAACAACGACGGTGCTTCTCTAAGATCATCGGTTCCGGGTTTAAAACTCAGTCCCAGAACTGCCACCTTTAACCGGTGAAAGGTAATCAGCCGTTTACAGGCTTTTTTATAGAGCATGGTCTTTTGATCATTATTTACATCAATGGCCGCTTTCACCGTCCGCAACTCATAGCCATTTTCCCGGGCTAAATAATCCAGGGCTTTGGTGTCCTTGGGGAAACAGGAACCCCCATAACCAATGCCGGCATCTAAAAACCGGTTTCCAATACGGTCATCAAAACTCATCCCCAAAGCTACCTCCTGAACGTCGGCCCCGACCAGTTCACAGAGGTTTGCAATATCGTTCATATAAGATATTTTGAGTGCCAGAAAGTCATTGCTGGCGTATTTGATCATTTCGGCACTCCGGCGGCTAACCGCCACCACCGGCAGATGAAAAGGTTCATAAATCTCCATTAATAGTTTCTCGGCCTTCGCACTTTCAATTCCAATAATGATTCGCGGCGCCTCCAAGGTGTTTTTAACCGCAGTTCCCTGAGCTAAAAATTCTGGATTTGAGGCAACCTCTATCTTAACATCATGGACCAGAAAATCTTTAATAAATTGTTCCACCTTATCATTAGTGCCGATAGGCACCGTGGATTTAACAACCACCAGACAATCTTTAAGCACACTTTCAGCAATTTGGCGGGCCACGGTTGCGATAATACTGAGATTGGCGGAACCATTGCCTTGTTCCGGTGTCCCCACACCAATAAAAATAGCATCCGCATTTTCATAAGCCAACCTATAATCCGTGGTATACTCCAGTCGACCGGCCTCATAATTTTTCTGCATAAGCGCTTCCAGACCCTCTTCATAAATAGGCGAACGTCCGGATTTCATCAGCTTTATTTTCGCCTCATCAATGTCCACACAGGTTACCTGATGTCCCACTTCCGCAAAACACACCCCTGCCACCAACCCAACATATCCTGTTCCTGCAACTGCCAGATTAAGCATAATTCCCCTTCCCTTTTCAATAGCATTCCAGCTATGAGCGGTTAATATTCAGCTTGCGCACCACCCCAAATAAATCTCTGCGCATAGTTGGATACAGACATAATATTCCAAAATAAAAAACAATACAGATAAAAATCGAGGTAAAACTCCATAAGTAACTGGAACTCACTTGCTTTAATAAAAATCCCACGAATCCCATCGCGATTGATGCCACTGCTGTGGGAATGACATTTCGGAAAGTTTTCAACACCGGAATGGCGATGACATATTTCATAATGATAAGATCCACCACAATGGCTTGAAACCGAATCAACGATCTGGCATATACCAGTGGCCAAAAACCGTACTGGGCGCTGATGATACACACCGGCACCAAAAAGATCAAATGAATAATTTGAACCACAAATGAAAGCCTTGGTCGCCCTTTGGCCCTGAATACCTCACTGCAGAAATAGCCGAAGACAATCATGATGGCACTGGTAAGCGCCCATACCCCGATAACATTACTTGCTTCACTCCATTGATCTCCCAGAAGTACTGCCGTCACCAGATCACTGTACAAAAACACACCGACACCCAAAGGGAATACAAAAACCGAGACCATTCTCTGGGTAATAAAATACATATTCATAAATTCTTTGTGATCATTTTGCAATCGGGATAAAGCCGAGTACAAAACGGGTATGGTAGCGCCGGTAATCAGTGTCATAAAGGAATTCACCATCATGATGGCAGTCTTATAAAGACCCAGATAATACTGATTAAAAACACTACCGATAATAAAAGCATCCACCCACATTGTAAACCAGATTGAGATGGCTTCAAGCAACGACCAGATGCTAAATGACAGCATCTCTTTTAATATTTTAAGATCATAGAAAAATCCGGGCTTCCACTTGGACTTAAAAGTTAAAATAACGGCATTTGAAATCTGGATAATAACTGATCCAATAATCAGTGCCCAATAGCTTAAACCCATCAAGGCCAGTGGAATGGTAATAACAAAAGGAATGGCGATTCCTACCATTCGCACCATAAATAGGGTCTTAAAGTCAAAATCCCGGTGGTACAGCGCCATTTGAATACTTGAAAAAGCGGTGAGCGGCAATTGAACACTGGAAATGGCAATCACAAAGCCCAGATTCGGACTTCCAACCAGGGTTGCGATCTGTTCGGAAAATAATATGATTAAGCCCATCAGCAAAAACGATAATATTAAGTTTGTCCAGAATGCCACATTAACATTTTTGACCTTTTCAGCCTCATCATTGAATTCGTGCTGTACCAGATATTTCTGAAAGCCTGCATCAGTAAACATATCCGCAAAACTGATGATCATAGTGATGGTGGCGACCACACCAAAGGCCTCCGGCACAAGGATTCTGACTAGAATAATATTGGTAACAGGACTCACTAACTTTGCAGCTATTTCCGTAATGTATGACCATTTTGTAGCATTCGCAACCTTATTGTTGAAATTGCTGTTTTCCATTTTCAGTCCCCCCTTTGTCTGGGTCATTGGAATTATCCTTTGCTTTCAGTTCGTTTTTCAGGTTTTTAAGGGCAGCTTAATGAAATTTCCCAGGAGCATATCATCATTTTCATTCTCAAACGGTTCTAATCCGGACCCCTGATAAAATGTAATTTCCCCAAAATAGAGCTTATCTTGTACAATAAACCAGTCAATGCGAACATGGCTCATATCCCTGGCTAACGTTTCCGACAATTCGATCATCTTATCAAATTTATGTGGTTTTTCATGAGTCCAATTAGAGGGTTCATAATACTGGGTTATCCCAGTTTTATGCCATTCCTTATCATAGAAATCTTTTTGATGATTGCCAAATCGATCCATATGCACCACAATCAATTTTGCTACGCCATTAAAACAGAGAACCTTATAGTCATCCGGTACTTCATTCTCTTCCGAAATAAATTTTTCGCAGATTATTCGGGGTTTCACATTTTTATAGGGCCATTCCCGATGAACCCAATAATACCGCCTTTTCATCCAACCATTAACATCTTTCCTAAGCTGCTGATAATCGATTGTTGACTTATCACGGCAAATATACACGTCGCCTGAGGTATGATTGGGTTTTAAGACAAATTGATCGGGCAACACAGCAAAATCAATGTCATCAAAATTATTATATACTCCCAGCAGAGGAATCAGAAAATCCGCGCCGATGGTTTTCTTAATATAATTCTTCACTTCATACTTATCAACCATTTGAGTGTATTCAGGCTTTCGGTCGTACAGTTTTAACCATTGGATTTTTTCGTTATATGTTACAGGATTATCCAAATTCAACGCTTTCCCAAAATAGTTTCGGTATTGGAGTTTCAAATATAATCGATCCGGGACAAAAACCTGAACCATTGGCAGGTGCCATAGATATGATATGCTTTCCTTAATCTGTTGAATCTTTCGTTTCTCTATCATTGTGTCACCTCCTCAATATTTTTTTCTTTAACCATATCAGGTCATTCAAATCCACTTACAATTACTCAGCCTCATTTCAGTTTTTTATCGGCAGGTTAATGAAATTTCCCAGGAGCATATCATTTTCCTCATCATCAAAGGGTTCAAACCCAGCCCCGTCAAAAAAGGTAATTTCCCCAAAATAGAGCTTATCCTGAACAATAAACCAGTCAATGCGAACATGATTCATTTCCCGAGCTAAGGTTTCAGACATCGCAATCATCTGATCAAACGCTCTTGGTTTCTCCAGCCTTTGATCAGAGGTGTTAAAACCCTGAGATATTTTCATCTTATGCCATTTTCCATTATAAAAATCCTGGTGATGATTTCCAAATCGGTCACTATGCACTTCAATCAATTTTGCTTTTCCATTAAAACAGAGCACCTTATAGTCATCCGGTACAGTATCATTTTCTGAAATAAATTGCTCACAGATTATCCGGGGTTTCACATTCTTATAGGGCCATTCCCGGTGAACCCAAAAATACTGTCTTTTCAACCACCCATCAACATCACTCTTGAGCTGCTGATAATCGATTGTTGATTTATCCCGGCAGATATACACATTTCCTGAGGTATGATTCGGTTTTAAGACAAATTGATCGGGCAACACAGCAAAATCAATGTCATCAAAATTATTGTATACCCCCAGCAGAGGAATCAGAAAATCCGCGCCGATGGTTTCCTTAATATAGTTCTTCACTTCATATTTATCAACCATTTGAGTGTATTCAGGCTTTCGGTCGTACAGTTTAAGCCATTGGAGTTTTTCGTTAAATGTTACGGGATTATCCAAGTTCAGCTCTTTCCCAAAGTAGTGTCGGTATTGGAGCTTCAGATAAAATCGATCCGGTACAAAAAACTGAATCGCCGGCAGATGCCATAGGTGTAAAAAGCTTGCCTTAATCCTTGGTATTTTTTTTTTCCCTGTCATTGTTTCACTTCCTCAATAAATTATTTCTTTAACTACATGGGGATAGTCGATTTCCGTGGAAATATTTGGCTTTTTATTTAGTTCATAGCCACTTAGTATTAATATAAACAGAATAATAAATATTCTGTCAAAATAGGATACAAAAGCATACTCCATTACCATCATAATCAATAAACTGACAAACAAAAATCCATTGATCTTATTAAGGTTTCGGTTAATAAACAGCTTGATGAGCATGTAAACCCGAAAACCATAAAAGAAAAACAAGGCCGGAATACCGCCTGAAAATAAGAGTTCAATATAATTATTATGAGAATACGTTCGATAGGCATCGGGTAAATACCTAAAGTTATCCAATCCGAATCCTGTCCAGGGCCTTAGCAAAAAATAATCCCAGCCCAGTTCAATGTAGGAACTTCTGCTATTTGAAGAGGCATCCCCTGTTTCTCCCCCCATAACCATACCCACCAGGGATTCCACCCGCTGGCCCATAATGTCGTAAAACATAGGGACATTAATGATGATCTGATACAGGCCAAATACAACGATTAGTGAAATGATGATGTTTTTAAATTTTTTGTCAGAACCCAATAAAAAGTTCATCAGAGGAGTTCCCAGCACCACTAACAAAATCCCTTTTTTTGAACCGGTTAACAGGACCACCAAAATCAACCAGAACATTGCCACCAGAGTTGTCTGATTTTTGGTATTGTTATATTTATAAAGATAGATTAAATAGGCAAAACCAGCGATTAAAGCAATACTGTTTGGACTAAAGCTAACCGGTTTTCCTAAAACAGTAAAACCCACATTCGAGCCCAACCTAACGCTCAGAATACTCTGAAATGACAGTATCATAATGAAAATCGTCAAGATAACTGACATTGCCGCAAAAACATCCAGGCTTTCTTCGAGGTTGTCATAAATCACAACATAATTGTAAATGGCCAACGCCATAATAAAATTGATGACCAGGGTTTTTGTCATGGCTAAAGAGGTTTCCGAATTAATGGATATTCCGTAAACAGAAAAGATATAGCTCTGAATTATAAATAAAAGGGCAAAAATAAAGTAAACACTAAAGCAAAATCGTTTCTCGGTTATGCACACCAAAACAGTCATGATACACATCAATACAATCGCAACCTGACTGATGATGGTATAATCAAAAAATAGCTGGCTCAGCACAAGAACTGCAAAAACCCACTTCGTATACAATGTAAGTAACACTTTTTGTCTGTTTATCATTTTCTCACCATCCCCATACAATTATGCTGCTGATTCGCTAATCCAAACAATGCTGATTTAGATAACTCATCCAGTTTTTTCCGACAATCTTTACATCCAGTTCTTTCCCAATGTTCGACGCATTTTTGCCAAGAGCCTCGGGAAGCACTTTGGAATCCGCAAGTCTGGCCATAGCAGCACTCAGTGCGATTTCATCCCCCACCGGAACAAGCAATCCGTTGCTGCCATCCTTAATCAAAGCCCCTGGCCCACCGCTGGGACAATCGGTTGAAATAACAGGTACCCCCATTGCCATGGCTTCAATGACCACATTGGGCATCCCCTCATAATCAGAGCTAAGCACAAACATTGCTGCCCCCCGAATCTTTTCCAGCAGTTCCGAGGTGACCCCAGGAAAGCTGACGGCCGCTTCGGGTAAAAGGCCCCGGGCCAACTTTTCCAGTTCTTCCTGTAATTCGCCCTCACCGTAAATGGTCAACACATAATCCGGATGGTTTTCATAAAATAAAGCAAAGGCCCGGATTAACAACGGGAAATTCTTTTGTTTATTCATTCTTCCCACCCCAACAATTTCGTTTCGTTTCGCCCCGCAAAAGGGTTTGGGAAGGCGTCCCAAATCAAGCGGATTAGGCAAAACAATACTCTTGTTACGAATATGCAGCGGGAAAAAGTCTCTGGCCTGGTCGGTCTGGAAAACAAAACCGGTGGCAAAAGGATACATCAGCCTGCGAAACAATCGGGAGCCCTTCCGCCAGGGCATTACCCTGGGGTTGTTGCGCTCGGATATAATCACCGGTATCCCCGTTCCCCACAATGCAGGGATCACAAAGATCCCAATCTCCTCAGGCATGGCCAGCACAATATCCGGTTTGATCGCCTGTACCAGCCGCCGGACCTCCCCATATTTTAAAATCTTATCCAACCGTCGATTTTGCGATACTTTACCAATCGCATGGAGGACGGTTGCCGCCGGGAGCTCATAGGCCGCCGGTCCATTATTAAGAGTAATAATCGCACACTCGGTTTTTTTTTCGGTCATATACTTGACCAATTGCGCAATGACCCGCTCGGCACCCCCGGCCTCCATGCTTCGTGTTATAAAAACGACTTTCATTCCGTGGCCCCCACCTTCTCATGACTCATAATGAATGTTTGGTATAATTCTTTCAGATACCTGGCATTATCCCCAATACTATAGCCTGAATCGATGATTCTCGGGATGGTTTCCTGACTGTGTTCCGCCCGATTGATCACAGGGCTGGCCTTAATAATATTTGCCCATTCCGCTGGGGTTTTCTCCAACGGAATGAATTGAACCAAATCGGTAATGGCCGACTCCCGGGCCACCGCATCGGAAGCAAAACAGGGCAGACACGCGGTCTGGGCCTCAACCAAAGTCAGCGGAAAGCCTTCAAAAAGAGAGGGCATGACCATCATATCCATGGCCTGGAGCAGCTGTGGCACCGCAAGGGTTTTTCCGGTGAAAATAACTGCATCAGCAAGCCCCAGATCCCGGACCTTTTCCTCCATCAAAGCTCTGCGTTCGCCATCCCCAATCAGTATTAACCGATAAGTATGATCCAATTGATAGAGGGCATGAAAGATGTCAATCAGATAACCATGATTTTTAACTTCACTGAAGTAACCGATATGGCCGATTACTTTTTTGCCGTTTAAATTGTATTTATTCCGATAAAGCCGGCGTATTTCCATATCATAGGAATATTTTTTGATATCAATCCCATTATTGATAATTTCGAAAGGTTTGTTCCCAAACAACCATTCACCAGCCTTTTGCCCACAGGCGAAAGCATTTGTGTAATTGGCATCGAATACACCCCGAAGCATTTGATGCACCAATTTATGTTTATTTCGGGTATTGTGGCTATGGGGAATGCGCACTCCTGCGCCGCCTCTTCGCGCGGCGACCATTTCCAATGCCAGGGTGCAGCTGTTGCCGTGGGCATGGACAATGTCATAGTTGTTCTCCTTAATAATTTGTGATAATTCATTCATGTAGGCAAAGGGCTTTTTCGTTCTCCCTCTCAGTTCAAAAATACGGCTGCCAGATGACTCCAGTTCCATTCTCAGAGCCTTGCCTATATCATTGGGTATCACAAGATCAATGATCATGTCCGATTTGTCCATTCCCCGATAGTAGTTCATAATCACATTGGTAATCCCATCCAGTTCGAAATACGTTGTGGTGATGTTTAATACTCTCAATTCTTTATGATCCAACACTTTTCACCTACTTTTATTGGCAATTCCAGCCAGCTTCCCATTAAAATATCAAAGGAAGCTGGGGCAATTCTATTAAAACCGGCACCTTTGGTAAATGACAATTCACCAAAAACCACTTTTCCATTAACCTCATACAAATCAACCCGGACATGCAAAAATTCCTTGGATAATTTTCTGGCACACTCCAGCATTTCATCCAAATTTTCAGGTTTCGGGAGTTCTACGCCAAGATCATCTTCCTCTCCCATTTTAACATCGGGCATCAAATTAAAATCAAGATCATAGACATTTGCAGCATCCTTATCCGCTGCCCTTTTGACATGAATAAAGCGGGGTTCCCCATGAAAGCAAAAGAACATATACTCAAACAAGGTATCCCGATCCTCATCCTTTAGGTACTTTTCAACAATGACTCGGGGCTTTTCAACACCGTAATACCATTCCCCATAACACAGCAAAAACTTGGCATTCAACCACTTTTTCAGTAATGCAATGGTTTTTTCCCGATTAAGCAGCCGTTTATTTTCGCAAATGATATTAAAACCTGAACCATGGGTTGCCTTGATGACAAAGGCATCCGGCAATTCATCAAAGGGAATCTCCTCAGGGTCGAATCCTTCCCAGTACAATTCATTTAGCAATGCGCCGCAGCCATGGGATTTGATGTAGTCCCGGACTAAGAATTTATCACTGCATCGTGTCATTAAGGTGTTTCTCTCATACAATTTTATCCACTGTAATTTCTCTGTAAATTTCACAGGATTTTCAAGACTCAGGGTGTAACCGGTTTTTAATTTGTACAGTATTTTTAAATTCAGCTTCGGTGAAATTTTATACAATAGATTCATTGGGGCCAATATCCTACTTTTGACAATATTGTCCACAGACAACACCTCCGGTTAATTAACGCGTTTATTTTTACTTTTTTAGATTGGCAGTGTAAGCCAATTTCCCATTTTAATATCCAGAGCATGTGGTGTGATTTTGCAAAATCCGGCACTTTCCGTAAAGGACAGTTCCCCAAAAATAATATTACCGTTCACATAATAAAAATCAACTCGGACATGCAAAAAGTTTTTCGATAGTTTTCTGGAATACTCCAGCATTTCATCCAATCTATCGGGTTTGAATACCTGGCTTTCAAAATCATGATCATCTTCTCCTATCGAATCGGCCAATAAATTAAAATTAGGATCGTACAGATTAACCCTTGTTTTGTCATCCTTCCAGGTATCAATATAAATAAGCTTTGGTTCGCCATGAAAACAAAAGAATCGATAATCAAATAAAGCACTGCGGTTTCTGTTCTTCAAGTGCTTTTCGATGATAATTCTGGGCGGTTCAACACCATAAAACCATTCCCCATAACAGGGCAGATATTTGCTTTTTAACCACTTTTTCAGTAAAAATCTGGTTTTATTGCGGTTGAGCTTCCATTTGTTTTCACAAATAATATTAAAACTGGAACCATGGGTTGTTTTGATAACAAATTGGTTAGGCAAATCATCAAAGGGAATATCCGCCGGATCAAATCCTTCCCATAACAATGTATTTAGTATTTCTCCACAATCACAGGACTGAACATAATTCCGGACCATATATTTATCACAGCATTTTGTCATGAGCTCATTTTTCTCATATAATTTGATCCACTGGAGTTTCTCCGTGAATGAAACCGGCTGATCCAGATTTAATTTATGCCCTGTTTTTAATTTATACAGTATGCGCAAATCCAGTTTCGGGGAAATGCGATACAATAGATTCATGGGCGTCAGTATCCAATTCTTAGTAATATTATCCATCGTCTTATACCTCGAGTTAAATATGTTAATTTAATTAATGCCCTGATTCGAATTACTCCCTCCCCGGCAGTGTGAGCCAATTTCCCATTTTGACATCCAAAGTATGTGGAGTAATTTTACAAAAACCGGCACTATCCGTAAATGACAACTCACCAAAGATAATTTTTCCGTTGACATAATAAAAATCAACCCGGACATGGATAAAATCCTTTGACAGCTTTCTTGCATATTCGAGCATTTCCTCAAACTTTTCCGGCTTCGAAAGACGTACCGGCAAGTCAGTGCCCCCTCCCATTTTCCCATCTGGTATATAATTAAAATCCATATCATAAAGGTCAACCCCTGTTTTGGGATCTTTCCAGGAGTCGATACAAATAATCTTCGGTTCACCATGAAAACAAAGGAACTTATAATCAAATAAATCATCTGTTTCTTCATTTTTCAAGTATTTGTCCACAACAATCCTGGCTTTTTCGACCCCGTAAAACCATTCCCCATAGCAGGGCAGATATTTAGTTTTCAGCCATTTGTTTAACAAAACCACGGTTTTGTCCCGATCCAGACATTCTTTGTTTTTACAGATAATATTAAAGCCGGAACCATGGGTTATTTTGATGACAAATTGGTTGGGCAAATCATCAAAAGGAATGTCTGCCGGATCAAATCCTTCCCATAACAATTCATTTAATATTTCCCCACAGCCGCGAGACTCAACATAGTTACGAACCCAAAATTTATCACAGCATTTTGTCATGAGATCATTTTTCTCATATAACTTGATCCACTGCAGTTTTTCGGTAAATGAAACCGGCTGATCCAGGTTTAAGCTATGCCCTGTTTTTAATTTGTACAATATTCTCAAATTTAGTTTCGGTGAAATGCGATACAATAGGTTCATGGGTGTCAATATCCAATTTTTAGTTAAATTATCCATCCTCATCCTTCCTCCAAATAATCCCTAGTTATTCTCTGATCGTCTTAACACCACCAATATCCTTTGTTGAAAGCCAGCTTCCCATTTTCACATTAAAGGAATGCGGCAGGATTTTACTGAACCCGGCACTTTGGGTAAACGTCAATTCTCCGAAAATTATTTTTTCATCCACATAATACAAATCGACCCGGACATGGATAAAGCACTTAGATAGCCGTCTTGCATAGTCCAGCATTTCCGGCAAATGTTTGGGTTTTGGAATATCCGATTCCAAATCGTTCTTATAGCTCATTGTGACATCCCGAAAGATGTTGAAATTCACATCATAGACATTGAACAAAGCCCCGTTATTTTTTGGTACTTTCACCCCAATAATTTTAGGCTCGCCATGAAAACAATAGAACCCATAAACAAACAAAGCATTGGTCTGTTGATCAATCAGGTATTTTTCCACAACCACCCGGGGTTTTTCAATACCATAAAACCATTCGCCATAGCAAGGTAAAAACTTGGTTTTAAGCCATTTATTCAGGGTTGCCACAGTTTTATTCCGGTTAAGTTTTTCCTTATCTTCGCAGATAATATTAAAGCTGGACCCGTGGCTGACCTTAATAACAAAGGCGTCCGGCAAGGCATCAAAGGGGATATCGCCAGGATTATAGCCTTCCCACAAAAGTTCGTTCAGCAATTCCCCGCAGCCACAGGAACTGACATATGCACGGACCGAGTATTTGTCACAACATAGAGGCATGAGTTCATTTCTTCCGTACAATTTAATCCACTGTATTTTCTCGGTATATTTCACCGGATGATCCAGATTCAAGGTACACCCTGTTCTAATCTTATACATAAGTTTTAGTTCCAATTTTGGTGAGATTTTATATAAGACATTCATTGGTGCCAATAAGCGATTTTTAGTCAGGGTATTCATGATTTACAATCGGTTAATGAATTCGGTCATATCCGGTAATTTAAGCCAGCTTCCCAATTCCATATCAAATGAACGCGGAATATTGCTAAGCCCCGCACCCTGGGTAAAAGTCAACTCACCAAAAATCACTTTCCCATTCACATCATATAAATCAACCCGAACATGCAAAAAATTCTGTGACAGGATTCTTGCATAATCCAGCATTTCCTCAAAATTATCCGGTTTTTCATTGCTCATCATCACATCATTGTTATAGACCATTTTGGCATCCGGAAGGATATTGAAACAAGGATCATAAAAGTTAAAGATAGTGTCATCGGCTCTTTTTATTTTCACCCCAATGACCCTTGGTTCACCATGGAAACAAAATATCTTATAATCATACAACGCATTTAATTTCGTATCGATGAGGTATTTCTCAACCACCACCCGTGGTTTTTCAACACCGTAAAACCATTCCCCATAGCAGGGCAGAAACTTGGCTTTGAGCCATCTGTTCAAGGTTGCCACGGTTTTTTCACGGTTGAGTTCCTGCTTATTTTTGCAAATGATATTGAAGGTAGACCCATGGGTTACCTTGATCACAAAGGTATCCGGCAAGGTATCAAAGGGAATTTCGGCAGGATCAAAGCCCTCCCAATACAGTTCATTTAATATCTCGCCGCAGCCGGCAGATTCAATAAATTTACGGACTAGATATTTATCGCAGCAGATCGGCATCAGTTTGTTTTTCTCATACAGCTTAATCCATTGGAGCTTCTCATTATACGTAACCGGATTGACCAGATTTAACGCATACCCTAATTTTATTTTAAATAATATTTTCAAATTCAACTGCGGTGAAATTTTATATAATAAATTCATTGGCGCTAATATTCTGTTTTTTGAAATACTGTTCATGCTTAACATCTCCTTTTAATTTTTCACAAACCGTCCGAAATTTTTACGCTATGACCCTTTCATAATAAACTGCTCAATAATCGAAACCACCTGTGAAGGATTCGTGTATTTTTTTTCAATCGGATTTTTTTCCAGGCGCTCGATTGTTTCAAGCAATTCATCCACATCCAAAACGCAGCGCAGGTAGCCCTGATTTTCCAGCACCCCGGCCACCTGGGTTTGATGATCGTCGCTGTGCTCTCCGTATTTAAACAAACGGGGCACCGCAATCACCTGTTTTCCCAGTTTTAAGGCTCCCAGCATGGCACCGGTCCCCCCATGGGTTATAATCAGATCGGCGCGGCTCTGATAAAGCCTGAATTCATCGCTGGATAAATAGGGTTTTGATTCAATATACTTGGGGATGTAGGTGGTTGCCGCCGTTTGGGCAAACACCTCATCTTTTATGAAACCTGCACCCACCAACTCATCAATTTTTTCAATCAGCCGATTAAACTGGAATTTTCGTGAACCCACACATACGAAAATCAATAGATACTCCCCCCATACACCGCATCGGGATAAATGCTTTTTAAAGTCTCCCACTGAACAATGAACAAATCCGCGAATTTATACATGAGCTTTCCCGCTCTGGACCCGTCGTACACCCGTGCAAAAGTCTCAATATAGATCAATTTTTTTCCAAACAGTTTTGCTAAAAAAGCCATGGGCAGAGCCACCAACGTGCCTGTGGTAATCACATAATCCGGTTTCTCCCTAGCCCAAATTCTAATCGATGACAGGGTATTGAGAAACATAATCCCTAAATTTTTAATGTGGCTGGGACGAGTCTGCCTTAAAAAATAATCCGTCGGCACATCGTAATCCGAATTTTCGGTTACCCAAAAAACATCATGATTCTGTGCCAATGGACTTAACATTTTAAGTTGTTCGAAATGCCCGCCTGAGGAAGAAATAAAACAAATTTTAATCGATTTATTCCTGTTGTCTTTCATGACTAACGTCACCTCCATTTAATAGGATTGGATTATTTCCGTTCCCGCTTTTTCATTTCTTTGCCGTATTTTTTAAAAGCCTGGGCCGTAAATCCAAACCAGGGCAAGGGATCCTTCATTGAAAAAATCTGATCCGAAGTGTTTTTCAGACTAAACCAGGATGGCCTGGCTCTAAATCGATCCTTTGACTTTATAAACCAGATCAGATCCGTATGCAGATATCTCAAGCGGATGCCCTCTTTATAATCGGTATACTCAGTCACCCTTTCACCAAAGGTATTTTCCAAAATTAATTGGGCAACATTCATTCCGGCTAAATAGCATATTTTCACATTGGCTGATATTCTGGCATTCACCTCAATGACTTTGGGAATGTTATCCCGGGGATCAACCATTAAATCAACATCACAGTACCCCTGCCAGTTCAGCTCTTTGAGCAAGCGACTGCACATCTCAATAATATCCGGCCGGACAACCGTCATACACAGCGTGCTGGCGCCGCCGTCTACCGGGAACCATCGGCATTTTTCAGCTACCAGGGCCATCTTAATGTCATGGTTGTTATCCAAAAACAAATGGGCATTAAACTGCTTCCCCTTTTGCGGGATGTACTCCTGAATCAGCATGGGTCCCAGGGCTTCATCGGCATCACCCAAGATTTCCACCAGTTTTTCCATATTTGGGGCAATATTAAAACCAATCGAGCCGCAGGCACTTGTGGGTTTGACCACCACCGGGTAACGCATTTCGGCCAGGGACACCGCCGAGCACACATCCAAATAGGTTTTCGGACAGGATATGTTTTTATCCATGCAGACGGCCATGGTATTGGTTTTATCAAAGGCCTGATTAAATACCGCCCAGTCATTCACCCCAATTTTGGCATACCGGCTGAAATAGTCCTTCTCTCTGGCCAACAGACCAGCGGTGAAATCCGACATCGGCACCACCAGATCGTAGTGTTCGGATTTTAGTATTTGGTCAATAGCTTCTCTGGTCCCGGCACTATCATGATCCGAACAGCAATCCACAATTTTCCGGCTGGGATACCGTGACAGATTCCCCACATCCAGGTTACCGTTATTAAGTGTAGTCACCTGACAGCCTAACTCCCGAAAGGCTTTTGCCATCGGCAGGGTCTGTCGGCACGCCCCTTCGGTTAGCAGTACATTCAGTTTACTGTAATTCACATGGTCCCCCGTTCCTACAACAGACTGTTCAAACGACTTCGGTCGATTTGCATGGGACAAATTATTTTATAAGCGGAAAATTTAAGTAATGGCTTTTTATAAAAAGCCATATCCACCGAAACCCGGGCCAGTCCTTTAATCCAACGGGGCATCCAGAGCACCATATTGGCCCACCCGTTTTCCCGATCCGCTTGAATCAACGCTTTGGTATTGTGCCTTTTTTCATCGCAGACATTCACAATGCCGCTGATGGTCTCCCAGGATTTTACCCACTTCACAATCAGAGCGGCGGCATTTTTCGAGGACAAAAACTCATAATCCATCCCATCGCCGATCAGATAACACAGTTCCGGAAAACGAAGGTAATAGCGGCGGCGCATATCATGACGGTCCTCCTCTGAATAAATCGGAGCGAACCGGGCAATGAGATAGGGCTGATCCGGTAATTCCAAAATACTCTGCTCGGCCAGGTATTTTGACCTGGCATAATCGCCAATGGGCTTCGGTTTGGTGCTTTCATTGATGATATCATCGGTAAAACCGTAAACGTCCACGGTACTTGCGAAAAATATCGGTGTTTTTTCAGCGCTGGCACATTCAAAAATTTTACGGCTCATCATGGTATTAACCCGATAATACCGGCTCCAGGAGATGTTCATTCCTTTCAACACATGTGCGATACCCGCTAAATGAATAACATGGGAAAATTCATTTTCTTTGAATATGGCATCCACTTTCAGCCAATTTGTCAGATCAGCAGAAATATAGTTAAACCGCGGGTCCCGGCATTCGCTGGTATCTCCGGTTGCTATGCCGGTGACCTCAAAATTCTCCCGCAGCAGAGCATCCACCACCTGTTTGCCCAATAAGCCATTACTGCCGGTAACCAATACTCTTTTCATTATTTTCCCCCACTTCCTGTTGTTGTCCAAGTGTACAAAACTCAGTGCCCATCGATTGTAAAAGCATAATCACCTTTCTGATTTTTTTAAGATTTCTTTTTCTGCCGACCGAAACACGAAAATTGTCTTTCCAGCCGATTTCTGACGAAAAAGGCAGTTTTGTCTTGGTCAATTCAAAAGGGTGTATATACAGCAAAAAATTATTTTTCTGTTTTGCATACATACTGAGTAGAATATGCAGTGTCCAAAACGGCAGCAATCTCAAATATCCTCCGCCGGAAATCGGTAAATTATATTTTCCGATTTTCAAAGTGGGAATTTCGTATTCAAAAAAGTCTCCATTTTTATAAACCAGATCATCCACACTTTCAAAGCCATTAATATCAAGATTCCGATAAAGCTGATTCTGCTCAAATTTTATATAACTGCTGTCATAGGCGTAACCAACTTTAGAGATGGCATCCAGTTTGTCCCGTTCCATTGAGAAACAAGCGGACCGATAACCTTCTACATCACATTTAATACAATTCTGGATGATTTCTTTGGCTTTTAAGACTTCCGTCTGAAATTCATCGGGATTTTTTTTATACAATAACTCATGATCATACCCGTGACATCCAATCGAATGATTTCTTCTGGCGATTTCCTGGATGATATCATCATTCCGTTCAACCACATTGGCCAGCACAAAAAACGTTGCTTTAATTTGAAACTCATCCAGTAAATCTAAAAAATCGATGATTTCCGGTATGACCTCGACACTTTTATCCGCATCGTACTTTTTAAGATATTCCAGATCATACCATTCTTCCACATCAACTGTTAAATATGTATACTTCATTTGAGCATCTCCCTAATTATTAAAGCTTCTTCAGGATTCAGATCAAAACTGCTACCCGATCTTTAATCACCGGTTGCTTATACACTTTCCATATTTTTATATCGCATGACCCGAAAATCACCAGTATCCCCTTCCACAAGAGCCAATTTTCTTCCAATACCGGTAATAACAGCATCACTGACATATTCAAAGCCAGCTTTTGGTGCGGCCTTCACGCTCTTGGTATTTAATTTATCAACATAATTCCAGGCATAAATATACGAAAGTCCCAAATCATCAAGAACCACATGGTTCAGAATACCCGCTAAACCTCGTCCCCGAAATTGATTTTTAATAAAAATAGGTCCCACAATGATGTCTTTCTTTCCAATAAATCGATACCGTCCATTTCCGCTCTTCTCAACAACGCAATACCCAATATATTCAGTGCCTTCCATCATATAAAAGACTTTGTATCCCACAAAATAAGATAACAAAAAACGAATTCTTTCACGAAAAGTATAGGTTTCCATTTCCAAATAAAATGGTTTAAACATGGTCGGTTTATATTCATAATAGGTAAACCCATCTTTTTCATAAACTTTTTTCATAATTTCCTCCCTATTTTTAATGTCCTTCA
>NZ_LGYO01000022.1:0-94233 GCF_001263355.1 Acetobacterium bakii
CTCTTAGCGTGAAATAATCACTTGAAGACATATTTGTATAAATATTTGGGTGGGCCTCAACACAAATTTCATAATCTTTACTCATTTAAAGAGCTCCTTTAATTTTGATATAATTTTGATGCTTGCAATCTTACTTTAATTCTTCTTCTCCTCTGCCAAATCCAAAAGCGACAAATAAATGCTCACCACAATCTGGTAGAGTGCTGGCGGAACTTCCTGGCCTAATTCCAGTTTGGATAAAAGGGTGGCGGCGCTGTCGTCGTGGTAGATGGCAATGCCGTTTTCGGCAGCGACGTTTAAAATATTCTGGGCCACCGGGCCAGTTCCTGCGGCAACAATCACAGGGGCTCCATTTTTTTTTGGGTCATATTTTAGCGCGGCAACTCTTAACGGGCCCTCGCGATTTTCATCAGATTTTGACATCCAGTCCTACCTTTCTCAGAGCAAGCTTGGGATAACGCTGAAGAATTGTCTGTCCTTCGACATATTCCCCCACACCGTAGGCCAATAGTTTGTAACCCTGTTCTTCAATAATGCTTCGAATCTTGCCGCGAGTGTTTTTTAAGGGTTCAATCAATGCTCCGGGACAGCGAATGTCCAGATCAATAATCTGATCCCGCACCAGCAGCTCCACTTCAAAATTGCCGTACCGGTCAGATTGAATGGTAAAGAAGATATTGGTGGCGCTTTTGGCATTTCCCTTTTTTTCGGAAGCGTCTTTGTCAATAAAAAATTCCCCGTAGGAATTGCTGCCCAAATAGTGAAGGGGGATTAAAAAGTGCATAACCGGAAAAATCGGACTTTCGTTGCGAACCATGGTGTCCAGCAGCGTCAGGCCAAGGGTTCTGATTTTTGACGGGCTTGAATCATCCAGGGCTTTGAGAAGCAGGGTGGATAAATCCGCTTTTTCGGTGATTTTTCCGTCTTTAGATAAAACATCCATGCGCTTAAAAAGGTTTTCAGCCTCTTCGGTGTGGAAGAAGAGCAGGTTTTTCATATCCAGAAATTCGTTACTGGTTAAATTGGAAATGGGTTTCAGCGCCTGGCTGAATTTCAGCAAGGCTTCTTCTAAATGTTCTACGTCTCCTTTGTCGTAGCGCACGATGTGATTAATGATGGTGAGCACCGAGTGATAAAGGTTTTCACTGAAGGCGTGGTTTTTAAGAATCTGGCCAAGCAGGGGAATGGTCTGGTTTTTAAGCAGGCTCTGAATAGCCTTCTGATCCTGGGGATCTGCATTGACCGCCGTTTGAAGAGCCGAGAGTTTGAGCTCCAGGGCAACCCGTTCGTTTTGGGGGAGCAGCTCGGTCATGCGGGTGATTTCTGTCAGAATGGCTTTTAGGGTCTGATTGCGATTGACATAGGCGTCATAATGCCGGAGAATGGAAACAATGGTCTCTTTTAATTGAGGGTATCCCTCCATTTTAGCCAGGGCTCTGAGACTGTCAAAAAAAGCGCCTTTAAAAACGGTTTCGGTTTTATCCCGGGTTAACAGCTCGCTTAAAAAATCCTGGGAGCCCATGAATATCTGATCCATAAAGCTTTTGGGGATTCCTCCCGGGCTGCTTTCGAAGAGCTCTGAAAGCAACACCAAGCGTCTGAGAATATCCGCTTCCCCTTTGGTGCTGTTCTTTAAGGGTTTTAAAATTTCTTTGTTTAAATTTTGAAACAGCGTTTCTTTAAAGCTTTCCTCTTTGGGATTGGCTGTGGTGGGTTCAAGAGGCATTTTAACGGCCAGGTCGGAGTCGTTGATACCAAAAATGGCATCAATGGGGGATGGTTTGTTGGGAATGCCAGCGGGTTTCGCCGGTGGAATGGACGAGGTTATTTTTAGACTATCGGCCAAAGCAATGCTCCTATCTATATAAAAATTTTATTTCGTCATAAATGTTTTCTATCTACGATTATACTTGAAAGATCTTTTATAAGCAATCTTTTCGGGTTTAGTAGCTCAATAATTTCTTCTCGTAAATATTTATTTTATGTCCTAAGTTTTCTAATTCTTTTGTCGATATAATCATAGAGAATAGAAATTATGCTTATATTTAGAGTTTATTCAGTTAAAAGACATAGAGATTAAAAATAAAAGGTCAATAAAGGATGGTTAAGATGAGTAATTATGATTCAGGAAATGATTCAATGTTGGAAATGTATCTTTTTGAATCGGAGACTCTCCTCGATCAGTTAGATGAAATTCTACTTCAATCTGAGGAGAATGCGGAACTTAAAAACGACGATATCAATGAAATTTTTCGTATTATGCACACCATAAAGGGATCATCGGCGATGATGGAATTTGATACCGTAGCCCATGCGTCTCATAAGCTCGAGGATTTATTTTTTGTCATTAGGGAAGAGGGTATTGAAACTGAAAACTTTGTAGACCTGATGGATCTGGTTCTCAAGGTTTCGGGGTTTTTAAAGGGTGAAGTTGACAAGATCCAGAATAACCAAACCCTGGAAGAGATCAACAAAGACCTGGGCGAAGAAATTGAGAATTTTCTGAATCGCTTAAAGGGTGCGGTGGCCGAAGAACAGGTGGCGATCGCTGAGGAAGAGGAAGTCTTAGAAGCAGAAAAGGAAGACTCAACCCCGGAAGAAGATGGCCTTTTGTCTGATGCAGAAACCATTTATTTTCTGCATGCACGTTTTGCCGAAGACAGTCAGATGGAAAATATCAGAGCGTTTATGCTGGTGAATAAGCTGGAGTCGATGGGCAAGGTTCTGGAAACCATTCCCGAAAAACTCAACAACAATCCTGAAGCTGCTGGAATCATTCTTAAGAATGGCTTTTTTTGCAAGTTTCAGACAAGCTTTGACCAGGCTGCGGTGGAAGCGGCTTCCAAAAGTGTTCTATCCGTAGATAGCGTTTATTTCATTGACCACATGCCCGAGGTTGAAGTGCCCATTAAAAAAGCTTCGGAGCCGTTGCCTTTGGATAAAAAAGAAGAAACCGCGGTAAAAAATGTGTCTAACGGTCAAGGAAAACAAAACAACAATACGCAAAACTTAATTAATGTGGATTTAAATAAACTGGATACCCTGATGGATTTAATCGGGGAAATTGTTATTACCGAATCCATGGTGGTCGGCAGCGTTGAACTTCAGGGAAAAGAAGAGGAAAACTTTAATAAGGCGTCCCTGCAGTTGCGCAAATTAACCGATGAGCTCCAGGATATTGTTATGTCCATTCGCATGGTTCCCATTGCCGGAACCTTTAAAAAGATGCACCGTATTGTAAGAGATATGGGCAAAAAGCTGTCTAAGGAAGTGGAATTTATTACCATGGGCGAAGGTACCGAGGTGGATAAGACCATTATTGATGGGATTTCCGATCCGTTAATGCATTTGGTCCGGAATTCTCTGGATCATGGATTGGAAAACAAAGAAGAACGCATCGCCGCCGGTAAAGATCCGGTGGGCAAGATTATCCTGTCAGCTCAAAATGTTGGCGGGGATATTGTTATCTCGGTGAGCGATGACGGTAAAGGTCTTGATAAACATATGATTATGCAGAAAGCCAAAGAGAACAAGCTGTTAATAAAACCCGAGGAAGAATATACCGAAAAGGAAATACTGGCGTTTCTGTTGGCACCGGGTTTCTCCACTAAAGAGGTGGTGACGGAATTTTCGGGAAGAGGCGTCGGCATGGACGTGGTCAAACGGAATATTGAAAAAGTCGGCGGCGCCATTACCATCGAAAGCGTCAAAGGCGCGGGAACCAATATCTTTTTAAAGATCCCGCTGACCTTGTCTATCATATCGGGTATGCAGGTTAAGGTGGGAGAAAATATTTGTGAAATTCCCATCAGCAATATCCGGGAATCCTTTAAAATAACCAGCAAACAGCTGATTATGGATCCCGATAAAAATGAAATGGTTTTAATTCGCGGGGTGTGTTATCCTTTAATCAGACTACATGAAATATTCCATGTACTTGATTGCACCACTGAAATCGAAGATGGTATTCTAATGCTGGTAGACTCCGGCGATAATCTGGCCTGCCTATTTATGGATGATTTGCTCCAGAAACACCAGATCGTGGTTAAGCCGATACCCAAATATTTAAACCATCATGCTGTAAAAGATTCGGGTATTGCCGGCTGCACCATTTTGGGAAATGGCAGTATCAGCCTTATTATCGACATTCCCAGCATTTTGAATAAGTACTAGTTTTGAGAAAGTGGTAATGACAGATGATTAAGTTAAGGGACAACGAATTTACGGCAATCACTTCTTACATTCAATTGAATTACGGTGTGGATTTACGGAAAAAAAGACATTTGATTGAAGGCCGGCTGGCCAATCATATTGCTCAGTTGGGCTATGAAAATTATATGGATTATTTTGAATTTGCCAAAAGTGATAAAAAGGGCAATGAAATAATTGTCCTGATCAACAAATTGACCACCAATCATACTTATTTTTTACGGGAAAACGACCATTTTGAGTATTATAAAAGAACCTTATTGCCCTGGGTTGATGACACCTTGAAATCCAAGGATTTACGGGTCTGGAGTGCGGGATGCTCTTCGGGACAGGAACCCTATACTCTGGCTATGATCACCCGGGATTACCTGGCCACCAGAAATAAAACCTGGGACAGTACCATATTGGCATCAGATATCTCGGATAAGGTTTTACTAATGGCAAAAGCCGGCATTTATTCCAAGGAAGAATTGTCGAAAATTCCCGAGGAATGGAAGAAGAAACATTTCCAGCCCTATGATGACGATAATTTAGTCGTGACGGATTCGCTTCGTAGCGGCGTGGCTTATCGGAATTTTAATCTATTGTCAAAGTTTCAGTTTAAGAAACCCTTCCATGCGATCTTCTGTCGCAATGTGATGATCTATTTCGATCTTCCCACAAAAAATGAAGTGGTTCGGAAATTTTATGATGCATTGCTTCCAGGAGGGTATTTTTTCATTGGACAAAGCGAGTCGCTGTCGTCCTGTGATCATCCCTTTAAATATGTGATGCCATCAGTTTATAAGAAGGAAGCCTAAAGTATTTGAAGCATTAACCGATAATATAATTAAGAAATCATTTTGGAGGTATACAAGATGTCAACAGCAGTCAGCAGTTCAAAAAGCACCACATCCGCACTTACAGCTAAGACGGGCATGGGCGGATTGATATCCGGAATGGATACGGATGAATTGGTCGAAGGTTTAACCCTTGCAAGCCGGACAAAGGTAGCAAAGCAGGATCAGAAGATTCAAACCATGGAGTGGAAACAAACCGCATACCGGACCGTTACCAAAGCTTTGAAAGAATTTCAGACTAAGTATCTGGATGTGCTTTCCGCTACAAATATGAGAAGTGAATCATTTTATAATACGATAAACGCCACAAGTGCATCGACAAATATTTCAGTTTCAGCAACGAGTGCGGCCAATGAAGGTACATTGACCATTGGCGCCATCACGCAGTTGGCTACTAAACAGACTGTCCAGGGAAACACAGCTGCGTCCGGTCCCTTGAGCGGAAAAATGACAAGCGCAGACACTGGAAGCATGTCCGAAGCGGATGTAACAGCACTGCTTACCAATATTGAAGGAAAATCGCTTAAACTAACTCTGGATGGCAAGGTTAAAACCGTTACCTTTGATAGTGCATTTATGGCCAGTGCCAGAGCAAAATTAACCAGTGATGGCTTGCAAACTGCGTTCCAGGGTGCAGTCGATAAGGCCTATGGGGTAACCGCTGCTAACCGAACCGTTGCGGTGGCTGTTACGGGAGATCAATTAAGTTTTACGGCTTCAGGTTCTCAGATTACCGTGAATGCTCTGAATGAAGATACTGCAACCCTGGGTTTTTTGGGGCTTAAAGATGGACAGTCCAATAAAATGTCTCCCAATAAAAGCCTTGGAGATTTGGGTTTTGCAATTCCGCTTGAAAGTGGAGTGGAAACTTTTAAAACAACCATTAACGGTGTTAAGTTTGAATTTAATAAAACCGATAGTCTTTCTACCGTCATGAGTCGGATTAATTCCGGTAATGCGGGGGTGTCGATGTCCTATTCTTCGATTACGGACAAGTTTTCCATGACAGCAACGAACAGCGGTGTGGGTGAAAATATTGTGATCTCCGAAGAACAGGGTAATTTCATGACCGCACTGGGTTTAAAAGGTGACGGGGCAGATGTAACGGCCGGCAAAAATGCGCTGTTGACCGTTAATGGGGTGGCGATTACCAGAACTTCCAATGATATTGTAATTGACGGCGTTAAAATTTCGCTTTTGAAAACAACTGAAGCCCTTGAAGAGCCCATAACCATTGCCATGAAAGCTGATGCATCGGCTCTGTTGGAGCCTATCAAAAGCTTTGTGTCAGATTATAATACGATGATTGATTTGATGAATAGTTTGGTTAAAGAAAATAAAGATTCGGCTTATGCGCCGCTGACTGATTCTCAAAAAGAAGATATGTCCGAAAAACAGATTGAAACCTGGGAAAAAAAGGCCAAAGCCGGTCTTTTAGCTTCAGATCCGGTGCTCAGGGGAATTGCTTCTCAAATGCAGTCAATGATGTATGGGTCGGCGGTAAAAGGCGGTATCAGTCTTTACGATTTAGGAATTACTTCTGCCGGCTATAGCGAGAACGGTAAGCTTGTTATCGATGACGCAAAACTTAAGACGGCTTTGGAAACGAAAGGCTCAGCCATTAAAGAGCTTTTTACCACAGCGGATACAGGCCTGGCTAATAAGCTCAATAAAGTTTTATTAGCCGCCACCAAAACAACCGGTGCCAAGGGTAGCCGGGGCTCTTTAATTGAGGCCGCCGGCTATGAGTCAACCATGTCAGATACCGAGAATAATATTACCGAGAGCATTGAAAGAGAGAATAAGACTAAAAAAAAGCTGGAAACCCGCTTAAAAGCCGAGGAAACCCGTCTTTGGGCAAAGTTTACCGCCATGGAAACAGCGCTGTCACAGCTGAATAATCAAAGTGCCATGCTTACTCAGTTTTCAGCAAGCTGATATTAAATAGAAAGGGAAAGAAATATGCAAAATGCAAATGCTTATCAGGAGTCAAAACGGCAGGCGTTGGAAACTCTGACAAAAGGAGAAGTAGTGGTAAGACTTTTCGAGGAAGCTTCAAAACAGGTTAAAATGGGTATTTTTTTAACAGAACGGGGTAATTCGGTTAAAGCTTATAATGCCATTGCTAAGGCTCAACAGGTTATCAGTTCGCTCCATCGTTCCCTGGATATGCAATATCCGATTTCAATGGAACTGGATGCTATGTACGGCTTTCTGTTTGAACAGCTGGGCCAGGCAAATGCACACCGGGATGTTGAATTAATGAAGGAGCTTTGGATATTGATCAACGATTTAAAGGATTCCTTCAAGGAAGCCGATAAATTGGTCAATAGTTCAAAACCGACTGGGCGTTAGTCAATGTCTAATAATACGAATGACTATTGCCGGGAAAAAATCCGGCTTTTAAAAGAATATATTTCTAAAAGCGAAGAAGTTCTCAGCAATGTGGAGCAATGGGAATTATTGAATGATATTTTATCCGAGCGGGAGTATTTAATCCAGAAGCTCCAGATCCTTGAGGCCGAGAACAAAGCGGTTATGCCGAACTGTTCACAAGATCAGCGGACAGAAATTGATGGGCTGGTTAGGCTGATCCTGGATATTGATAAAGACGGCATCAAAATGATTGAAGCAGAAAAGAAAAAGATTATTGGGGAGCTAAAGATTAATCAGCAAAGCCAAAAAGTATCAGATTATCAACAGAAATCGCTAGCCGAAAGCGGCAGATTACTAGATTATAAAAAATAGAATATGTTCTAAGTAACACAGACCTAAAAAAAGCAACGAAGGAATAGTTGCTTTTTTTAGGTTGTTTGAATTATATTGATGAATAAGATTGTTGTTCATTAAAATTTATGATAGAATGCAAGAACTTAGATGTTTTTTTAATGCCAATGTAGACAAAATAGGCGTTTTATGTGACCGGTTTTATCACTGCATTGGAATTTTTATAATAGTAATTAATTTGGACTTGGAAGGAGCTCAATATGATAGGCGATTCAATAACTTCGGCTCTGTATCAAAAGGCATTGGATGGAACCTGGCAACGGCAAAAGGCAATTAGCAACAACATTGCTAATGAGGAAACCCCGGGCTATAAAGCGGTAAAGGTTTCGTTTGAAAAAGAACTGGATTTGCAGGTAAAAAAGCTTCAGAGTAATTCAGGCACCGCGGCTGAGCAGGTCCAAAATATTAACAGCATAAAAAACTCGAATATTAACGCCGAAGCGGTGACATCAACAGCAGCCCGGGCCGACGAGAACAATGTGGACTTGGATGCTGAAAATGTTGATATGTCAAAGACCACCATGCAGTATTATTATCTGGTCAGAGGAATTACGGATAACTATTCACGATTAAAATACGCAATCAGCGAAGGGAAACGATAATTATGAGTTTTTTAAGTTCATTTAATATTTCAGGGTCAGGTTTAACGGCGCAAAAATTCAGAATGGATGTTATATCCCAAAATATAGCCAATGCTCAGGTCACCCAGACCGAAGCAGGCACCCCTTATCGCCGGAAAATGGTTGTTCTTAAGAGTACGGATACCGGCAGCTTTCAGAATGCTCTGAATTCCGCAGTAAAAGCCAACAAACAGGGTGTCCAGGTTGACGCGGTGGTGGATGATCCATCAGATCTGGTTCCGGTTTATGAACCATCCCATCCCGATGCCAATGCCGACGGTTATGTGATGTATCCTAATGTGAACACTGCCCAGGAAATGACGGATATGATGGCGGCCAGCCGGGCCTATGAGGCCAATGTAACCGCTTTTAATGCCACCAAGTCAATTGTGATGAAAGCTTTGGAAATCGGAAGATAATCGACAACAAGGTATAAAGGTATAAATAATTTAAATTACAGATATTTAGGAGATAAATTATGTTTATTGTTCCCATGAATACATTAATTGGACAAAGCAGTATTGGTTCAGTGACTAAAAGTCTTGAAAAAACAGCGGAGCTAACCGGAGCCGATACCGGGACCGGGTTTAAGGATATGGTTCAGAGTGTTATTAACAATGTTGAGTCCACCGAGGCGACAACCAAGGTCGATGCTTATAACTTATCTATCGGCAATATGGATGATACCCATACGATGATGATCAATTCGGCAAAGGCCGATGTGGCATTGCAAACCATGGTTCAACTGCGAAACAAGGTGCTGGATGCGTATTCTCAGGTTATGAATACAAACTTATAATATTGAATATGACAGTTAATCTAAGAAATTTCGAATGGATAAAAATAAAAAATGAATGAAAAGATAAAAGCATTTTTAAATGGCATAAAAGAATTTTGGACGGGAATTTCGAAACAAACCAAAGGGCTGATTGTTGGAGGACTTGTTGTAGTGCTGGTAGGAGCCATCGCTTTGACGTTTTTGCTGAATGTCAAGGATTATGTCCCGATTTTTGATGATCTATCTGTTGAGGAAAGCACCGAGATTTTAGCCCAGCTTAAGACCATGAGTGCTGACGTAAAAATTGATTCCACCGGGGCGATTATGGTGCCCAAGGAAGACGAATCCAAGATTCGGATGGAATTGGCAACCGCCGGCTACCCCAAAAATGGACTGAGTTATTATGTGATCAAAGACAACAGCAACATGCTTTCAACGGATTATGAAAGAAAGCAATATGAAAACATGCAGCTCCAGGAAAGAATCGGCGCCAGTATTGAAACCTTGGATGGCATTAAGGATGCGGTTGTGACCATATCCGAACCTACGGAAAATGTTTTCTATTTACAGGAAACTGAAATGTCCACAGCTTCGGTAATTATTCATCTGTACCCGGGCAATACGTTGACTGAAAGCCAGGTTCTGGGAATCCAGAATTTAGTTGCCAAAAGTGTTTCCGGACTGGCCAAGGATAATATTGCCCTATCGGATGGCGAAGGAAATGATTTAATTTCCAGCACTTCTGAATTGAATGGGAGTTATTCGAAAATTAAGTTAACCAGAGAAATTGAAAATGATATCAAGAAAAAAGTCAATGATATTTTGGATGGCCCTTATGAACAGTCAAAGTATAAAATATCGGTGACCGCAATCATTAATACCGATTCCTCAATCAAGGAGTCAACGGTTTATACTCCTTCTCCTGATGGGGATAATTCTGGGGTCATTAACGAGGAATCAGCGGGCTTTAGCATCAATGGCGGAACAGCCACAGATGGCGGTGTGGCAGGGACCACCACCAATTCTGAAGTGACCACCTATGCCCAGGGAATTATTGATAGTGGCGGTGTGATTACCGATACCACCGGAAATAAAACCTATTCTGTGAGTCAGGATAAAACCCAAACCGAGAAAAAAGATCCGGTGCTGGAGTCGGTTTCCATTGGGATTGCTATTGATGATGTGAATATGAATCCAACTGAAAAAGAGAATCTGATTCAGCTGGTTGCTTTTTCCGCCGGTGTCACCCCTCAAAGCATAGCCATTCGGAATTTTGAATTTTATGCTGAAGAAGATAATGTTGAGATTGACGAAGAGAATGGCATTACCATGCAGCAGTTATTAATCATCGCCGGTATTGTTGGCGGCGTACTGCTCTTAATCGTTATATTAATTATTGTTTTAGTGGCTGGCAAAAAGAAAAAGAAGCGCAAGGCATTAGGTGCTGGGGCACAATTTGAACAGGAAGCAATGGATGAATTATTTGGAGAACTGGCTGGAAAGGCTGAACTCCCGGATATTCAACCGGTCAAGGATGATAAAAAGGAAAAAATTAAGGAATTTGCCAAAACAAATCCTGAGATTGCCGCACAGTTATTTAAGTCATGGCTGAAAAACGATAATGAGTAAATTAAAGAATTTTATAAAGGATGTTGATGAATATGGATACTAGCTTAACTCCCAGGCAAAAGGCCGCCCAAGTTGTAATTTCTCTTGGCGCTGATATCGCCTCCGGTATTTATAAGCATTTACAGGAAGATGAAATTGAAAAATTAACCTATGAAATAACCCGCCAGGGAAGTGTGGCGCCGGAGATTTCGGATCAGGTTATCGATGAATTCTACGGTTTGTGTGTTGCCCAGAAAGTATATATTGAGGGCGGGGTTGCCTATGCTAAAAATGTTCTGGAAAAGGCTTTTGGCGCCCAACAGGGAAATGCGCTGTTAGAACGAGTGACCAAAACCCTCAGAACCAAGGCGTTTGAATTTATCCGAAAAGCGGATTATAAAAACCTTTTGAATATGATTATTAATGAACATCCCCAAACCATTGCGCTGATTCTCTCCTATGCCAGATCGGATCAGGCTTCTGCGATTATTTCGGAATTGCCTAAAAGCATGCGGGTGGATGTAGTTGAGCGGATTGCCAGAATGGATCGAACATCACCAGAAATCATCAGACAGGTGGAAACCATTCTTGAACGGAAATTTGAATCGGTTGTATCATTTGATCTCCTGGAAGTTGGCGGAATCAATTATATTGCGGAAATTATGAACAATATTGACCGTGGAACCGAGAAATTCATCTTTGATGAACTCAGTAAAATTGACAGTAAACTGTCCGATGAAATTCGGAAACGGATGTTTATTTTCGAGGATATCGTTATTTTGGACCCCATGTCGATCCAGCGTTTCCTACGCGAAGTCGACACCAAGGAAATGTCTGTTGCGCTTAAGGGGGCAAACAAGGATCTTGCGGATCTTATCTTCCAGAACATGTCCCAACGTATGGGTGAAACTGTCAAGAGCGAAATGGAATTCCTGCATAACGTGAGAGTTCGAGACGTTGAAGAAGCGCAGCAGAAAATTGTTGCAATCATCAGAAGACTTGAAGAAGAAGGCGAAATTGTCACTTCAAAGGGCGGAAAGGATGAGATTATTGTCTAGAATTGTTAAGGCCAAATGGGCCACTAATCTCGTCGAATCATTGGAATTTCAAGATGTTCTGCCGAAGAATAATCGTGTTGACCATGGCGATATGAAGACAAGTCCCGACGATCCCCAGGGAGCTAAACAGACTGAAGGCGTTTATGACTGTAATTTAGAAGCCATAAAATCCGCCAATGATCTCATGAAAAGCGCTGTGAAAAGCAGTAATGAGATCCGACTTAAATCTCAGGAAAAAGGATACCAACAGGGCTTATCCCAGGGATATGAGGTTGGTCTGGCCCAGGGAATGATCGAAGGAACTAAAAACGCCCTGGTCCAGGCTGAGGCAGGTCTCAGGGAGCTTCAGGAACTGGTGGACTGTATAAATATGGAGCGTGAAACAGCAAGGGAAAACCGGGAAAAGGAAATGATTTCCATTGCCTTTGAGATTGCCAGAAAAATCATGAAACAACAGGCAGTGCTTGATGACAATGCCATTCCCAAGATGCTTGAAGAAATTGTGCATGAAGACGAAGAAGGTTTGAAAATTTATTTATCTGAGTATCAGAAAACACTGGGAATTCATATTGATAAAGAAATCGCCGAAAAAATAAAGAAATTATCATCGAAATCAAAGGTCATCATCATCAAGGACGATGATAAAATAATGGTAGAAACAAAAAATGGCGTGGTTGATATGAGCCTGCCGATGCAGCTGGAACAATTGGCAAAAGCCATTGATCAGAATGCTTAAATAAGGGAGGCTTTTCATGGATACATCAGAAATCTGCAAAATTATTCGAAGAGCTGAAACTTACCGTTATTTTGGGAAAATTGAAAAAGTTGTTGGGATGATGATTGAGTCAGTGGGTCCGGAATGCCGAATTGGGGACTTGTGTAAAATATTTGATCAGAACGCTGAGAGCTTCAGTTTGGCGGAAGTCGTCGGTTTCCGGGGTAACAAGGTATTGCTGATGCCCTATGAAGAACCTGAAGGCATCAGTTTTGGCAATATTGTTGAACCCACCGGGGCGGCGCTGAAAATCGGTGTGTCTCCAGGTATGATCGGCCGGGTGATTAATGCCATGGGAGAACCCATTGACGGCAAGGGCCCCATTGAAAACTCGGTGGATTATGACATTCAGAGTGCCGGATCAAACCCTTTTTCTCGGCCGGTTATTTCGGATGTTCTGGAATTTGGGATCAAGGCCATCGATGGTCTGTTAACCATTGGCAAGGGCCAGAGAATGGGGATTTTTGCCGGAAGCGGCGTTGGTAAAAGCACGCTTATGGGAATGATCGCCCGGAACGTCAAGACCCAGGTTAATGTGATTGCACTGGTTGGGGAAAGAGGCCGGGAGGTGCGGCAGTTTCTGGAAAAAGATCTGGGCGAAGAAGGTCTGGCCCGATCTGTGGTGGTGGTTGCCACCTCGGATCAGCCGCCGATGCAGCGCATGAAATGCGCCTTGACCGCCACCGCCATTGCCGAATACTTTAAAGACCAGGGCAGCGATGTTTTGTTGATGATGGATTCTCTGACCCGCTTTGCCATGGCCCAGCGAGAAATTGGTTTAGCCACCGGCGAACCCCCGGTGGCAAGGGGCTATACGCCATCCATTTATTCCATGCTGCCCAAACTCCTTGAGCGGTCCGGTAACTTTGAGACCGGATCAATTACGGGAATTTACACGGTTCTGGTTGAGGGTGATGACATGAATGAACCGGTTGCGGATACGGTTCGGGGTATCATTGACGGACATATTATCTTATCCCGAAAGATTGCGGCCAGAAATCATTACCCGGCCATTGATGTGCTGGGCAGTGTCAGCCGGCTGATGTCGGATATTGTGGATAAAAGTCAGAGCAGTGTTGCTTCCGAGACCCGTAATTTAATGTCTGTCTACGATACCAATTTTGACCTCGTCAATATTGGGGCATATAAAAGCGGCAGCAACCCGGCCTTGGATCATGCACTGAAAAAAATAGACGGCATTAATAAATTTTTGCAGCAGGGCGTCGCGGAAAAGGTTCAGTACCAGGATAGCATCGCGTTAATGAAAAGCGCAATCTTATGAAAAAATTCAAATTTCATTTAGGAAAACTCTTATCCTATAAAGATCAGAATCTGGAAAATGAAATGATGATCCTGGCTGCCCTTAATAAACACCTGCAAGAAGAGCAAAAAATATTGTTGGCTTTAAAAAATGAACAGGATCAATGTGTCGCTAATTTCGAACGGGACATGGCAGCCGGCATCACCCCCAATGCCTGTCAGGTTCATCTGCGCTATCTGGACTTTTTAAAAGAACAGATAAAGGCCATGATAAAGAAAATAAGCGAGCTAACAGTAAAAATTGATATGCAAATTGATGTTGTTAAAAACCTGAAGCTGGAAACCCGTTCTTTAGAAATTATCAAGGAAACCCGGTACGATGAATATAAAAAAGAAGTACTCAAAGAATCTGAAAAAGAGATAGATGAATTTATGACAACCGCTAAAATTATTAAAGAAAGCCATTAGCAAATAATTATAACTTGCTAATGGCTTTTTATGCGTTCTTAAAAAATGAACAGGGTATTATTCGCACAGATTCAGGAAATAGCGATGGACGCTGAGATCCGCTGACAATTCCGGATGAAATGAGGTTACCACCATATTGTCCTGTTTGGCGGCCACAATATGACCGTCTATCTTTGCCAGTATTTCAACATATTTTGATGCGGATTCAATAAACGGCGCCCGGATAAAGGTCATCGGGATCTCGCCCATTTCAGCGAAGCTGCCCTGGGCACTGAAACTCCCAAGCTGGCGGCCATAGGCGTTACGCTTTGCCACAATGTCCATGGTACCGAGATAAACATTGGGATCGTTGGCAATGGCTTTTGCCAACAGAATTAAACCGGCGCAGGTGCCTAAAACCGGCAGGCCGTTTTCAATCCGGTGCTTTAAATCAGCAAACAAATCAAGCTCCTGAAGTAGCTTGCCCATCACCGTGCTTTCGCCGCCAGGCAGGATAATCCCCTGGAGCTGATGGTCCGTCAGGTCGGATTTTTGCCTGATTTCAAGGCAGTTTACGTCCAGCTTTTGCAGAGAATCAATGTGTTCGGCAAATGAACCCTGGACGGCAAGGACGCCAATGGTCGGCTTCATTATATCCCTCGTTGGGCCATCAGCAATTCAATTTCCTGTTCATTGATGCCAATCATTGCGTCGCCGAGATCTTCGGACAATTCAGCTAAAATCATCGGATCATTAAAGTTGGTAACGGCTTTAACAATGGCCTGAGCCCGTTTGTCGGGGTTTCCGGATTTGAAAATTCCGGATCCTACAAACACGCCCTGGGCGCCTAACTGCATCATCAGAGCCGCATCGGCCGGGGTGGCAATGCCACCGGCAGCAAAATTGACAACTGGCAACTTGCCATTGGTATGGACATATTCAGCCAGTTCATAACTTACCTGTAATTCTTTGGCTGCCTGAAACAGTTCGTCATCCCTTAAGCCCTGCAGATGGCGGATTTGCTGACTGATCAATCTCATATGGCGGACGGCCTGGATAATGTCTCCGGTGCCGGGTTCACCCTTGGTTCGGATCATCGAAGCCCCTTCGCCAATACGTCTCAATGCTTCACCCAAATCCTTGGCACCGCAAACAAAGGGAACTTCAAATTTAGTTTTATCGATATGCAGGGTGTCGTCCGCCGGGGAGAGTACTTCACTTTCATCGATGTAGTCAATTTCAATGGACTGAAGAATCTGGGCTTCCACGAAATGGCCGATACGAACCTTGGCCATCACCGGAATGGATACTGCCGCCTGGATGCTGCGGATCATTTTAGGATCACTCATTCTTGAAACACCGCCGGCGGTACGAATATCAGCGGGAATTCGCTCCAATGCCATAACAGCGCAAGCGCCGGCCTGTTCAGCGATTTTTGCCTGTTCAGCAGTGGTGACATCCATAATAACCCCACCCTTAAGCATTTGGGCGAGGTTTTTGTTTAATTCATAACGATTATTCATTTTATTTGACTCCTTTATGATTTTGATTATTTAATATCTAAATTTATTGTAATACAAAACTGATAGTGTAATAAGAGTCAAAAAACATAAAAATGATGGTGTCAGATAAAGTTGAGTTGATGAGGAAACTCTAAATCAAGTTAGGGTTTAGAAGTACATAGTATTGCACTGAATTTATAATTATGCACTAATCTCCAGACTATTGATGTTTGTACTTTAATATGATAAAATACGAAGAAAATCTAAAACGTCAATAATGGGTCATTAGATGGCTATATTTAAGGACTTAGAGCCTTTTGATTTATATAATTGGCAAGTGTGCGGCTTGGGAGATTTTCGAGGTGTTTAAACACGATTTAAATTCGTTCAACAGGGCATGGTGATGGGGCTTTATGATTATTATATTTCTGATTGCAATTCTATTTGCAAAATTTCGCGGCTGCGAAATTAAACCGGCATTTAAAAGTGTTGCACTTTACCCGCCGTTTATCTTTGAGATCATTTATCTGGTATTGCAGGTATTTGTGATGACAGCGAATTACGATGTCATCGTGTTTGCAGAGATATTTAAAAAAATGTATTTATTATCTTTTTTAGTCCCGATTATTATGCTGAAATTGTACAAACCGGGATTAATTGGTTCGGCATTTATTGTGGCCGGCACGGCAATGAATAATTTTGTCATTGCGCTAAACAATGGAAAAATGCCTGTATTTCCAACGCTTACCTATTTAACCGGCTATGTCAAAAGCGATACCTTTGAAAGAATCAATGATATTCATGTTTTGGGAAATGCGGATACAAAAATGATCATTCTGGCTGACATCTTTGATGTCGGATGGTCGATACTAAGCATCGGGGACATACTGATCCACTCATTTGCAGGCATAATTGTTTATTTTGCCATTGTTGAGCTAAACAAAAGAAAAGATGAGGGTTTTACCCTAAGACCACTTATTTTAAAACCAAGGCAGACAGAGAATTAAAGAAAAAGTTGATAAATGGCAATGAATGATAAGCGTTGGCCTAAAGAATAAGGAGCAATCATATGCAATTAACTCTGCTTGAACTTGTACTAAAAGGAATTCCGGAAGCTGCTATTTTTACATGGGGGCTTTATGCTTTTAGTAGAACAAAGATAAAATGGAAAAAATATTGGTCAGTTATGCCAATAATATTTATAGCAACGTATATTATTCGTTTACTTCCGATTAACTATGGAGTTAATACATTAATAACCTTGATCTTAACAACCTTTTTAGGGATTTCATTTATAAAAATTTCGCTATTTCAATCCATTAAAGCATCTCTTCTTTCCACGGTAGTAGTACTAATAGGAGAGGGTGTCAATTTATTTCTGCTGCAAGCTGCTTACGGGAGTGAAAAGACTTTGGAAATTATTGGCGATCCTATTGCAAAAACCATAAATACCATTCCTTCAACATTTGTTTTTGGAATAATCATATTTATTGTTTATTATTTTAATGTGATACGTGTAAAGGGGATAAATAATGTTAACCTTGAGCAAGAAGATATCAGCAGTGATTTGTTATAATTTAAGTATTTCAGGTGAAAAAAAAGAAGTGATTGAATACGGGATGATCGCTTTAGTTCAAATTATTTTCTTTGTTTCAGCAGTTTTTATTGCAGGTATATTTACAGGAACCGCACTTGCGGCTCTAACCATTTGCTTTTCTACTAGCATTTTACGTAAATCAAGCGGAGGAGTTCATGTGAGTTCCATTAATATATGCACTATTATTGGAATGACCTTCTGCCTATTTTCTTCTGTTTTGATAAAGTATGTATTAGCTGACTGGATTAATCTTTTTTGGCTGAGTATTCTAGCAGTCGCCTGTTTTACATTGGCCTTTATTGTCATTTATCTAAAGGCACCGGTGGACACAAAAAATAAGCCAATTAATACAGTTAAGAAGAAAAAACGATTGCGAAAATCGTGTTATATGATTTTAGTGGCTTACGCTTTTCTTACGATAGTATTTATATATCTGGCTTTTAAATTTCATACGTCAACTACCTATGCATTATGCATTTTATTCGGACTTATGTGGCAGATTTTAACGCTTACTAAAATCGGAAGCAAACTTATTGGCGGTATTGATAAAGGAATGTCTATGACCTGGAAGGCACTTAAATCGCTGTAGCACTTAAATAAAATATTTGTTTTATAATCAGCACTTCTGGCACTGAAAACGAATGATTATTGTTGCATTTTGACATCGATATAGATACAAAATTTTAATAAGATTTCTTCCTTTCGGGGAATTTATTCTTTTAAAATACTGTGCCAAAGAGGAAGGAATCCTCAATTTTCATTAAATATATTATAAAAGGAGGCGAAGGAAATGAAAAACAAAATTTACGGCGTTATTGCAGTGGTGGTTACAAGTTTAGCAGTATTAATGTCAACATCTGCATGCTTCTTTTTTATCAATCAACCGGAAGAACCAACTTGTCTAAGAGGTGAATAACATCATTTATTAGAAAAGGAGTCCTTGGGACTCCTTTTCTAATAAATGATACATAATAATTGAAACAGCACGCTTACAAAAGATCTTAAATGAAAAAGAGGAGATATTTTGGAAAAATTTGATCAAAATAAGGAAATCAGTCTTCAACAGCTGCTGATCAGCATTAAATTAGCCCTTTTATTTTTTTCGGTGATTGCATTTTCCCAACATTACTTTAAAAATAAGGAGATTTTAGACTTGCTTTCCAATGGCAGCAAAACAATCTTTATTTTTGTATTGATTATAATTGTAATATATGGTGTCGTGTTTTTTTCAAATAAAGTGGATCCCGATAAACAGCTGGGTCTTTTTAAGTATGGGGAGCTTGCCTTTTTTGTAGTTCTGTCCTTTCTAACTGTTTTTTATACCGGTGCATTTGCGAGTAATTTTAAACCGCTTTTTTTATGTGTGATTTTGCTGGCAACTATTGGCCACGGATTAACCATTGGTATGGTCATCGCGGGAATTTTATCACTTGGTTTATTAAGTATGGATTTAATAATGGTGCCAAACCAAACGGTGAATCTCTACTTTGAGTACGATTTAGTATTATCCAGTATCTTTCTTCTGGTAACTTTTACGGTTGGTTATTATGCAAAATTGGAAAATGATCACATCGAGGAACTTCGTGATCTGGCGAATGAGGATGCCCTCACCGGATTATTCAACCATCGTTATTTCTATGCCAACCTGTATCAAGAAATAGATGAAGCAAAAAAAAATGGCGTTTCTGTTTCGCTGTTTTTTTTGGATATTGATGACTTTAAAATTTACAATGATCTTTATGGACACACCGTCGGTGATCGTGCGCTCAAAAAAATGGCGAAAATCATTATGGATTTTGCAGGTACTGAATTTGTTGCCTGTCGCTATGGCGGGGAAGAATTTGCCATCCTTTTGTATAATACTGAAGAAAAACAGGCAATGGAATCTGCAAATAAACTGTGCAGTATAATAGAACAGGCGGTTTTTGATGGCCAGGAATATCTGCCGGGCCAAAATCTCACTGTTTCAGTAGGGGTATCCGAATATCCAAATAAGGCAAAGGACGCAAACGATCTGGTTTCGCAGGCCGACCAGGCCCTTTATCGGGCAAAGTTTTTTCGAAAAAACAGGGTCGAGAGCTATGCTTCGATACTTGATAACCTTAAGAACTCGTTATCAGAAGAAGATGAAACCATTATTACAACCCTGAGAACCCTTATTTCGGTTATAAATTCCCGGGATAAACACACCTACGAACATGTCGAACGGGTTGCAGAATATGCTAGTTGGATGGCCGAAGAACTTAATTTGCCTAAACATTTGAAACAAACCCTGGTATATGGTGCGTATATGCATGATATTGGAAAAATCAATACCCCAAAAGAAGTATTATTAAAGTCGGAAAAACTGACCGAGGAAGAATGGAAAGAGCTGCAACAGCATCCAATCCAGGGCGTTGAAATCATTGAACATGTTGATGTGATCAAAGATGTCCAACCTCTTATCCTCCAGCACCATGAGTATTATAACGGAAAAGGTTATCCCTATGGTTTGGCAGGTAATCAAATTGCTTATACATCGCGGATTCTCTCGGTGGTTGATGCCTTTGATGCCATGACATCCCTGCGGCCATACCAACGGAAAAGAAGTGTAGAAGAGGCCTGTGAGGAGCTTATCCGGTGTCGGGGTACACAGTTTGATCCCAATGTGGTGGATGTATTTATTGGAATTGTGATCAAAAAATTCAATATTGAATTAAATGTTATAAATAGTGGACTAAGCGATAGCAATGGATGAAAGGACGGTTGAAAATCAGTAAATGATAATGGGTTGTAAAATAATTTTATGAAATAAGGAGTAATTATTTGAAAGTTTCTATACTTGAAATCATATTAAAAGGAATTCCGGAAAATTTAATTTTTACATTAGGATTATTTGCATTCACTAAAACCAGAATAAAATCAAAGCCATATTGGATTGCTGCGATCATGATTTTTGTCGCGGTATATATTTTAAGACTGATGCCCATTAACTACAGTGTAAACATTATGATAAATGTGATATTCTGCACTGTTTTAGGGATAAATGTATTGAAAATTAGTTTATTGCAATCGGTAAAAGCCAATTTATTAACCTTTAGTGCAATATTGGTAGGTGAAGCTACAAACTATTTTCTTTTGCAGTCTATCTGTGGAAGCCAGAAGATGTTAGAAATAATGGGTGATCCAATGACTAAAGTAATTTATACGATTCCATCAACCATTGTTTTTGGGGCGATCATATTTACTGCTTATTATTTTAATGTGATAAAGGTTTCAAAGAAAAAAGAAATTTTGAATTTAAAAAAAGAGAGATAATTTTATCTCTCTTTTTATTGTGAATGGCTCATAATTCATTGACATATTCGGGGATTATCTGTTTGAATAGGTCAACCAATTCAGGATCAAACTGCGTGCCGGAACCCTCAATGATTTCCTGAACGGCCATGCTTATTGAAAGCGCTTCGCGGTAGGGTCGGTTATTTGTCATTGCATCAAAGGCATCGACAATGGATAGTATACGACATTCAATGGGAATTTCTTTTCCGACTAAACCCAAGGGATATCCGGATCCATCCCAGCGTTCCTGATGCTTTAGAATCAGATGGGAAATTTCTTTTAATTCCGATGATTCATTGGCAATGCGCTCACCAATGCTGCAATGGGTTTTCATGACATTCCATTCTTCCAGTGTTAAGCGAGTCGGTTTTTTTAAAATGCTGTCGGGGATGCCGACCTTGCCAATATCATGGAATTTCGATAATAATTGCAGCCGATCAATCCGATTCTGGGTTAAATGAAGGCACTGTCCAATCATTGTGGCCAGGTTGCCCATCCGATTGGCGTGGCCCTCAGTGATGTAATCTTTGACTTCCAGGGCTTTCATTAATGTTTTAACCAAATTATTCCGGGTGCTGGATTCTTTCAGCAATTTGTTTTGATACATATTGTTGTCGGCTTCCTGAAAAAGCCAATCGGTATTGGCAACACCATTTTTATGATGAGAATAGCCAAAGGACAGTGAAATGCTGATGGTGTCAGTTGATGTGTTAAATACTTTTACAGCGGTGCTTAAACGCTCAAGCATTAATTCAATGGTTGCGGGGTGCTGGTTTAGAATGATAACACCAAATTCGTCACCGCCGACCCGTGAGACGGTTCCCAGCGCTTGAAAGTTTTCTTTAATCAATTGGCTTGTGGCGGCAATGACCTGATCACCGGCTAAGTGTCCCAGGGTATCATTCACCAGTTTTAAACCGTCAATGTCCATCAGAATGAGGGTCAAATTTTCCGCATGCTGATGATTTAAATCCTGCAAAAAAGATTCGAAAAATCGGCGATTATACAAATCCGTTAAACTGTCTTTATCCGCAAAATTCCGCAATTGTGTTTCCAGCAGGGTTTGTTCGGTCATATCACGAATGATGATTAACACTTCATCAAATTCTGAAATGTGGACACGGGCTTCAAAATAATGGATCTTTTCATCATCGATCATTTTAAAATGATGGGTTATCAGGCATCTGGTTTCAACAACCTGGCTGATGACGCTGTGCAAATCGTTAATGAGGGTTTGATTTGCTGTTATTTTAAAAACTAAGGAATTATCATTTTTAAAAGTATCGCCAAAAGGCGCAATGTTTCCGCTGACATCGCTGATCAGCAGAATATCTGGAATCGTAGCAATCAAAGCTTTAGTGCGGCCATTGCTGTGTTCCAGATCCACAAGCTTATTCTGGAGCTCGGAGTAGTAATTCTTTTTAAAGGAATCTTCACCGAGGCCAATGATGGACTCCCGGGTTACCGCTTTTTTAGGTTTGGATTTGTAAGATTCTGTCATATATGCTTCTCACCTCTTGATCTGTTAATTCTTTTGGATTGGTTACCATACAGGGATCATCTTGGGCATTGGCCACTAAATGGTCCAGGGTTTCAGCACTGAGTTCTTCAACAGGGATGAAAGAGCGAATCTGTAAATTATTGCGAATTGTACAAATGCGCTGTAGGATGCTTTCGAGAACCAAAGCATCAGTTGCATCAGCCACGTCAAGGCCAAGTTGTTCGCCGATATTTCTAAAACGTCCGGGAACACTGTCAAAATTCAAGCGGATCACATGTTCAAGCAATATACTGTTACATTCTCCATGGGGTAAGTCCAGCAGACCACCCATGGAATGGGCCATGGCATGAACGCCACCAAGGCTTGCATTGGAAAAGGCCAAGCCGGCCTGGAGCGAACCCAGCATTAATTGAAACATGGTGTCAATGGTCCGGTCAGGCAATACTGCCTGTTCAATGACTTGACTAATCAGGCTGATGGCTTCCAGAGCATGAACATCGGTCAGGGCAGAGTGGGTATCTGAAACATAGGCTTCGATGGCATGGGTTAAGGCATCCATACCGGTACATCCGGTTAGGTAAGGGTCCATGGACATGAGGGGAACAGGATCGATCAAGGCCAAATCCGGCACCAGCTTTTTGCTGATAATGGCCCGTTTAACATTCGCAGCGGTATCTTTGATAATGGCGAACTGAGAGACGTCCGCAGAAGATCCGGCGGTGGTGGGAATACAGATTAAGGGCGGACCGGGCATCCGTATTTCGTCAACCCCTTCATAATCCAGTACATGACCGCCATTGGCGGATACGATGCTGATGCATTTGGCGCAATCAATGGGGCTTCCTCCACCAATGGCAATGATCAAATCGCATTGGTTGGCTAAGAATAATTCAGCCCCGCGCATGGCTTCGTAATCCTTGGGATTGGGACTGATATCATCAAAAAAATAAATTGCTCGGGTATGGGACTGGATGGCATCATAAATTTCGTCAAACCACCGAAATTTCTGTACGTCCTTGTCGGTTACAAGCATTGGTTTTTTTGCATTGAAATGGGAAATATACCGCCCGATTAATAAGCGGGCATCCAAACCGATGATAATCTCCGGAACCACAAACTTTCTTAAGTCCAAAAGCGGTTCATTCATTTTCCGATCCTCCATCTTCTGTTACATAATTCAATAATACTATTAAATCAAAAAAAGAGCAACCGATTACGTAATCGTCAAAAGTCAAAAGATACCACATAAATAAACTAATTGGCTTTAAAAAAAGAATAGGAAGTAGTATAATAATTGAAATCTATTAAATAAATTTGCAAGGAGAAAAAGCGATGCAGAAGCTTGATTTACCCCAGGTTGTTGTTAGTAAATGTTTGGGTTTTAGTGAGTGTCGTTACAATGGTCAGACCATTCCCGATAAATTTGTAAATAAACTAAAGGATTATGTTGAATATAAAACAGTTTGTGCAGAAGTGGAGATTGGCTTGGGGGTACCCAGAAACCCCATCCGGCTGGTCCTGGAAAATGACGAAATTATTTTATATCAACCGGCTACAGAAAAGGAATTTACCAAAGAAATGATAGAGTTTTCTGCGAGCTTTTTAGACTCACTGGAAGAAGTGGATGGCTTTATACTCAAAGGAAGATCACCGTCCTGTGGGATTAAAGATGTGAAAGTCTATTTGGGAAAAGATAAGGCATCGGGGTCGATCAAAGGGATTGGAATATTTGCGGCAGAGGTGGTAAAAAAATACCCCTGTTTAGCAATTGAAGAAGAGGGGCGTTTAACAAACTTTAGGATCAGAGAACATTTTCTCACAAAGCTGTATTTAATGACAAAGCTGCGCCAGGTTAAAAAGACAAAAACCATGGCGGCGCTGGTAAAATTTCAGGCTGAAAACAAGTATTTATTGATGGCATATAATCAAAAAGAACAAAAAATACTGGGCCGGATTGTTGCCAATCACGAAAAACGATCTTTTGATGAGTTGTTTGATGATTATCGAAATCACCTGGGCGCGGCTTTTTCAAAGCTGCCAAAATACACCAATTATATCAATGCGTTAACCCACATTTTTGGTTATTTTTCGGAAAATCTTTCGGCTGAAGAAAAAAAGTTTGTTTTAGGTACTTTTGAAAAATACAAAAAAGGACTTATACCGTTAAGTGTGCCGATTAATGTTTTAGAAACCTATGCGATAAAGTATGAACAAACATATTTATTGGAACAAAGTATTTGGGAGCCTTTTCCGCAAGAATTAATGGACATTAGCGACACCGGTAAAATGGAAAATTTATCAGTTTAATCGGGGGGAAGCCCTGCAATCCAGTTTGCCAATGAGGATTAAACTGATAAGGTGGTTACTGAACTTATTAAATGGGTACTAAATTTATAAGTAGGTTTTTTCAGATTGAATTAAATAAAGAGGTGAAAATGAACCTGTTAAATTTACCAAAGCTCCCTCTTTCAGAGGAATTAACAACTATTTTAGTGAAAAATAAAAATGTAATAATTGAACAAATCATCAGCACCGGTCAGGTATCAGATTGGTATGATCAGGAAAAATCAGAATTTGTAATTTTGTTGGAAGGCAATGCTGAAATTGAATATGAAAATGCAGCGGTGGTACCATTAATAAAAGGCGATACGCTTTTAATAACTCCCCACCAAAAACATCGGGTGGTATACACGTCCTGTGAACCGCCATGTATTTGGCTCTGTGTGTATTTCTAAATTAAAAAGAATGATGGAAGTGATTAAATGAAAAGACTACTTATATGCTTATTGGTATTATTATCTGTTGTTATTATGGTTACCGGCTGTGGAAGTCCAAAAGATGAAGGAAGTACCGGAAAAACACTGGTGGTTGGCATGGAGCTGGCTTATCCGCCGTTTGAAACAAAGGACGAACAGGGCAATCCCAGCGGCGTCAGTGTGGATTTAGCCAAGGCTTTGGGCGCGTATTTGGGGCGACCGGTACAAATCGAGAACACAAACTGGGACGGCCTCATCCCGTCACTCCAAACCGGTAAAGTTGACCTTGTCTTATCATCGATGACGATTACCGATGAGCGCAGTAAGGTTGTGGATTTTTCTGATCCTTATGCCCATTCTTATCTGGCGTTGTTATTAAATAAAAATTCCGACATTGCGGCCATTGAGGATTTGAACCAAACCGGAAAAGTCATTGATGTTAAAAAAGGGACCACCGGCTATATCTATGCCACCAACAATTTAACCAATGCCACAATCAATGCCCTGGCCTCAGAAAATGCCTGTGTCACCGAGGTTGCCCAGGGAAAAGCCGATGCTTTCATTTATGATCAGCTGACCATTTACCGTCAGAATCAGCTAAATCCAGACACCACCAAAGCCATCCTGATTCCCTTTCAGGAGAGTGAAAGCTGGGGAATGGCTGTTAATAAGGGCAATACCGAGCTGGTTGGCCAAATCAACGATTTTTTGAAGGAATATAAGACAACCGGCGGCTACGATGCCCTCACCGAAAAATATTTGAAAGAGGAAAAGCAAACCTTTGACACCCTTGGTTTTCCCTGGTTTTTTTAATTAAGGAGAGTTATGACAGAATTAGAAAATAAAAAACCAACCACCCTCAATAAAATTCTCAGCGGCCTTTTTGTTGCCACCATTCTGGTTGGTTTTTTATGGCTATCAATCCGCTCAATTGGTTTGGAACTGGATTTTTCAACCTTGCTGCCATACAAACAGAGACTCTGGCAAGGTTTCGTAATGACGATTATTATATCGGTGGGAAGCTTAATTGTCAGCCTGTTCATTGGGTCGATCACAGCCATTGGTCAGAATGCCAGAATACTGGCAATTAGCTATCTTTGCAAGACCTATGTCCAGATTATCCGCGGAACCCCGCTGTTGGTGCAGATTTACTTTTTTTATTATATTATTGGCACCGCCTGGGGAATCGATAATCGGTATGTGGCGGGAATCCTTATTCTGTCTATCTTTGAAGGCGCTTATATCTCCGAGATTGTTAGAGGGGGACTGGAAAGCATTGACCATCAACAGTATGAAATTGCCAAAGCCATTGGTCTCACACCAATAAAAACTCTTCAATTTGTGACGCTGCCGATTTTGCTGTCGCGGATCCTGCCGGCACTGGCAGGACAATTTGCATCAATTATCAAGGATTCTTCATTATTATCTGTTATTGCTGTTATCGAGCTTACCCAAACTATTCAGGAAATATCCGCAGATAACTTTCGGATGTTTGAAAATTATATATTTGTGGGGCTGTTGTATTTCATCCTTACCTTTAGCGTTTCCATGATATCGGGAGTATTAGAAAGGCGGTATAACCATGAATATCGAACTAATAAATATCTGTAAAAGTTTTGCGGGGAAATTAGTTTTGCAGGATATCAGCTTTCAGGAGGAGGTTCACTCGATTGCCGTTATCGGGCCATCGGGAGGTGGAAAATCGACCTTGCTTCGGGTTATTGGTGGTCTTCTCAATCCTGATTCCGGAGAAATAAAAATTGATGGTATTAAAATCGATTTTAATGAGAAAGCATTACAACTGTATCGCCGCAATATTGGTTTTGTGTTTCAGGCCAAAGGGCTTTTTGAACACTTAACCGGTATGGAGAATATGATGCTTCCGCTGATCCACAGTTTTGGTATGAATAAATATGATGCCGAAAAAGCGGGTGATGATCTTTTGAAACGGTTTGGACTATCAGATGAAAAAAATAAATACCCCTACCAGTTGTCAGGGGGGCAACAGCAGAGAATTGCTATCGCCAGAGCCATTGCGGTAAAACCAAAGTTGCTGCTGCTGGATGAACCAACCTCAGCCCTTGACCCGGAGTATACCGCGGAAGTCCTTGATATGTTGGGGGAACTTCAAAATGAAGGTTTAAAAACAATTATTGTCACCCATGAAATGGGATTTGCCAAGAATGCCTGTGAAAAGGTGATGTTTCTGGTAAACAATCAAATCATTGAAAGCGGTAAAAGTAATGAAATATTCAATGCTCCTAAATCACCGGAATTAATGGCTTTTTTGAACAAGATTCTGGAATGGAAGGTCTAATCAATCAGAGTGAAATGAATTGGAAGAGCATGATTTAACCAAATTTTGAAAGGTGATGAGCTTATATGGGAAGCGATATAACGAAAGCGAGAATTAGAATACTTAAGAATGGACCATACATCGTTTCGGGAAATGTTCCTTTGTCAGAAAAAATAATAGTTTCCAAGGGAAAGGGGTATGAATATAAAGACGGACGGGAGCTTCCCCAGTATGAGAAATATGCATTGTGCCGTTGCGGAAAGTCTAAAAACCCACCCTTCTGTGATGCCTATCACGTTAAGGCAGGTTTTGAGGGAACTGAAACTGCATCCAAAGCGAAGTATGAAGATCGGGCTGAATTACTTGAAGGTCCGGAGCTTGACCTTTGGGACGACCATCGATGTGCGTTTGCGCGTTTTTGTCACACCCAGGAAGGGAATACCTGGGATTTGATAAAAACATCGGATCAGCCAAAACACCGGGATGCCGCGATTAAGGGCGCCAGTGAATGCCCAGCCGGCAGATTGGTGGCTGTGGATAAAATGGGAACAGCCATCGAACCTGACTATGAGCCTGCCATTGAGATTCTTCAGGACCCTGAAAGAAAAGTAAGCTGCGGGATTTTTGTTAAGGGTTATATTCCCATCGAGTCATCGGAGGGGGAAATCTACGAGACCAGAAACAGAGTTGTTCTGTGTCGTTGTGGTGAGTCAAAGAATACTCCTTTTTGTGATGCCTCACATGTATCAGTAAGTTTTTCAGATAAAGATAATATTTAGAAAATGGAGCAGAATATGACAAACACAAATGAACGAATGCCGGTATTATTTGTTGGTCATGGATCCCCGATGAATGCAATTGAAAACAATGAATATACCAAGGGATGGGAAATGATTGCCCGTGAAATTCCAAGGCCAAGAGCAATTCTTTCAATTTCGGCCCATTGGTACACCAATGGCAGTAAGATAACCGATGCCGCCAATCCCAAAATGATTTATGATATGTACGGATTCCCCGACGAATTATATCAGGTGGTCTATAAAGCAGTGGGTGCCCCTGAACTGGCGCAGCTCACAAAGACGCTCATAGAGAAAGAGGTTCAAATCGATAACACCTGGGGCTGTGATCATGGAACCTGGTCGGTGCTTTCTAAAATGTATCCAGAGGGTGATATACCAACGTTTCAGCTCAGCATCGACGCCGATGCAAAGCCGGAAAGCCATTTTAAAATCGGTCAGCAAATCAGCAGCCTCCGGGAAAAGGGGGTGCTCATATTTGGCAGCGGCAATATTGTTCATAACCTTGCTAGAATTAACTGGAATATGAAGGGGGGATATCCATGGGCAGTTGATTTTGACGGCTATATCCGGGATAAAATATTAAGAAATCAGTTTGAGGATGTGGTTAATTATAAAATGGCCGGAGAATCTTCAAAATCCGCCTTTAATACCCCCGATCATTTCTGTCCCTTGCTTTATGTATTGGGGGCGGTGAAGGAAGACGATCAGGTTTCGATTTTCAATGAAGCCTGTATGTTGGGCGCCATGTCCATGACCAGTTATCTGTTTGAATAGATTATTTAAATTAGCAAGTTTCAAAAGTGTGGCGAGCTTTACAATCAGTTTCGCACGAAACAACCAGAAGAAATCGCTACGCGAATTTCTTCGAGGTCGCGGGCAGTCGCCAACTACAAGCAAGCTTGTGATTGGCTCGTTGCCTTCGCGAATTTTTACACTGCACGGCGGACAGTCTAAGGACTGTTCGCCTGCACGTTACAAAATTGTTTGTGGAAACTACTCGTAAAGCAACAATTGTTCGATGTTTATGAGTTTTGCTATTCAAAATACAAAGGAGAAACGCTATGAATATTTATGATTTTACAGTCAAGGATACCGACCAGAATGATGTTTCCATGTCCGATTACAAGGGCAAGGTGCTTCTGATTGTGAACACGGCCACCGGATGCGGATTTACGCCTCAGTATGAGGGATTGGAAATGTTGTATGAAAAGCATAAGGATCGTGGTTTTGAAATATTGGATTTTCCCTGTAATCAATTTTTAGGTCAGGCGCCGGGAACGGATGAAGAAATCGTCAGCTTTTGTCAGCTGAATTATGGTGTTGCTTTTAAGACTTTTTCAAAAATAGAAGTCAATGGCAAAAATGCGGATCCTCTGTATGTGTATCTTAAAGATCAAATATCTGATGATATTCAGGATCCCCAGGCCAATGCCATTAAAAAAGCTTTCAGAGATTTAACCCATAACATTGGCGGCAATAGTATCAAATGGAACTTCACAAAGTTTCTGGTTGATCAAGAGGGAAAGGTTGTGGCCCGGTTTGCACCGGCATTTAAACCTGAAGATATTGAACCCTATATTGAAAAACTGCTTAATTCATAGGCGGATGTTATGCAGCGTGAAATTTTGAGTCAGGGCGTAAAATCCAATCAGCGATTTTACGCCTTTTATTTGTTTGACTTATTCATAAGGTGAGGTGAAAAATGGATTTTGATGTTATTGTGATCGGCGCTGGAATATCCGGTTTAACCGCCGGCAGCTTACTTGCTAAAAGAGGACTAAAGGTTGGCATCATTGATAAAAGCTATAATCCCGGTGGTTCCTGCGGCATATTTAAACGGGAAAATGTAATTTTTGATCAGGGCTCAGCGATGCTGTTCGGATTTGGGGAAAAGGGCTTTAATCCCCATCGGTTTGTTTTTAATTGCCTGGAAGAACCCATTGATGTGATCAAACATGAGTTGTTGTATTGCGTTAATTACAAGGGGAAAAGAATTAAATTCTGGCCGGATGTGGATCAGTTTGCTGAAGAATTAGGCGGCATTTTTCCATCTGAAAAAGATAATATCAAGCGTTTTTATAAAGACCTGAGTAAATTGTACCAGCATGTCATGGTGGAAAAACCGGTTTTTTCGACTCCTGATGAAACCGATCCCAAGGCGACCATCAAACCGCTTCTGAAACACCCGTTATCCTATGCTAAATTTTTAAGTTTTATGAATAAAAGCACCAAAAGCCTTTTAGAAAAATATTTTACCGACCCGGAAATCTTCAAATTTTTTGACAAGTTGACCTCAACCTATTGTTACACAACCGTAGCAGAAACCCCGGCCATATTGGCGGCGGTGATGTTTGTGGATAACCACTTTGGGGGCAGCTTTTACCCAGCCGGTTCAACTGTCTTTTTACCGGGCAAGCTGGAAAAGGTTATTGAAGAAAATAATGGCCGAATGTTAATGAAACAGGAAGTTGTCAGGATTATTTTTGAAAACAACAAGCCTACCGGCGTGGAACTAAAAAGTGGTGAGAAATATTATGCCAGAAACATTATTTATTCTGGAACCGTCTGGAATCTCTATGGTAAGTTAATTGAAAAAGATTATCTGAACCCGGAAAAAATTGAGTGGGCCATGAAGCAGGTACCAACTTATCCCAGCGTTGTTTTGTATGCCTATGTGGATGCCCAGGTCATCCCCGAGGATACCCAACCCATTGAGATGCTGGTTGGGAATCCCGATAAATTGGATGAAAGCGAAGTAACGGTTTATATCCCGAGCATTGATGACCACAGTCTTTGCGGTGCTGACGGACATGTGATTATGGCCATCGGTCCATCCTTTGAAAGCTGGGCTACTGAAAACGAATTGGCATACCAACAAAAAAAAGAAATAGAGAAAATCAGACTTCTGGGGGTGCTTGAAAAAAGGTTCCCCGGATTTGAAAATGGGCTAAGATATGCTGAGGTCGCAAGTCCGAAAACCATTGAACGGTATACCAACAAAAATGATGGAGCCGTGGCCGGGCCCAAACAAATGCTGGGCCAGCATATGTTCAACCGCATGCTGACAAAAACCCTATGGGATTCTCTGTACTGTTGCGGGGAATCAACGGCCATGGGCACCGGGACCCCAACGGTTACGATTTCAGGTTTGAGTGCGGCTAATGCAATCCTAAAAAAGCTGGGACTTGAAGAATTTACGTATCGGGAAAATATGAAAAATTATGTAACAATTGTCAATAAGCCCTTTGAATTGGAAAACCAATACGTCGGCTATCTTGAAGAGGAACGCACCATAATGAATGAAGCGTCCCGATGTCAGTACTGTGAATATCCAAAGTGCATGGAAAAGACAAAGCTGGATATCAGAGGGATTATGCGACGAGTAACCGTGGGTAATTTCGTAGGCGCCCGGAAACGCGCTGAGGGTTATTTCGAAGCAGATCAGGCACAGGAGCTTGAGAATTGTCAAAGCACCTGTATTCAAAAGGAAAAAACAGGAAGTCCTGTTGAGTTAATAAGTATTCTTAAATATCTGAAATGATTCAGCCAATAAGGACTGGAGATACCTTATGGGAAGTTGTTAAAACCCGTCCCGGGGACAATGGTAAATCGTTGTCTGCTGCATGATCGTACAAGCTACGCTTGTTCGCCATGATGCAGACAACTGATGTTACGATTGTCCCCGGGACTCACTTTTGTCTTCAGTCAGACGTACATTAAATTTAGTAATAATAGTTATTAAGGAGTAAATTAATAATCGCCAATCTTAATTTGTTCATTGAAGTTATTTTGGAAATGTGATAATATTTAGCTGGTATGTAAAACTGAATATGACTACAATATTAACAAAGAAGGAAGTCAGATGAATACTCCAAACATGTTATTAAATTTTATTGTGTATGTTATTCCAATAATAACTGCTATTTATATCACAGTGGGGGTTTTATTATATAAGTATAAGGGTGAGAACAGGGTAAATTATTTCTCGTTGCTTATGTTTGCGGCTGCCGTCTATTCCTTTGGTTATTTTTTGGAACTGCATTGGGTATCACTTGATACGCTGTTGATTGTTCGTAATCTTGAGTTTCTGGGCTCGGTTTTTATCCCGACCTTTGGGATCTTATTTATTGCGCAATTAACAGGTACAAAAGTGGCTAAAAAAACTGAGATGGCTTTATTTGGTATTTCGCTGATTTTATGGCTGATTCTTATCACCAACCCATGGCATCATTTAATCTATCAGAGTATCAATCTGAATATTGTTAAAGGCTTTACTTTAGTGACCACGGTAAAAGGACCGGCTTATTACTCTATGATGACGTACTATGCGGCTTTTCTAATGTTCGCGAGTATTGTTCTCCTAAAGGCATACAAGAAAGCAACGAGAAAAAAACAGAAGAATAGTTTTCTGTTTTTATTGATCATATTTCAGCTGACTTGGCCAATCATGTTATTGATTTTATTGGGATATGCCGACTATATTGATTTTACCCCGGGAACAATCATGATTATCTGTATTTTAATCGGTATTAATGAAATTAAAAATGATCTATTTGAACTGGAAATAAAGCGATGGAAAAATATGTTTTGCGAAATTGGCGAACCCGCATTTTTAGTTGATAAAAGCGGTGATGTGATTTGTTCCAATGAAAATGCCAAAGATTTTTTAAATGTAGCGAAAACACACACCAGGGATAGCATCAAAAATCTGGATGATGCCCATATGAACAGAAAACTGGTTGCTTTTACCATCAATGATCAGGAACGATGGTTTGAAGTTGAAAAAAATGATTTTGGCCAAAAAAAAAGATTGGTGAATTATCTGCTTATTGATCGGACTGCTCGCAATCAGGCTGAGCTGGAATTGAAAGAAAGCGAAGAAAAATATCGGCTTCTGGTAACGCAAATGGAGCAGGGGTTGGCTGTTCATGAAATCATCCTTGATGAACAGGGAAATCCTATGGATTACCGTTTTCTGGATGTTAATGAGAGCTTTGAAGAAATAACTGGATTAAAACGGGAAAATATTCTGGGGAAAACTGTGCTTGAAGCATTGCCGGGAACCGAAAACTATTGGATTGAAAGATATGGGCAGGTGGCGCTGACCGGTGAGGCCCTGCATTATGAAAATTATTCAAAAGAGCTGAAAAAATATTTTGAAGTCATCGTTTATGCGCCCCGTAATAAACAATTTGCAGTGATTATCTCGGATATTACAAAGCGTAAAGAGTTGGAAACCGCGCTTTCAAACGAGAAAAATATTTTGGAAACAACCTTGAAATCTGTGGGAGACGGTGTTATTTCGACCGATATAATGGGAAAGATCGTCTTTTTGAATATGGTCGGTGAAGACCTGACTGGTTGGACTCAGGAAGAAGCAAAGGGAAAAGAAATCGACGAAGTATTTAATATTATTAACGAATTCACCGGTAAGAAAAGCGACAATATCGTTAAAAAAGTGCTTGAAACCGGGAATGTATTGGAATTGGATAAACATACCTTGCTGATTTCAAAAGACGGTACCCAGCGGCCCATTGAAGACAGTGTCGCACCGATTTTGAAAGAAAACGGTGTGATTGCCGGGGCGGTATTGGTGTTCAGAGATTTCTCGGAGAAAAAGAAAAAGCAGGAAGAAATTTTGTACCTGAATTATCATGATTATCTCACCGGGCTTTATAACCGGCGGTACTACGAAGAAGCGTTGAAAAAGCTGGATACAAAAGAAAACCTCCCCTTAACCTTGGTGATGGGGGACGTCAATGGATTGAAACTGATCAATGATTCCTTTGGTCACACCATGGGCGATGAGCTGCTCCAAAAAGCTGCGAAAACCATCGAAGAGGGATCCCGCAAAGATGATATTGTGGCCAGGCTGGGAGGCGACGAATTTATTATTGTATTACCCCGAACTGATATTTTTGAAGCCGAGGAAATCGTCAAGCAAATCCGGCAGCTCACCTCCAAAGAAAAAATTGGGGCTTTTGATGTTTCAATTTCTTTTGGCTATGAAACCAAGGAGTTCGAGGAAGAGGACATCCAGGAGATCTTTAAAAAAGCAGAAGACGATATGTATCGCCATAAATTATATGAAAGTTCGAGTACAAGAAGTAAGTCCATCGAACTCATTATGAATAATCTTTACGAACGAAGCCATCAAGAGATGCGGCATTCAAAAAGTGTGGCTAAAATGTGTGAAGCAATGGGTACAAAGCTCCATTTTAACAAGGCAGCAGTGGATGAAATTAAAATGGCTGGACTGATGCATGATATTGGAAAAATGGGCATTGACGAAAAATTACTTAACCGGTCAGCACCATCAGCAGAAGATGAATACAAAGTAATCCGAAAACATCCTGAAATAGGTTATCGGATCTTAAGTGCATCGAATGAGTTTTCTGAAATGGCTAAATACGTTCTGGAACATCATGAGCGCTGGGATGGTAAAGGCTACCCCAAGGGTCTTAAAGACCAGGAAATTTCTCTTCAGGCACGGATCATCGCGGTTGCGGATGCATTTGATTCAATGACCAATAAAAAATGTTCCCAAAAGTCGTTCAGCCGGGCAGAGGCCATCGATGAAATTAAAAAAAATATGGGAACTCAATTTGATCCAGACATTGCAAAGTTGTTCCTTGAAAAATGCCTGCCAGAAATGGACACATCATTGGAATCTATCATGAAATAAGTTTGTCGGACTGCTTATTTCAGTTGCTTTTTTACGGCATCGGCTGCTAATTTTCCTGTTAAAACAGATATTGGCAGTCCCGATGGGCTAAAGCTCCATTGGCCGGCCTGAAAGATATCGGGGTGAGGGGTATCAATGGATTTGCCAACATCAGGAAGTGAACTGACTACCGGGATGATGGCATTGGTAAAAGCCCAGCCGGTGATGGCGCCTTGGGAATTTCCGGTCTTTTTTTCTAAAGTCAGAGGTGTGGAAGAAAACTGGTCGATGATTTTATTTTTAAACCCCTTTAAAAGAGTGGCATCCAAAACAGTGATGATGCATTCCTGGCTGAAGCGTTTAAATTCCTCATACCATCCCATGTTGAAAATATGTTTAACCAAAGAATAATCGAGTAAAGTACTGACAATTAATCCGGTCTGGTTTTTTGGGGCTAAATTGGCATCGCGCATCACCGGACAGGATATCTCATAGGTTGTCAGTTCGTAATACTTGCGGAGCCATTTAAAAATGGCTTCTTTATCTGATATATAGTTTGCATCCCCGGATTCTGACAATTTAGCTTTCAAGTCATTTAAGTTAATGGTTAACAACCCTTTTTTAGATGGCGTATAAAATAAATGCGCACTAAAAAGGTTTTTAAGAAAGCTTTTGTCTAAATCAAGAGTTAAATATAAGGTGAAGATGGAATCGCCTCCAATTTTATTGGACACGGCATTCTTTTGGTCCAGCACTTTTTGCTTGACTGTTGCATCTTCAATGGATTCTAAATCCATAATGGTGTAGAGCTTTTTTAAATCCGAAGCCCAGATTAATTTTTTATAGTTGAATTTATTTTTATTCAAATCTTCGATCTGCTTAAGTTGAGGATTTAATTTGCATATTTCCGTTTGAGTCCTGATTTCCCCCTTATAATCAAGGAGCAATGTTTTCATGCTTTCAATCATGGCTCCGGTGCCGCCTTTGGGGTATTGGTAGTCAAGGTAAAGGCTAAAATAACTTAAAGCAAAAAAAGCCGGTGTGTTTTTAAAAAAATGCTGTCCGATCATATCGATGAGTGCCGGATTCTTGGAAAAATGTTCCAAATACTCATAAACAGGGGTGTCGAGTTTCACAATTTTTTTAATGGTAACGAAATATTTAAACATCCAGGGAATAACGGTTTTAAGAAGGTATGCCCGGTCTTTTTTTAAGTCCAAAAACAAGGGGTTGTCAATGCCGTAAAGCACATCCATATAGGTCATAACCCGTTTAAGTTCATTGATTATTTTTTGAATATCATCGGTATTATCGGGAAATTGATGATTGAGCAAATGCTGATAATCCACCAGACTAGCTTTGGAAGTCAGCTGGATGATTTCGTTTTCGATGCCAATCGAAACATTGTTCTTAATAAAATCGATTTCCAAACCCAATTGTCTTAGCATCGGAAATACAATTCCGGAATTTTCAATGGCTCGGATGCCGCCATCAAAGGTGAATCCCTTGTAATTAAAGGAATTAACCAATCCCCCAACTTTTTCTTCTTTTTCGCACACCAGCACCTTATAGCCATCTTTGCTCAGGAATGCAGCTGACGTCAGTCCCGCAATTCCGCCTCCGACGATTATTACATCATAGTTCATATGCACCTCTCATTGAAATTCTTTAGACAAAAGAAAATAGTTGCTGTTTATATAAGTATATCAATTTTAGCAACATATAAACAACCATAAATAAAAAAATAGAAAGCCAGGCCTCAAAATATGGAAATATTCAAATACAAGGGATTGCAACATTTTGCCGGATTGACAAAGTGTAAGACGAGGAGTACAATCAAAAATAAATAGTGTTTAAGAAAGGGTGGTTTTTATGTCATCAAAAAAAGTATTTACAAGTGAACAAGCCAGAGATGTCGGTAGAATGCTTGCAGTTGACTGGAGCAAATTTGATGTGGAGCAGTTTAGAATGGGGATGGACGTTGAGCTGGAACATGGGACAACGGATCCGCACACAAATGTTACGGGTGATGAAATATTGGTAACAGGTAAAATTGCACTTGCCCATTTAAATGAATTTCCTGACTATTACACTCGGCTTGAAAAAATGGAAAAAGAAGCGGAAGCCTACTGGGAAAATAAATAACATAAATTAAAAAAGAATCGCCATTGTTGACGATTCTTTTTTTGTTTGCATAATCGTTCTGGGGACAATGGTAAATCGTTGTGTGCTGCAAGATCGTACAGGCTATCGCCTGTTCGCCTTGATGCACACAACTGATGTTACGATTGTCCTCAGGACTTACTTTTGTATTTTATCAAAAGTTAGAGAATTGCTATAGCTACGATTCTGGGTTTGATAACTTACGCTATCTGCAGTCGTAATTCTTTTACAATTCTTTATGCCAGATGTTCATGGACTCTATTGAGCCGGAAATCTGGGTGTTGTTAAAAAGGGTACCGCCAAAGTGGTAACCGGCCTTGGCAAAGGTGCTATTCATGCCGTAGGATAGAGACCGGGCAATGGTATATAGTAGGCGGTAGCCTTGCTCTTTCATTTGTTGTTCGAGTTCAAGCAGCAAATGCAGCGCCAGCTGGTGGCCCCGGTATTCGGGAAGCACCGCGAAATCGGTCATTTCCGAGTTGAGATGGGCCGGATCGGTTTCGCTTGAAGCCACCGCCGCCAGACCATTCGGGGTGAAAACCCCATAATACTGAATATTATCATTCATGGTTTCAAGGAGATAATCTTCATTAAAAATGGGGAAGGGGTAACTCTTGAAAACCGTTTGATAGACCTGGGCCAAAGCCGGTACATCATCTTCGGTCAGGCGTCTGAGATACCATAATTCAGGGAGTGCAGTGGGTGGCTCACCGGCTTTTTCCTGGACACTGTGAATAATTTTTTCTAATTCAGCGGCATTTTCTCTTTTGGCGCGGTCTTCTGAGAAGTATTTGCACATCATCACACAGTCCTGCTGCCTTTGATAATAGGAAGGCATGATTGCTTCCTGTTGGTAGCCGTGGTCTTCGAAGCGGTTCTTTTGGCTGGCAGGCAGTTTAGCAACGATTTTTGTATAATTCTCTTTACTGGCAAGGGCATCCATGTGTTTGAGAAGCCCTTTTTGATCGCGTTCATCGAATTTCATCAAATAAATGCGATTGCCTTCTTTACCATGCTGCAAAAGGCTATGACCGAAGCTTTCTATTGTATCACTCACTTAAACCTCCAATTCCTCGACGTCCTTGTTGCGTTGGTCGCGTTCAAGATCTTCCGGCACAAGGGTAATGTCGTCATCGTAGTCACATAGTAATCGGGAAATGCCAATGGGCTTGAGATCGGCTTCGTCGTTATCAAGTTTTAATTGTAAATTACATTCTTCACAGTTTAAATCACAAACAGTGTGTTCGTAGCTGTCCGGCATTTTGTAAGTGGTAATGACGCCTTCGTAGTTTCGTAGAACAACCTTGTCGGTGGACCAGGAAATCAGATAATTAGGCATAATTGGTATTTTCCCACCACCGCCGGGGGCATCGATGACATAGGTGGGAACGGCGAAACCACTGGTATGGCCTCTTAGGCTTTCCATGATTTCGATGCCTTTGCCGACGTTAGTTCTAAAGTGTTCAAGTCCTTCGGATAAATCACATTGGTAGAGGTAGTAGGGACGAACACGATTAGCCACTAGCTTATGGACTAATTTTTTCATGATGCGCGGGCAGTCATTAATGTCTCGTAGCAATACCGATTGATTGCCTAAGGGAATCCCGGCATTGGCTAATTTTTTAAGGGCGTTTCTTGAAGTCTTGGTGAGCTCGCGGGGATGATTGTAATGGGTATTGATCCAGAGATTATCATATTTTTTCAAGACTTTTATTAAGTTATCCGTGATGCGATAGGGTAAAACCACGGGTGTTCTCGTTCCGATACGAACGACTTCGACATGCGGGATTTGAGTGATCTGTTCTAAAATCCAATCGAGCTGTTCATCGGGCAATAAAAATGGATCGCCGCCGGAAAGCAGAACATCCCGGACGGTTGGGGTGTTTTTAATATATTCAATGCCTTCGAGGATCATGTCCTTGGAAGGAATGGAATCAACATCGCCGACTTTTCTTTTCCGGGTACAGAAACGACAGTACATGGAACAGACGTTACTGACATGAAATAAAACTCTGTCCGGATAACGATGGGTAATGCCGTGAACCGGGCTGTCTTTGTCTTCGCTAAGGGGATCGGCCATGTCAAAAGGTGAAATAGTCAATTCTTTGATGCTGGGAAAACATTGCTTGAAAACAGGATCGTTCTCATAATCATCCGAATCGATGAGTGACAGGTAGTAAGGGGTGATGGCCATGGGGAATTTTTCAATGGTCTTCTTTATTTCATCTCGTTTTTCATCTGAAAATTTTATACCCAGTATTTTTTCAACAGTTTCGACTTTTCGAATGGTGTTCTTAATTTGCCAACGCCAATCGGTCCATTTTTCCATTAAATATTTCGATGCGGTTTCACTGTTAAGATGTTCCTTTGTTATTTTAATTGCTTCTTGCATGTTGTCTCCTTTCAGGGGACGATTAATAAAAAAAAGCACTCTAACTCTGTTTTAAGAGAGTTAGAGTGCTTAAGTTTCGCTAAATATATAACTCACTTTATACCATCAAATATGCAACTTTAGGAGCTGCGCTGATAGTGTAGCATAAGACCGTGTGGATCCTATACAAGCCCCAGTTCTATTGGGATTCATGTTTTTCTATGTAAATTTCATTGGGTTTATTCAAAGGGTTAGTTTATTTATTTCCACATTCTAAGGAATACGTAAACAAGCTCACCAACAGAATTACTCAATACATATACTTCACATTGATACGTGACACCTTAATATTATACCAAAAAAGACAGTCGCTGTCAAAATCAGTTTAAGGAATGACCATTTTCACAGCATGCTGACTATAAATATCTATGACATTTGATTAATGGAATGGTATTATTAAAAGAGTGATTTTTAAGCATCTGAAAAAAACAAAAAAGGTTATAAATATTATAAAAGGGTATTAACTAAAGGACAACGCGTTAAAAAAATAAAAAAGGAGAACAATGCAATTATGGATAAAAATAATGGAATCGGGATTAAGATTTTAGTGGCACTGACCTATGTATTAATGGTAACCGTGAATGCCCTGGCAAATATTTTGCCCATTAATGGAATTGGTACAGGGGCGGTTTCAGATTCATACCCTAATTTATTTGCACCGGCACCGGTGACGTTTGCCATATGGGGAGTCATTTACCTTTTGCTAGCTGGCTACACACTTTATCAGTTTGGCTTATTCCAGTATGGAAAAAGCCTGGTTCAAGAAAGTCAGTTTAAAAAAATAGGCCTTTATTTTTCCATCTCTTCCGTAGCCAATGCTATCTGGATTTTCAGCTGGCATTATATGATGATTCCGCTTTCCATGGTGTTGATGGTGGTCATTCTTATTTCGCTGATTATGATTGTTCAGGAAATAAAAAAAATTGAGCTTTCAACCAGAGATCTAATTTTTGTGAAAATTCCCTTCAGTGTTTATTTTGGATGGATTACGGTGGCAACCATTGCCAATGTAACCGCACTCCTGGTTAGTTTAGGCTTTAATGGATTTGGTATATCCGAAGTCGTGTGGACGGTGGTAATCATTGCTGTCGGGCTGATCATTGCCGGTGCGACAATTTTAATAAACAAAGACATGACCTATGGTCTGGTTATTATTTGGGCATATGCGGGAATACTGATTAAACATACATCGGAAACGGGTTTTGCCAATCAATATCCCGCTGTAACAATTACTGTGAGTTTTGCCCTGGTGTTTTTGGTCGCGGCGGAAGCCTATGTATTTTTTTCGAACATGAGAAGACAGGCATAGCAACATCTTATTTTGAAAAATGGTATTCATTGACAAAGCAAATACCACATGGTACAATATAAAACAATTGAATATGATCTTCAGGGCAGGGTGCGATTCCCTACCGGTGGTATAGCCCACGAGCCGCAAGGTATGATTCGGTGTAACTCCGAAGCCGACAGTGTAAAGTCTGGATGAAAGAAGATAAATGGTACATCTGCATAGTTTTCTATGCCACAATAGTTGTATTTTAAACCCTGAAATGTTTTGGCATTTCAGGGTTTTTTTATTACTATTTTGATTGCAGTATGACCTTGTTGTTTTTACAGACGCCTTGAAATTTTTTCAAGGTGTCTGTTTTTTTTATATAAGTGAGGTGAAATAAATGACTGATGAAATATTTATGCAAATGGCAATTGATCTGGCGCAAAAGGGTTGCGGCTGGGTGAACCCCAATCCAATGGTCGGGGCGTTTATAGTGAAGAATGGCAAAATAATCGGCCGTGGCTATCATCAAAAATACGGTGAACTTCATGCGGAACGTCATGCCATTGCTGACTGCCGAGGTTCCACCAGGGGCGCAACCTTATACGTTACCCTGGAGCCCTGCTGTCATCATGGAAAAACCCCGCCCTGTACCGATGCGATCATTGCAAGCGGCATTGCTAAAGTGGTGATCGGTTCAATCGATCCTAATGCTTTAGTGGCGGGTAAAGGCATTGAGATATTGAAAAATCATGGCATTGAAGTGGTAACCGGCGTTCTGACCGAGCAGTGCGAAAAGCTAAATGAGGTTTTCTTTCATTATATTACGAAAAAGACACCCTTTGTGGTACTCAAATACGCCATGACATTGGATGGTAAAATCGCCACCCGTATTGGAAAATCCAAATGGATTACCGGGGAAAGCGCCCGGGAAAAGGTGCATTTATCAAGGCATCGGCACGCGGGAATCATGGTCGGGGTGAATACCGTCATCGCCGATGATCCTTTGCTTACTTCCCGGTTACCCGATACGAAAAACCCCAGTCGCATTATCTGTGATACGCATTTAAGAATCCCAATTGATTCAAAGATTGTTAAAACTGCCCGGGAGATAGAAACCTATATTGCCACGAGCTGTGACGATCAAGAAAAGATCGAACCGCTTTTGGCAGCGGGCTGTATTCTTTTGCAGCTCCCAAAGAAAAATGGATCGGTGAATTTAAATGAATTAATGCAGCGACTGGGCGAAAAACAGCTGGACAGTATTTTATTGGAAGGGGGCTCAACACTGAATTTCAGTGCCCTGGAAAACGGTATTGTCAACAGGGTCCAGGCTTATATTGCGTCTAAACTGTTTGGCGGCGAAACCGCCAAAACACCGGTGGGCGGTAAGGGCATCAGCGAAGTTAACCAGGCATTTCGACTGAAAAATAGAGAAATTACGATTTTGGATGACGATATATTAATTGAATATGATGTGATGGGAGGGGTGTAAATGTTCACCGGAATTATTGAAGAAATTGGTAAAATTACAGCCATTCAAAAGGCTGGAAAGTCGTCAAAACTGGGGATCTGGGGAGATATTATTTTTGATGATCTGAAAATAGGCGATAGCGTTGCGGTTAACGGGGTTTGCCTGACCGTAAGCGCCTTTGGCAATAAAAATTTCACCGCCGATGTGATGAGTGAAAGCCTGGAGCGCAGTGAGCTTGGTAAGCTTAAGCCCGGGAGTTTTGTAAATCTGGAACGGGCCATGCCGGCCAATGGACGTTTTGGCGGGCATATGGTGTCAGGTCATATTGATGGTACCGGAACCATCACAAAAATGGAAAAAGATGAAAACGCAGTCTGGGTAACGGTGAAAGCAGAGAAGCGGATTTTAAAATACATTATCGAAAAAGGGTCCATTGCCATTGACGGCATCAGCCTCACCGTTGCCAAGCTTGATGATACCAGTTTTTCCGTATCATTGATTCCCCACACCGGACAACAAACAACCTTGCTGACAAAAAAAGTGGGTGAAGGCGTCAACTTGGAAAATGACAGTGTCGGTAAATATATTGAACGGTTTTTGACTTTTGAAGGTCAAAACACAAAAAGCCAAAACACAATTACCATGGATTTATTAAATAAATATGGATTTTAAGGAGAATATGATGTTTGAATTCAATACGGTAGAGGAAGCCTTAGAAGAGCTTCGACAGGGAAAGATTATTGTGGTCACGGATAACGAAGACCGGGAAAATGAAGGCGATTTAATCTGCGCCGCAGAATTTGCCAGTCCGGAGAATGTGAATTTTATGGCAACTTACGCCAAGGGTCTGATCTGCATGCCAATGGGCGAGGCCCTGGTGGCCAAATTAGGCCTGGCCCAGATGGTCAGTGACAACACCGATAACCATGAAACCGCCTTTACGGTATCCATCGACCACGTTGATACCACCACCGGTATTTCCGCCCTGGAACGATCAGTAACCGCGCTGAAATCCGTGGAGGATGATGCCAGGCCCGAAGATTTTCGCCGCCCCGGCCATATGTTTCCATTGCTGGCCAGGAACAACGGCGTTTTAGAAAGAAACGGACATACCGAAGCTACGGTTGACCTGATGAAGCTGGCGGATCTTAAAGAATGCGGTCTCTGCTGCGAAATGATGAGTGCAGACGGCACCATGATGAGAACCCCGGAGCTCATGGCATTTGCCAATACACATAAGCTCAAGTTTGTCACCATTACTGCCCTCCAGGAATATAAAAAACAAAAGGATCTGTTGGTTAATCAGGTTGCAAAGGCCAAAATGCCCACTAAATACGGTGAGTTTACGGTCTACGGTTATGAAAGCACCATCAACGGAGAAAACCATCTGGCACTGGTTAAAGGCGATATTTCCGGCAGTGCGCCGGTATTGTGCCGGGTCCACTCCGAATGCCTGACCGGGGATGCCCTGGGCTCTTCCCGCTGTGATTGCGGGGAACAATACGTCGCGGCAATGAAGCAAATTCAAAAAGAAGGCCGGGGCATTCTTCTGTACATGTTCCAGGAAGGCCGGGGCATCGGACTGATGAATAAATTAAAGGCCTATGAGCTCCAGGACAGCGGAATGGACACGGTCGAAGCCAATATCGCCCTGGGCTTTGACGAAGACCTGCGGGAGTATCATATTGCGGCCCAGATGCTAAAAGACTTAGGCGTGAAAAAACTCAGACTGCTCACCAACAACCCCGATAAAATGGAACAGCTGTCAGCCTACGGCATGGATATTGTCGAGCGTGTCCCCATCCAGATGGAAGCTTCCAAACACGACGTTTTCTATCTCAAAACAAAGCAACAAAAAATGCGTCATCTGTTAAATTATTAATCAAAATTAAAGGAGATTATAACATGAAGGTTTATGAAGGAAAGTTAGTTGCAGAAGGTATTAAGGTTGGGATTGTGGCAGCACGGTTTAATGAATTCATTGTGTCAAAGCTGTTGGGTGGGGCAGTGGACGGCCTGAAGCGACTGAATGTAAAAGAAGATGATATTGAGGTTGCCTGGGTGCCCGGTGCGTTTGAAATTCCCCTGATCGCAGCAAAAATGGCGAAGCTTGGGAAATACGATGCGATCATCTGTCTGGGTGCCGTTATCAGAGGTTCAACCACCCACTATGACTATGTTTGCAGTGAGGTTTCCAAGGGCATTGCCAACGTTTCATTAAATGCTGACATCCCAGTGATGTTTGGTGTGATTACAACCGAAAACATTGAACAGGCCATTGAAAGAGCCGGCACTAAAGCGGGAAACAAAGGTTATGACTGTGCATTATCCGCTATTGAAATGGTAAATCTAATTAAAGAAATAAACTAACCGAAAAAGAAGCATAACAAGCTTGACAAAGACCTTCCACATGATAAAATATTATAAAAAATACGGATGATTACGATGAATTCTTCTTAGAATTGAATTGTTGGTACTAAAATAATATTTTGATTATGGGAGGTTTTTTTTTGAATTCGAAACGAAAGTATGAATTTTCATGGGAGCTGCTGGGAGATATCGAAGCAGGTAGACCAAATTTAGGAAATACCACACGGGTAGAAATTTATCGGCTGATGCAATTTACGTTTAGAGACATCATCGAACAAAATCTGGGTTCACGTAAAACCGATGAGATCTTTTTTGCTGCCGGAAAATTGGCAGGGAAAGAGTTTTACAAACATACCATCAGACATACCGAGGATTTGAATGATTTTGTGAATCAGCTTCAGGAAGCCTTGAAGGATTTGGGTATCGGTATACTGAGAATCGAAAAAACAGATATGGAAAAAGGTGAGCTTACCCTGACGGTATCCGAGGACCTTGACTGTTCGGGATTACCCGAGACGGGCTATGAGATATGCACCTACGACGAAGGCTTTATCTCGTCACTGCTGGAAAGCTTTACCGGAAAAGCTTTTGAGGTTAAGGAAATTGACTGTTGGAGTACCGGGGATAGAACCTGTCGTTTCAGTGCAAAGGCAATAACGGAAATGAACCAAGAGGAACAAATATGATAAAAGAAGATTTACAAGAGCTTTTAAATTATTTAAAAGCTCTTGTTTTTGATATAAAAACGAATGCGGTTATTCCACAAAAATTCGCAGCGGATGAGGATTTTTTGGAATTGGATAAAAGCCTCAAATCCATTAGAAATGCAACTGTCGAATTGAGTGCGGGTAATCTTTCTTATGAGATCCAGGGCAAAGGTTTTGTTATTGGATCATTGAAAAATTTACAGGCGTCCCTTAGAAATATCACCTGGAAGACGAAGGCCATTGCCACCGGAGATTTTTCCCAAAGTGTCCACTTTCTGGGGGATTTTTCGGATGCATTTAACAGCATGACACAAAAGCTTGCGTCGTCGATCCTGGAAATGAAAGAGGCCCAGGAGCATTTTGAAATGGTGTTTCATACCATTCCCGACGCAACATTGATCACCAGCATGGATGAAGGGAATTTAATTGCCTACAACAAAGCTTTTTTGGAAATATCCCAATATACAGAAGCAGAAATACGAGATGAAAAGATAAATATGTTTAATCTGTATATTAGTCGAGACCAAAGAGGACTTTTACTTGAAAAACTCCGAAAAGACGGTTTTTCGCAAAACATGGAGGTTGCTTTTCAAAACAAAGATAAGGAAAAAATCATTGGCCTGATATCCTCAAAAATAATAAAGATAGAGGGCGAAGATCATATATTAAGCGTTATCCGGGATATTACACCCCTTAAAAAAATCGAAAAAAAGCTTCAGGAAAGTGAAGAAAGACATCGGCTTTTGGCTGATAATGCTGCGGATGTAATCTGGACCATGGATTTAGAAGGAAAGTTCACCTATGTCAGTCCATCGGTTCAAAAGCTGAGGGGATATTCTGTTGACGAAGTGCTCCAGCAATCCCAGGAAGAGTTGTTATGTCCGGGGTCGTTGATTTATATGCAGCAAGGACTGGAAAATGCCATTCGATCAGTGCAGAATAATCAACCATTCAATGTATTCAGGGGTGAGCTGGAACAACCCTGCAAGGACGGTAGCACGGTTTGGACAGAAACCACGGTTTCAGGGATTTACAATGAAAATAGTGAATTTATCGGGATGCTTGGGGTATCCCGGGATATTTCCGAACGAAAAAACATGGAAGAAGAAATCAGAAAGCTTTCGGTTACCGATAAACTGACTCAAATTTACAACCGCTTAAAATTAGATGAAACGCTGGAAGAGCAGTGGAACGATGCCAATAAAACCGAGATCCCTTTTTCTTTGATGATCGTCGATATTGATCATTTTAAATTTGTTAATGATACATTTGGGCACCAGGCTGGAGATATTGTTCTGGTTGAGCTTGCAAATATTTTAGAAATGAATGTCGGATCGGTTGATGTGGTTGGCAGATGGGGCGGTGAAGAATTTCTGATCATTCTTCCAAAAACAGATAGGGGCAGCGCATTACTGCTGGCAGAAAAACTAAGAATGTTGATTAATGAAAAAATCTTTACCAAAGTAGGAAAGATTACAGCCAGTTTTGGCGTTGCTGACTACAATAAAGATAGTTCACCGGATACCATTGTTTTCAGGGCCGATTCAGCCCTTTATAAAGCTAAAGAAAATGGCAGAAACAGAGTTGAGTATTTATAAGAAATTATTTATATAAATGAACCCAAAGCGTTTTGTCAGCAATCTGATAAAAATAAGTATAATTATTGCGATTATGGTTAAGAGCGGTTGTCACAGAAGGTTTAAAAGTGTATAGTATACCAAACACAGCAAGCAATTATTCCAAGTCGACGAGTTTTGGGCAAAAGGAGTGACAAAATGAATAAGGCATTAAACGAAATAATACAGGTGATGAAGCAAACATATAATATAGATATTTCCATGTATGATGAATCCTTTTTATTAAAATCTCTGGGCAGAAGATGGGGCGCGAATCAAGGGAACGAAGCCGAGAAGTACGTAGGATGTTTAGAGAAAAGCAGCGCCGAGGCCGAGGCCTTTTACCGTTCGTTGAACATCACATACAGCGAATTTTTCAGAAACCCGCTGACTTTTGCATTAATTGAGCAGTATATTTTACCCAGTCTTATCAGGCAGAAACCGATTGGTGGGGAGATTCGGGTCTGGTCCGCGGGATGCTCTGCCGGCCAGGAAGCCTATTCCATTGCCATGCTGCTCAATGAGTGCACAGATGCAACCGGGAATGCTCTTCGTTTTCGAATTTTTGCAACTGATATTTCCGAAACTGCTCTTACTCTGGCAAGAACGGGTCGGTATGATCAGGAGGCCATTCAACATGTGACCCTTAAACAGCTTCACAAATACTTTAGCAGAGAAAATGATAAATATACCATTGTTTCTGAATTAAAAGAGCATATCAATTTTTCAACCTATGACCTGATGGATAAGTATTCCGCTAATCCGCCCGAAAGTATTTTCGGGGATTTTGATATTGTTTTCTGCAGTAACCTGCTGTTCTACTATCGGCCTGAGTTGCGACGGTTGATAATCAGGAAGATGGAGAACTCAATGTCAGTGATGGGATATCTGATAACCGGCGAGGCAGAAAAAGCATTTATGCAAAAAGAAGGAAAACTGGAAATGCTGATCCCGGCGACGGCAGTTTTCCAAACCAATAAAAGATAAGGGGTCCGTAATTTACGGAGGCGACATTTATGAACATGAAAAATTTGAAAATTAAAACTCAGCTGAGGATTGGATTTGGAATATTGTTTTTTTTCGTTGTTGTGCTGGGAACTTTTAATTACCTTCAAAATAATGAAATTCGAGAGCAAAATGAAATCCTCTATACTCACCCGTTGCAAGTGACCAGCACCCTGGGTAGCCTGAACACGGATATTCTAAATATTCGCCTGGGCCTGAAAGATTTGATGTTGGCGGAAAGTGATCAGGAAAAATTAACGGCCGTACAACTAATGAGAGTATCGGATGCCGGTGTATTAGAGCAATTTGATGCTTTAAATGAATTATATCTGGGACCAGCCGAGGATATTGATGAAGCTTTTACAGCCTATCTCCAATGGAAAACAGCTTGGGAAGAAAATATTCAGTTATCGCTGTCGGGTGAGAATGAAAAGGTGAAAGAGAACCTAAGCTCAGAAGGTGTCGTTGCTCAGTATCGAAACCAGATGTTGGCGGGCATACAGAAAATCGAAGAATATGCAGAAAATAAATCAGATGCCCTTTTTATGACGACAATCGATCTAAATAATAAATTAAATCGCGAGTCAACACTTTTGATTGCGGTGATCCTGGTGCTTTCCCTTATAATAAGTACGGTCTTATTGCGAAATATTCAAAATCCACTTAAGGAATTGACCAATGTCGCCAATAAATTTCATAAAGGCGATATGAATGCCCGAAGTGGCTATCTGTATGAAAATGAGTTTGGGTTACTATCCGCTTCCTTTAATACGCTGGCAGATCGGGTTAAGATGAATATGGAACTCAATGAAAAGGTGGGAAACCTTGCTGAAGTGATGCTGAGTGAGGAAGAATCCAGGAATTTTTTCAGATCCACACTTACAGCTCTGGCCACTCAAACAGAAGCACAAATGGCGGCGATTTATTTATTGAGCAGTGATCAACGAACCTTTAAACATCTTGAATCCATGGGTTTGGATGAAAATGCAAAGAAGTCTTTTGATGCCGATACCCTGGAAGGACAATTCGGAGCGGTGATTACATCCGGTATTGCTCAAAAGATTAAAAACATCCCTGATGATACCCGTTTTGTGTTTTACACCACCAGCGGAAAGTTTATTCCCAGAGAAATTATTACAATTCCAATTCTTTCCGGGGATACGGTAATTGCCATTATTTCCCTGGCCTCAATCAGTACCTTTAGTGATGATGCGATGAAGTTGATTGACCGAACCAGCGATACCATGAGTGCCCGCATTGTGGGTATCTTGGCCTACCAGAAGATCAAGGAATTCTCTGAAAAACTGGAACACCAAAACCGTGAATTAGATACCCAGAAAAAAGAATTGGAAGCTCAATCCTCTGAGTTGAGCCAACAAAACACCGAATTGGAAATTCAGAAAAATCAGCTTAATGAAGCCAACCGATTAAAAACCAGCTTTTTATCAAACATGAGCCACGAACTTCGCACCCCGTTGAATTCGGTGATTGCTCTTTCAGGTGTTCTTAACCGACGGCTTGTGGATAAAATTCCCGAAGAGGAGTATAGTTATCTGGAAGTTATTGAACGCAATGGTAAAAACCTGCTAAGTCTGATTAATGATATTCTGGACATTTCCAGAATTGAAGCTGGGCGGGAAGAAATAGAAATCACAAAATTCGATGTGAATCGCCTCATTGCCGAAGTGGTGGACATGATACAACCACAGGCTAACGAGAAAAGTATCAAACTAATTCAAACATCCGAGAAACAGAAACGCTTCATCACCAGTGATGCGGATAAGGTTCGTCATATTTTACAGAATTTAATTGGCAATGCAGTAAAGTTCACAGAAAGTGGTACTGTGGAAATTAAAGCAAAGCCAAACGGTAGAAACATTGAAATAATTGTAAAAGATACAGGAATAGGGATTGCTGAAAAATATTCACAAACTATTTTTGATGAATTTAGGCAAGCGGATGGCAGTACGTCGCGAAAATTCGGCGGTACCGGATTGGGTTTGGCCATTGCGAAGAAATATGCCAATCTGCTGGGAGGCAGAATCTTACTTAAAAGCATAGTTGATGAGGGATCGGAATTCACACTTTTACTGCCTGAATTTTATGCCGGTGAAAACATTATAACAGAACTAATTCCTGAGTTTAAACATCTTAATAAACCGGCAGCGGTCAAACCAGTTTCAGGAGCTGCGGTTAAAACCATATTAATGGTTGAAGACAGCGAACCCGCTGTGATCCAGATTAAAGATTTATTGGAGGAAAGCGGTAATAAAATTCTGGTTGCCCGAAATGCCGGAGAAGCATTTGGAATCATGGAACGGGTTATTCCGGATGCTATCATATTGGATTTGATGATGCCCGGAGTGGATGGGTTTGAAGTGCTCAGAACACTCCGGGAAGCAGAATCAACAGCCCATGTGCCAGTGCTCATACTTACGGCAAAGCATATTACTAAAGAAGAACTTAAATCCCTGAAACAAAACAATATTCATCAGTTGATTCAAAAGGGGGATGTGAATCGAATTGAGCTTGAAAGTGCAGTTACCGCCATGTTATTTCCGGCGCGCGAAGAAGTCTCCAAGCCTAGGCGAAAACTCCAACATATTGAAGGAAAACCGATGGTGTTGGTGGTGGAAGACAATCCGGATAACATGATTACCGTGAAAGCTTTACTGAAAGGGGAGTTCAGGGTTATTGAGGCGGTTGATGGAAAAGAAGGCATTGCCATGGCAGAAAAATATGTTCCTGATCTCATTCTTATGGATATTGCCCTGCCTGGAATCGATGGCATAGAGGCTTTCAAAGCCATTAGAAAGTCGTCAAGATTACAAAAAATCCCCATTGTTGCTCTGACAGCCAGTGCCATGATTCATGATCGCGAAAAAATTCTGGTTCATGGTTTTGATGCATTTATTGCGAAACCCATCATTGAGATGCAATTTTTAAATGTGATAAGTGAGGTTCTTTATGGTAAATAGAAGATTAAAATTTTTAGCCATTGACGATAATCCGGATAATCTGATCACTTTAAAAGCGTTGATCCGTGAGGTGTATCCTGATGATCTGGTACTCACTGCCCTCAGTGGACCCAAAGGTCTCGAGCTGGCAGCACAGGAAGATCCAGATGTAATCCTTCTGGATGTAATAATGCCGGGAATGGACGGCTTTGAAGTGTGCCGTAAACTAAAAGAAGATAAAGACCTCAGGGATATTCCGGTGGTTTTTGTGACGGCCATCAGAGGCGACAAAGAGCATCGTATTCTGGCACTGGAATCCGGAGCTGAGGCTTTTCTGGCAAAACCCATTGATGAAACCGAGCTCACTGCCCAGATTCGGGCCATGGTGAAAATAAAAACAGCCAGCATGGAAAAGCGGGATGAAAAAGGACAACTTGCACGCTTGGTGGAAGAAAAAACCTGTGAATTGAAAAAAGCCCATTTGAAAACCATTGAATTGTTCGAAAGTCTTAAAGAGAGTGAAGAAAATAATCGTTTATTGATTACCCAAATGGAACAGGGTCTGGCTGTTCAGGAATTGATCTTTGATAAAACAGGGAAGCCTGATGATTACCGTTTTATTTATGTCAATGATAGTTTTGAACGATTGACCGGACTAAAAAGGGAAAATATTCTCGGACAGGTGCTGTCTGAAATCATGCCTGATTCCAAAAGGTTTCTCATGGAAAAACATGCGAGTTTGGTGATCACCTCGGAACCGGTACGTTATGAGCGATATTTTGAACAGTTTAAGAAATATTTTGAGGTTGTTGCGTATTCGCCCAAACCGGGCCGGGTGGCAGTGATTTTATCCGATATTACGGATCGTAAAAAGAAAGAAGAAGAAATTCTTTATCTCATCTATCACGATCACCTCACAGGGCTTTATAATCGCAGATTTTATGAAGAAGAACTAATCAGGCTGGATACCGAAGACAATCAACCCATCACGCTTGTGATGGCTGATGTTAACGGATTAAAGCTGATTAATGATTCTTTCGGACATGTTTTTGGGGATATGTTGCTGAAAAAAACTGCAGAAGCCATAAAAAAGGGTAGTCGTAGGGGTGATATTGTGGCCCGACTCGGCGGCGATGAGTTTGTGATGATATTACCCAATACCGATACTTTTGAAGCAGATCAAATCATAATTAGCATAAAAAAACTGGTAGAAAACGAAGCGATCGGTGCCATTAAGCTTTCCATTTCTTTTGGAAAAGCCACTAAGTATCACATCGACGAAAATATTCAGAAAGTACTTAAAAAAGCTGAAGACAGCATGTATCGATATAAGTTGTATGAAAGTGCAAGTATAAGAAGTAAGACCATTGACCTTATCATGAATACCCTTTATGAAAAGAGCAGTCGAGAGATGCTGCATTCAAAAAGAGTCAGTGAAATATGTGAAAAAATTGCAATAGAGATGAAATTTGATCAGGATCATATTAGTAAGATTAGAACCGCCGGTCTCATACATGATATTGGAAAAATGGGAATTGATGAAAAAATTCTGAATAACCGGATAAATTGAATAATGATGAATGGAAAGAAATGACCCGACATCCTGAAATCGGATATCGGATCTTAAGCGCTTCCAATGAGTTTTTGTATATGGCAAAATCTGTATTTGAACATCAGGAAAGATGGGATGGTAAAGGTTATCCCAAAGGACTTAAAGGTAATGAGATTTCAATGTCGGCGCGGATCATCGCCGTTGCGGATGCCTATGATGCAATGACCAGCGACAGAGCTTATCGTAAAGGATTAAGTGAAATCGAAGCGGTAGAAGAAATAAGACGGTGTTCCGGCACTCAATTTGATCCTGAGGTAACGAAGGTATTCATTGAAGTGGTTCTAAAAAAACAAGGTAAATATTGACCGACTAATTTTACCGGTAATCGAAAAGAGGTTCAGAGATGAGCGAGATAACTATTAATACCATAGAAGATGCGTGTCGGGCTCTGGTCCAGGGGAATAAATGCTATGTAAATGCCCAAAAAAAAGGCAATATTTCACAAATAATTAAATCCCAGATTCCGGAAGAAGGCCAGAAACCATATGCAGTGGTTGTAACCTGTTCTGATTCCAGAGTTCCGGCAGAATACATTTTTTCAGCAGGCATCGGAGAGCTTTTTGTGATTCGCACAGCGGGCCATGTTATTGGTGATTTTGAATTAGGCAGCATTGAGTACGGGGTTAAGTATCTCGGCGCGAAAGTGGTGTGTGTTCTGGGGCATAATCATTGCGGTGCGGTTAAAGCCGCCATGGGCAACCATGGGAAAGGTTATGTTCAAAAGATATTGAATGAGATCATTCCTGTTATTACCGGCGAAAAGGATGTGGAGAAATGCGAGAAACTAAATATTGAAAACAGCGTTTCCAGAATAATGGAAAGTGATATGATAAAGAATCTCACAGCAGAAGGATACGTAAAAATCATTTCAGGGAAATATGACATTGAGACAGGGATCGTGGAATTTTACTAAACATTGAATATCATGCGTCAGAAGAATGGGATCAAGGCTTTGAGGGCCTTGATCCTATTTTTTTACGTCATTTTAAGCTATTTTGAAAAACGAAGCTAAAAGAAACGTTTACAGCCATAATTTGGCTTGACAAAATAAAAATTAGAGGTATGATAAACATCGGCTACCTTACGGTAGGTAGGTAAACGAAAGAGAGGTTTTGGAATTGGAAACAAAGAAAAAGATTATGAATTCGGCATTTAGATTGTTTTCCGAAAAGGGCAATGAATTTTCACTGACTGAAGTAGCGAATGAAGTTGGGATTAAAAAAGCTTCTATTTATGCTCATTTTATAAGCAAAGAAGTTTTACTTTATGAAGTGATTGATCAGGAAATTTACGAGTACTTTTTTGAGATCGATGAACAAAGTCGGGATTTAAAAAGTACCTTCGATATGATATTAAATTATTATAGCAAATCGAAGGCCAAACGATACTTTTGGAAACGGCTGTTATTATTTCCACCCGCAGTGTTTGAAACCACCCTCATTTCGAAAATCAACAAGCTGACGGAACAGCGTTATGCAATTATAAAAGATTTAATAAAATTAAATATGGAAAAAGGGATCATCAGACCTCAAGATCCAGAAACAGTGTTATATTCATTTCTTGCAATGATTCATGGGTTAGTCTCAATCTCTATTATTTACGAATCAGAGAATTTGAAAATAAATCACGATGATATATGGCAAAATTTCTGGAATGGTATTAAATAAGGAGACCCCAAAATGTTACTTATAATTCACAACATTGGCGAACACAATAGTTTATTTCTGATTGCTATTTTATTATATCTGATCGCAGCAGTTACAGCGCTTATTTTAATAAAACATCATAAACTGTGTAACATTGCATCAAACATTATCTGCATGGCTGCAGCGTTAGTTGGCGCAGCCGCTTCATTAATAAAAATTTTCACAGGGACCACCCAAACAAATAGTTTTATTCTTCAGTCTACTATTCCGCAGCTATCCATGAATATAAGAATCGATACTTTATCGGCATTCTTTGTGCTTTGCTTGTCGGTCCTTGTTTTTTCGGTTTCGATATACTCGATTGGTTATATTTCGCACTACTATGGGAAAAGAAATGTGGGATTATTTAATTTCTTATATGTAAGCTTCATTTTATCAATGTTCCTATTGATGATAGCGGGAAATAGTGTATTTTTCTATATTGCATGGGAAGCCATGTCGATCATTTCATATTTTCTGGTAATTTTCGAGTCGGAACGAGAAGAAAATTTGCGGGCTGGTAAATTGTATATCATTATGACTCATTTAGGAACCGCATTTTTATTAATCGGGTTTATGATGATGTATAGCTACACCCAATCTTTTGATATTTTCGGAAGTTCGGCAGCCATACCAGCGGCGGCAAAAAACCTGATGTTTGTATTTTTTCTGATTGGATTTGGAACCAAAGCCGGGGTCATGCCGCTTCATATCTGGTTGCCTCAGGCACATCCGGCAGCACCCAGCAATGTGTCTGCCTTGATGTCCGGGATCATGATTAAAACAGCGATCTATGGAATGATCCGGTTTATGTTTTGTTATTTACAGATCCAGGATGTCTGGTGGGGCGTAGTCATCCTATGCGTTGGGATTGTATCCACTGTGCTGGGGGTTGCCTATGCTTTGATGGAGCACAATATAAAAAAAATACTGGCATTTTCCAGCGTTGAAAATATTGGGATAATTCTGATTGGCTTGGGCGTATCCTTTATTGCATTTGCTCAAAACAATGAATTTTTAGGCGGCCTGGCGCTTGTTGCAGCGCTGCTGCATACCTTTAACCATACCCTGTTTAAAGGTGGGTTGTTTCTTAGCGCAGGATCCATTCAATATGCCACCCATACAAAGGAGCTTGACAAACTCGGCGGGTTGATTAAAAAAATGCCGATCACGGCGCTGATGGTATTGTGCTTTTCGCTGGCCATTTCAGCAGTCGTTCCTTTTAATGGATTTGTCAGTGAGTGGCTGGTTTACCAATCCTTGTTCTTGAATATCGGTTATGGCGGCGGTGGCCTGAATATTTTATCCATTTTATCAATTGCCGCGCTGGGATTGGCCGGAGCCCTGGCCGCAGCCTGTTTTGTTAAGCTGTTTGGGATTTCTTTTTTGGGACTGCCGAGAAGCGACAATGCCCAAAAGGCAAAAGAGGTTCCGGCGACAATGAATATAGGAATGGGCATGCTAGCCGGGCTCTGTCTGGCAAGTGGTCTTTTTCCAGGCTTTTTCATCGATATTGCGGATAAAGTTGTTCGCAGTCTCACCGGTTTATCAATCACCGCTAATTTGCAGGGCGGGTTTTTAAACGCTACGGCGCCACTGGTTGTTTCCGGAAATAGTATTGCGCCATTGGAAATACTGATTGTGATACTGGCTTTAATTGCCGGCGCGCTTCTGATCATCCGATTAATCGGTGGAAAATATATCGAACGGAAATACGGAACCTGGGATTGCGGTTTTGAAGCACTCAATTCAAGAATGCAGTACACCGCCACAGGATTTTCAAAGCCTTTAAGGATTGTTTTTAGTATTTTATATCGGCCGGGAAGAAAAGTTGAAATAGAAGAAGGTATTTCTTCTTACTTTCCAACCTCCATTAAATATAAGGTCTGGACAGAACCGATTTTTGAGAAGTATTTTTATAATCCGGTACTCAATATGGTCAGCAAAATTTCACTGAAAATAATAAACACGGTACAGACGGGAAGTATTCACGCGTACCTGATATACATTTTCATTGCCGTTTTAACATTAATGCTTTATAACAGGCTCGCATAGAAGGAGATTCAGTAATGGTAGAGGCAGTATATTTAATTGTTCAAATAAGCGTAATTATTTTGATTGCGCCGTTGGTCAACGGAATTATAAAAAAAATAAAGGCATTAACCCAAAAGCGAACCGGCGGACCTCTTTTGCAAATGTATTATGATTTGTTTAAAATGTTAAAAAAAACCGCCGTTGTGTCAGATGTGTCGTCGTGGATATTCAAGGTTACGCCTTTTATCGTATTTTCCACAGCAGTTGCCGCCGCACTGATTGTGCCGGTGACCACCCTGATTAAACCCCGGTGGTTTCCGGGAGATCTTATTATGTTGGTTTCGATATTTGCCCTGGGCAGATTTTTTATGATGCTTGCGGCATTGGATGCCGGAAGCACCTTTGGCGGCATGGGGGCCAGCCGCGAAGCAATGATTTCCTCGCTCATCGAGCCGTCCATCATTGTATCGTTGATTACAGTAGGGCTTATTGCAAAATCAACCTCTGTTTTTGAGATAATGAATTTTATGCAGGAAATCCATAATCCCTTAATTCATCCCGTTTATATCATGTCTTTTTGTGCTCTGGTTATTATTATTATTGCCGAAACCTCAAGAATCCCGGTGGATGATCCCGGTACGCATCTTGAGCTGACGATGGTCCATGAGGCCATGGTGCTGGAGTATTCGGGCAGAAATCTGGCCCTGATGGAGCTTGGTGCGGCCATTAAACAGCTGGTGTTTATTACTTTGCTGGTCAATATTTTCATCCCTCATGATCAGTTGATTAACATTACCGGTTTTGCCGGGATTGGAATATCACTGTTGGTTTATTTATTGAAGATTGTTGTGGTATCGATAGTTATTGCCATTGCCGAGGTAAGCACAGTCAAACTCAGACTCTTCAGCATACCGAATCTCGCCGCGCTGTCATTTATCCTATCCTTTATAGGATTTTTACAATATTTCGTTTTTGGAGGATAAAAATGTCGAATTATCTTGATGCATTATCGGTTTTATTATTAATATCCGCGTTTGTTCTGATGGGAAATAAACGAACAAATGCCTATATAAAAAGCTTTAAAATGCAATCAATACTGATTGCAATTCTAACCGGAGTTATGGGCATAAACAGTCTTTTGAAAGACGGCCATGTTGATATGCTGGTGGTTTGTGCCGTTGTAATAGGGATTAAGGTTATATATATTCCCTACCTTTTAAATAAGACGTGTAAAAATGTGGCCTACAGGGTCGAAAAAGATTTTTATTTCAATATCCCCATCCTTATTCTAGGGTGTTGCTTTATTGTGGTATTTACCTATTTTTCACTTTCAACAACCACTGGGATAAACTCCGGGAACATTAATATGCAAGTCATTAACTCGGTTTCCCTGATTTTAATCGGGTTGTTTTTTATGATCAGCAGAAAAAAGGCGATTGGCTTAATCATCGGATTTCTGGTGATTGAAAATGGGATCTTTGTCACGGCCTTGTTTGCCACCCAGGGCATGCCCTTTATTGTGGATATGGGAATATTAATGGATATATTAGTTGCCGTGATCATCATGGGAATGATGGCGTTTCGAATCGATGAAAAGTTCGTGTCGACGGATGGCAATAAAATTAAAGATTTGAGAGGATAAAATAATGGGATTTGTTTTACTGGCAGTGCCGGTCATTGCGGTTGTGCTGTTTTTTCTTTTGAAAAAAATGCAATATCAACATGCAGTAAGTGTAACAGCTTCAATTATTTTAGTGATCCTTGGGGCTTTTTTAACCCGCGAGGTGATGCTTTACGGTACGGTGGAATATACTGCCTTAGGCGGGATTTTTTATATTGACGCGTTAAGCATTATTGTACTGGATATTGTCGTGATTATTGGTTTTTTGACAAGTGTTTACTCCATTGGCTATTTGGAAGAAGAATTAAGGGAGGGGAAGCTCGATCAGGGCAGGCTGCGAATTTATTATATTTTAATGTATGCCTTTATCTTTACCATGTTGCTGGCATTAACCGTTAAAAACATTGGCATCATGTGGGTCGCCATTGAAGCAACCACATTGTCTTCCGCATTTCTGGTGGGTTTCTATAATGGGAAGGATGCCATTGACGCCGCCTGGAAGTATATTATTATCTGTTCGGTGGGAATTGGTATCGCATTATTGGGAATCATATTTTTACAATTTTCATCCATTGGCGTTGTGGAAAGTTCGCAGTTTTTGGACTGGACAGCGTTGTTTAACAATGCAGCGGACTTAAAAGGTCCGACCCTGCGCTTATCGTTTATCTTTATTTTAGTTGGCTTTGGCACCAAGGTTGGGCTTGCGCCAATGCATACATGGCTTCCGGATGCCCATAGTCAGGCCCCTTCGCCAATCAGTACATTGATGTCGGGGGTTTTATTAAACGGCGCAATGTATGGGATTATTCGAATTGTGGCCATCATCAACCATAGCTTTGGAAACAGTATCTTTGTTGGCCGGATTATGGTCACCGTTGGAGTGTTGTCAGTGGCAACCGCTGCGGTATTTGTTTTTACCCAAAAGGACTACAAACGGATGTTGGCTTATTCAAGTATCGAACATATGGGTATTATTGCCATTGCCATCGGATTTTTTACCCCATTATCCATTTTCGGCGGATTGCTCCATATGATCAATCACTCCTTCACAAAATCAATGTTGTTTTTATCAACCGGGAATATCCTGCAAAAATACAATACCAAAGAAATTTCTAAAATCAGAGGCATGTTTAAATTGCTGCCGGTAACAGCAACCGTTTTTCTGCTTGGTTTATTTGCCATCGGCGGAGCACCGCCCTTCAGTGTTTTTACCAGCGAACTGTTAGTGATCTCATCAATTTTCCAGGAAAATAATTTTCTGGTTGGGGGCTTGTTGATTCTGCTCATTGCCATTATTTTTACCGGGATTGTAGTAACAATGTTTAAAATGTTTTATGGAAATGAAATTCCCAGGGAAACGAGCCCAGGCGAAGGGAATATTCCGGGAGTAGTGACGATTGTGGGACTTTTAGTGATCATCACCGCGATGGGTCTTTATATACCCGGTGAACTAAAAGGCTTGATTGAAAATGCAGTAAAAATAATTATTGGAGGATAGACTATTGATCGATACTGAAACAAATAAAAAGCTAACGGAAATCTTTGCTGATGATATTCTTGATCGGTTGAATTGCAACTCAAATGAACTTTATTTAACGGTTGAGCCTGCTAAAATATTATCGATCTGTAAATACATCAACAGCGAAATGGGTTACCCTCTGGTCTCGATGTTTGCCAATGATGAAATAAGCTTATGTGAAAATTATGCGATTTATTATGTTTTTGCAGACCGCGAAAAGGGACAGTTTTTAATCATTAAAACACTGATTGATCCCCTTAAGATGGCGTTTAAATCCATCACCGGAAAGGTCCATGCAGCGGCGCGATATGAACGGGAAATCAAAGATTTATTTGGTCTGAATCCGATCGGACATCCCAATCCCAAGAGATTGGTCTTTCACGGGAACTGGCCGGATGAAGCATTTCCCTTACGCAAATCCTTTGATTTGCACCATAAGCCTGATTTTGCAAAAAAATCAATAAACTTCGGCAAGGTCATCAGCGCCGGTGTTTATGAGATTCCCGTCGGCCCGGTTCATGCAGGAATTATCGAACCCGGTCATTTCAGATTCAGTGTTGCCGGGGAACCGATTATTAATTTAGAAGCCCAATTGTATTTTGTTCACAAGGGCATCGAAAAAATGTGTGAAGGCGAGAGCATTGAAAAGTGCCTGTATGTGTCCGAACGGATCTCCGGCGATGAAAGCTTTACAAACTCTTATGCTTATTGTCAGGCCATTGAAAAAATTGCCAAAATAAAAATTCCGGCAAGAGCTGGATTTACCCGGGTTGTTTTCGCGGAGCTGGAAAGACTGACAAATCACCTGGGCGACCTGGGTGGCCTATGTACGGATGTGGCCTATGGTTTTGCCGCATATCAGTTTAGAATGATGAAGGGCTGGGCTTATGCGATTGCCGATGAGCTGTGCGGCATGCGATTTTTACGAGGGGTCAACAAGCTTGGCGGGGTCAGAAAAGATTTTATTGCGGGTAAGGAATTAATAATTATCAAAGCATTAGAAAAAATAAAAAAAGAGCTTATGGATACGAATGAAATTATAAAATCAAACGGTCTTTTCATTGACCGGGTTGAACATACCGGAATATTGAGCAAAAAAATTGCCACCGATTTAAATGCCGTCGGGCCAGCAGGACGGGGCTCTGGAATTCTTTATGATGTCCGGAAAGCGTTCCCAAATGAAGCATATCGGCAGCTTGAATTCAAGATTCCCGAGCATCATAATGGCGATGTTAATTGTCGGATCAATGTAAAAATAGAAGAGTGCTACGAAGCTATTGAGATAATATTAAAAGCACTGGAAATAATGCCCCGGGGCAAGGTGCTGGAGCAGATTGATGCGGTAGCACCTTATCAATTTGCCTTTGGCATCACGGAGTCCCCAAGAGGTGAAAATATCCACTGGGTCATGACCGGCGAAAATAACACGATATTTCGTTACAAAATAAGAACCCCTTCCTTTTGCAACTGGCCGGCTTTGTGCCATGCGGTAAAGGGTAATATTGTGCCGGATTTTCCACTCATAAACAAAAGCTTCAATTTGTCATATGCTGGAAATGATTTATAGGAGGATAAAAATGTTTAAAATAATCAAAAAAATAATCAAGTACCCAAGAGTTACGCAAAATTATCCCAAATATACGGATCATTCAATTCCATTTATCGGCAAACCGGAAATCGATCTGGAAAAATGTACACGATGCGGTGAATGCATGAAACGGTGTCCCTCCCATGCCATCGTATTGGATAAAAAAGCAAGTGATATCGGCATAAATTATGATGAGTGTGTATTCTGTGGCCTGTGTGAAGACATTTGCCCAGTGGGGGCAGCGGTAATGACAAGTAAGTTTGAACTTGCCGAGAAAGACCGCAATAAACTCAGAAAGAATACCCTCATTATTGGGGAGCGAACTTACTTGGATAAATCATATGAAATAGTGTGCAGTGAACTTAAGGCGAATATCCATAAGACTTTTGGCAGAAGTCTTCATATCAGAGCAGTGGATGCGGGATCGTGCAACGGCTGTGATAGTGAAATAAATGGATTAAGCAATCCTTTTAACGATTCCGAAAGATTGGGAATTAATTTTGTGGCATCACCAAGGCATGCTGATATGCTTCTGGTAACCGGTGCGGCGACAAGAAATATGCAGCTGGCCCTGGCCAAGACATATAACGCAACTCCCGATCCTAAGCTGGTTGTTGCCGTGGGTGCCTGTGCGTGCAGCGGTGGCATATTTAAGGATACATATGCCACCAGTAACGGGATAGACAGAATTGTTCCGGTAGATGTGTACATCCCAGGTTGTCCGCCAAGACCCCAGGCGATATTGTACGGGATATTGAAAGCCTTGGACCGAGTTTGACGAAATAATACGATAATAAGAAGCAGCAAGAAACAGGACCCGGAAATTTTCGGGTCCTGTTTCTTTTTTATTGTCTGGGGACGTGTAAAATATCATCCTCCGAAATAAGTGCATTATTTCCTCTTGTTCAAAGGATATCATTATGTTAGAGTAAAAACAATTGAGTATCATCAGGAAAATAAGATAGATCGAGTAATAAGGAATAGAAATTGTCTTTATTGGAAGTGAACACATTGAAATATCTTATTGATTAAAGAGTGATGATATTCGAGGAATGCTTTTTTCATTTGGTTTTAGTAAAAACCATTCCAGACAGAGAAAAATTTCCCTTTGTTTGGCGATAGGAGACATGGATTAGTCAAAAAATAATAGAAAAAAATGCTGTTTTGATGGTTAAGCCATGATGATGGCTTAAAGGTTTTGATTAATACACAATCTTATTATTGAAAGAGGTAGATTTTTGTCTGAAAAAAAAATATTGAATATTGCCGACCCCAAAACAAGACCGTATTTAGGGTTTCTTGTTTTTGCTTTGGTAGGACTTTTTATATCTGTCGTCACCCCCTTTACGGGGTTAAGCCCCACAGGGCATATTGTTTTTGGTTCGCTTTTGGGCGCTTTGGGACTCTGGATTTTCAAACCCGGAAATATTCCCTATTTTGCCGGAGCCATCATCATTATTGTTGGCTGTGTGGCTGCCGGCATTTCCATTAAAACCGTGACGTCAGGTTTTTCAAGTGCTTCCATGTGGCTTTTAATTCCAGCCATGTTCTTTGGCTTTGCCCTGCGAAAAACCGGTCTTGGGAATCGCATCGCATTTTTTGTGTTGGAAAAGATTAAGCCGTCTTATCCGATGATTTTAATGGGCTGGTTTGTCATCGGCCTACTATTTTCCTTTTTAACCCCCTCAAGTACCGTGAGGATGCTGATTCTATGTGCCGTTGCCGTCAGTGTTGCGGATGCCTGCCAACTGGCAAAGGGCACTCGGGGACGGTCGCTGATTGTAATTTCGGCGTGGTTTACTGCCATTTTCATCGGAATTGGCTGGTTTACCGGCTCGTTAAACGGACCTGTTTTAACCGGGTTTTTGCCCGCCGAGATGCAGGCGCTCATTAATCCGGATATTTGGCTGAAAACCATGTGTCTGCCCTGGATTTTTATTACCATTGTCTTTTTAATCGGTTTGTTCTTTGTGCTGCGGCCCAAGGAAAAGTTACCGGTTACAAGGGCTGACATGAAACGGTTCTATAGCGACCTGGGAAAAATAACCCCAGAAGAAATTGCCACCCTGGTTATTTTAGTCGGTGTATTTTTAGGACTGGGTTTCCAGAAGATGCATGGCTTGCCATCCTTTGCTATTATGCTGGTCGGATTATTTTGTCTGATGCTGTTTAAAATTATCACCGTTCCGGACATCGGCAATGGCATCAGCTGGGATATCATAATTTTTATCGGCACCATTATGGGACTTTCGGAAATTTTTGCCGAAGCTGGCATCGTTGATTGGATCAGCGCGGGCATTGCCCCTCTGACCACCCTTCTGGCCACCAGTCCGCTGATCTTTGTGATGGGTTTAATGCTGCTGTTTACCGTCCTGCGGTTTTTAGACATCACCTGGGGCTGGACTACAGCGGCGCTGCTGTCTACCACCACTCCGATGCTATATTCGGTTTACGGCATTCATCCGATTATTTTACTTTTTGTTTTTGCCGCTGGCGCCGGTATTTTTTTCCTCAGTTACCAACAGCCGTGGATTGCCTTGACAGAGTCGGTTACCAAAGATGCCGGCTGGAACGTCAACCATATGCAAAAGGCTGGGATTGTCTTCTTCGGCAGCGTATTACTGGCCATTCTGGTGTTTGTGCCCTATTGGCAATGGATTGGGGTACTACCATCCTAAAATATAATTATGTTTAAAAAGGCGTGACATAAATTCATGAGGGACACCCCAACGATTAGATGCTAAATAAATCGTTGGGGTGTATTTTTATGTCTTGTCCTGGCTGAAACACGGACTCAGTATTTGCAAAAGATTGATTAAAATATGGTAAGCTGGCCATTAAAATGGTACAATTCATTATATATTTACTGTTTATGCGCGCATTTTAAACGAATCGGAAGTGAAAAATAAATTAGGAATAGAGGGGATGATATGAAACTAAAAAAATCCTTAATCGGTGGGCTGCTGACGGCATGCCTGCTGTTAAGCGGCTGTGAAAACTTTAGCCAGAACACAGCAACTGTACCAAAACCGGAAGACGGCATTCTGAACTCATTTTCCGCACCGCTGGCGGCTCGAAACAACGACTTTGGCTTTCAGCTTTATAAAGAACTCAATAGCTTTGATGAAAATAGTATGGTTTCGCCGGTTAGCATTGCCATGGCTTTAGCCATGACGTATAATGGCGCCCGGGGAGAGACCGGCACGGCAATGGCCGAGACCCTGAAAATTCAGGGGGTTGACATCGAAACCCTTAACAGGAATAATCTGGCGCTGCTTTATTTATTAAGCACCGCGGATCCCAAAACGACACTGAGCATTGCCAATTCGCTTTGGATCGGCCAGGATGTTGCGCTCGATCCGGAGTTTGTCACCAAGGTTAAAGAATTTTATAATGCCACAGCCCGGGAACTTGATTTTGGCGATGCCAAAGCAGCCGCTGTAATCAATGCCTGGGTAAAGAAAAACACCCAGGGGTTGATCGCAGAAATCGTCGCCCCGCCCATTGATCCTTATGCGAAAATGTTCCTTATTAATGCGGTTTACTTTAAAGGCGAATGGACCCACCCGTTTAAAAAGGACCTGACCTCGGATCAAATATTTATGACCGAGGGTAACCAGTCGGTGACAGTACCGATGATGTATCAGAGTGGATCCTTTGACTATCTCCGTGGTCAGGGTTTTCAGGCCCTGCGTCTACCCTATGGCGAGGAACAGCGACTGGCCATGTATCTTTTTCTGCCGGATGAAAATTCAAGCCTGGAACAGTTTCAGGCAAATCTTAGTCAGGAAAATTGGGCGAACTGGCTTTCACTCTTTGAGAAAAAGCAAGGAAGCCTGTTGCTTCCCAAATTCACCATGGCATATGAAACGAGTCTAAACCAGGTCCTTAAAAACATGGGCATGGGCATTGCCTTTGAAGCTGACACGGCTGATTTCACGGGCATGATCGCGGAAGGATCCAATGAGGGTCTTCATATCAGTGAAGTTAAACACAAAACCTTTATTCAGGTCGATGAGCTGGGCACTGAAGCGGCGGGAGCCACCTCGGTGGAAATGGGCGTCACCAGCGTGCCTGAGTACGATTTCACCCTGGAATTCAACCGCCCGTTTTTCTATGCCATCCAGGACAGCGACACCGGTGCCATTCTTTTCATGGGTTCTGTCGCAGACCCCAGCAAATAAAAGGCCCGGCATCCCAGCAAATCATTCGATTTCCAGAGAAAAGACGGTCCCGAATTGGCGAATTCGGGACCCTTGGTTTTGATTTGCGCTATTTAATAAGTAAAAACCAAATAAGTTGAAATCAGTTTCATGAAAAAGCAAGAAAAAATACAGTGAGATATAAGAATTCTCAATTATAATGGTAAATTCTGGGTGTTGACATCTGGGTAGACAAAAGTAGGAGGAAAATATGGGATTTATTGAAGTATTGAAAGCTATCATCCTTGGCGTTGTTGAGGGAGTCACCGAGTGGTTGCCCATTAGCAGCACCGGACACATGATTTTGGTGGATGATTTTATTAAACTGAATATGTCGGATCCATTCATCGAAATGTTTTTGTATGTTATCCAATTAGGCGCAATTTTAGCGGTTGTTTATATCTATTGGCATAAACTGGTGCCGTTTTCGTTTACAAATGGAAAAATAATGATCAGAAAAAATACCGTCATTCTTTGGTCAAAAATTGTGGTAGCCTGTATTCCGGGTATTGTGGCCTATATCCTGCTGGATAGTTTGTTCGATACATATTTTATGAATTCAATCACTGTTTCAGCCATGCTGATTCTGTATGGGATTCTTTTTATCATCATAGAGAATTACAATAAAAAGCGAAAACCGGAAATCGTAAAATTATCACAGCTAACCTATAAGAAAGCTCTGCAGATCGGCGCATTTCAGGCATTATCCATTGTACCGGGGACATCCCGTTCCGGGGTGACAATCCTAGGCGGGATGATTTTGGGAACATCCCGAACGGTTGCCGCCGAATTTACCTTTTTTATGGCCGTTCCGGTAATGTTTGGGATCAGCTTGTTAAAAATGATTAAATTCGGCTTTGCTTTTACCCCCTGGGAAGCACTTATTCTATTGGTCGGAATGGTTTCTGCCTTTATTACCTCCGTATTGGCCATTAAATTCTTAATGACCTATATTAAAAAACATGACTTTAAAATATTTGGCTGGTACCGAATTGTGTTAGGCGTCATTATACTTGGGTATTTCTTAATTAGGGGATAACGAATAAATGATTAAAGTAATAAAGACGAATAAGAAAGCGAGAAAAGATGGTATCAATTGATCAGGAAAAGTGTATTGGCTGCGGATTGTGTGTTGCGGATTGTTTTCCCAATGATCTAATTATGAAAGATGAAAAAGCAGTGGCAACAAATAAAACCTGTATAAAATGCGGACATTGCATTGCCATTTGTCCGGTGAATGCAGCAAGTATTTCTGATTACGATATGACTGAAGTCAAAGAGTATGATGCAAAAACCTTTGAGGTGCCACCAGAAAACTTATTAAACTTCATAAAGTTCAGACGTTCGGTCCGCAAATTTAAAGATCAGCCCATTGAAAAAGAAAAAATCCAACAGATTATTGAAGCAGGACGGTTCACTCCCACCGGGAGCAATCGTCAGCCGGTATCGTATATTGTGGTTCAGGATGAAATCAAAAACCTTACCGGACTGGGGCTTGAAGGCTTAAATCGGCTGGGGAAAAATATTTTAGACGATACCACCAATAAAAATCCGTTGTTCAGGTTTTATGCAAAGCGCTGGATGAAAATGTATGAGGATTATCTTAAAAACCCGGAATTGCCTACAAATCTATTTTTCAATGCCAGAGCCATTGTTTTAGTGGTTTCAGACTCCTCTATCGATGGGGGCTTAGCGGCTTCATCCATGGAGCTGATGACATCGGCCCAGGGCCTGGGCATGTTTTTCAGTGGTTTCTTTGTGAGAGCAGCCAACGGCAATCCCAAAATAAAGAGCTTTTTAGGCATTGATGACAGTAAAGAGGTTATTGCCTGTCTGGTGATGGGTTATCCGGATGCGAAATACCAACGCACCGTACCCCGAAAAAAAGCAGAAGTTTCATGGCTCTGATCGAATATCGAAATATTAATTTAAAATTTGAGGAAAGGATTCTTTTCTCAAATTTCAATCTTGAAATAAATAAGAATGAAAAGGTGCTGTTTTCAGCTGCGTCGGGTCAGGGAAAGACAACTCTGGTTAAAATGCTGTTGGGTTTTATTGTGCCGGATTCCGGTTTGATTATGGTCAATGGCATAAAATTGTCCGGCGAAACCATCAACACCATTCGCAAAGATATTACCTACGTGAGCCAGGATGCTGATCTTCCCAAGGGGATTGTGGCCGAAGTATTTGATGAGGTGTTTGGTTACCGGGCAAATCGGCACCTGAATTATGAAAAGGGTATGCTGCTGAAATGGCTGAATGAATTTTCGCTGATGCCGGATATTCTCGAACAGCAGGTCGATTGTATTTCCGGCGGCGAGCGCCAGCGGCTGGCCTTGATTATGGGGATCCTTCTGGACCGGGACATTTGGGTTCTTGATGAAATCACCACGGGTCTGGATGCGGAACTCAAAAAGAAAATCGTTGAGGTGTTGCTGACCTATGAAAGAACTATGCTCATTGTTTCCCATGATGAGATTTACAAAAACAAGGGACTCCGGGAGGTGATCTGGTAATGGGCGTTGAACAAATACCTTTTTACACCCCGCTATATTTAGTTCTTTTTATGATCCCCATCGTGATCATCAATTATAAAATGGGGATAACGCTTAATAAACGGCTTATTTATGCCCTATTTAGAATGACCATCCAGTTAGTGCTGGTGGGCTTCTTTCTGCAGTATATTTTTCTCTTTAATAACCCATGGATTAATACAGGGTACATCCTTTTTATGATTGTGGCAGCTGCGCTTTCCACGGTAAAAACCTGTGGTTTAACCATAAAAGATCAGTTTATATCTATTTTACTGGGTTTTGGCATCCCCAATATTGTGATGATTCTTTTTATTAACCAGTTTGTCATTGGTTTGGATAACATTTTTGATGCCCAGTATTATATTCCACTGATGGGAATGCTTTTGGGCAACAGCCTCAGTGGCAACATCATCGGCGTTAATACTTTTTACAATGGCTTAAGAAAAAATGAACGGCAATATGATTACCGGTTGGGTTTGTCAGCGAATCAATGGGAGGCCACCTTGCCTTGGTATAAGGAAGGGGTTGTCGCCTGTCTCAATCCGATGATTGCCTCCACCGAAACCATCGGCCTGGTGTCCCTCCCGGGGATGATGACCGGTCAGATTCTGGGGGGATCCATGCCGATGACGGCCATTGTCTATCAGATTGTCATTATGGCGGCCATTTTAATTTCCCGTTATTTCAGTATCCATCTTTCCCTTCTGCTGACGCGAAAAACAGCTTTTGATGCCTATGATCGGCTAAAGGTGTAATAATATCCAGAAAAACCAGACAAAATATTCCTATGTATGAAATAATTAGTTCATTTATTTTAACTTAAGATGGTGATATAATCAGTCAATATAGCTCAAAAGAGTAAGAAAAAGGCGAGGTAAACCATGGCCTACAGAGACTTAACACCAAAAAAAGTAATTGAATATATAAAAGCATATACGGATATCTTTCCTGGGGATACAACCCTTGAGGTTTACGAAATCGGCGGTGGCGAAGATGATGGGGATGGTTTTGTTAACCATGTTTATCGTGTTTGGGATGAAACCGGAAAATCAGTGATCCTAAAACAGGCAAAGCCCTATTTGAAAGTTTTTGGCGAAACCGCATTATTGACCACCATGCGCAATCAAATAGAATCAGAAATTATTAAGTTAAGAACCGCCATCACCCCGGAATATTTACCGGAAATGTATCACATTGACCCGGCCAATAATCTGTTTATCTATGAAGACTGCGGTCGCTTGAAAATCATGCGCTTTGAATTAACCAAGGGGAAATCGTTTCCAAAATTCCCCAGCCAAATCGGGGAGTTTCTGGCCAAATCGAATTTTTACACCTCTGAAATATATCTGGATCAGGTCGCCCATAAAGCCCTCGAAGCTAAATTTATGAACCCCGAAATGCGGGTTATCATGGAAACCATTCTTTTTTTAAGAGAGTCGTTTATCGAGGATCTCCCCCACGAACCGGTTGTGGGAGACCCCAATCACATTGCCATGAGCGATTTGCTTTGGGACAAACGGGAGCTAAGGGTTGAACTGCTAAAGCTCCGGGGGATATTTATGAAAAAAAGCGAGTGTATCGTTCATGGCGATCTTCATACATCAAACATCATGATCGACGAAAACGAAATGAAAATCATCGATATGGAGTATCCTTTTATGGGCCCCACATCCTCGGATACGGGTTATCTGGCCGGGAACCTTATCTACGAGTACATTGCCTGGTATCATCATCCGGAGGGGACCAAAGCCTCTCGTAAGACCTACCGTAAAGAAATTCTGGGATATCTCCGGGATATGATCAACGAATACCAGCGGATTTACTGCGAGTGCTGGGACAGGGATGCCAAACCAATGTATCGGGAGTATACCGAATATCGGGACTATCTGCTTAAAAATTATATTAAAGAGGTCTGCGGATTCACCGGCTGCCAGATTGTGAGCCGGGTCGGCAGCATTGTTCCGTTGCCGGATTTCGATGTGTTACAGAATCCCGCCAGCCGTAATTGCGCCCGGCGGCTGTCACTGCTGATTGCTGATGCATTGATTATGAAACGGGACGAAATAGAATCGGTTGAAGATATCATTGCTCTTATTGAAAAAATCACCTACCGTTACTTTGGGGTTATGAAGGAACTGCATGGCCGGGAGTTGCCTTCCCGGGCTTAAACAATATGGAAAACAAAATTCATCGGCTTTGTTTTTTTAAATCTTTAAAATTTGCTTTCTAAGCGCTGTTATAATCCAATCAGGATTGTAAATGAGTCATATGAAGCTAAACATAGTTTTAGCTTCATAAATAAAAATATTAGGAGGAAAAGAAGATGAAAAAGAAAAAACTGACTGGCTATGTATTGGCAATATCTGTATTAATGCTTTCAGTACTGTTCATGGGAGCAAGCTGCAGTGCTTCGACAGCCAACATCAGCAATCCGGTGATGACAACCGGGATTGACGACAATTATCAACCGGTTGATGACCTGACTGAATTTCCTGTTAATTCAATTGTTTATGTTGTGGCGGATATGAAAAATGCACCGGAAGATACACAAATTACCTTTGTATGGTATATTGAAAACGAAGTAATTGACAGCGTCACCATTTCCAATGAAGATGTGAGCGATGCACCGGTTTTCAGTTATCTGCCCGCGGAACTGACAACGGTACCTGGCAACTATTCTGTTGAAATTTATATTGATGACAGAGAGGATCCCGATACGGTTACCGAATTTGTGATTCAATAATAATTGTTTTATACGGAATAAAAAATTGAGATAGTCTGGTTTGCTAAATAAAAAGCATAGTACTCATGAGTACTATGCTTTTTATTTTCGTACAACAGTTCGCAATGAAAATATTTTCACTATTGTTAATAAATGAGGGTGGAAGTATAATTATTGAAGAAAGAACACAGAAGTTTTAAACCACTCCCAAAATTGCGTATGAAAAAGATAAATTGAAAACGTATACTGTTGTCATTAATAAATTTAGTTATTGTACAAAATAATGCTTTTTAAGCAGAAAAAAAAGAAGGGTGAATATGGAACCTGAAGTATATAATCAATCGAATTTCGCAATTTTGAAAGCAGCATATTTATACTACATTAAGAATATTCCACAAATTGAAATAGCAGAAAAAATGAATATCTCAATAACCACGGTTTCGCGGTTAATTAAGAAAGCAAGAGAAGAAAAAATTGTTGAGTTTGTCATTAGAGATCCTTATATTGAGTGCATGTATCTTGAAGAAAAACTCCTTAAAACTTTTGGGTTAAAGGATGTTATTATTGCACCAAATGGTTTTGTCAGCCATGTAGACAATGAGGAAAATACGGCTGAAGCGGTTAAGAAGCTTGTGGCGCTGGAAGGTGCTCGCTACCTGCAGAGAATTATTACCAAGGATGATGTATTGGGAATCACCTGGGGCTCCACGATGTACTATCTGATCCATTATTTAAACCCCTGTCAAAAAGTTGATGCAGCTTTTGTAACGCTGCATGGGAGCATCGCATTCTGTGATCATGAATTGGATGTGAGAACGCTGACATCACGAATGGCCATGGCCTTCGGAGGAAGGCAGTATTACCTTTTGACCGAAGCTTTAATGAGCAGTAAAAAAATAACCGATTTCATTAAAAATGAAAAAAACACGAAGGTTGTTTTCGATATGTTTGATGAGGTGACAATTTCGATTAATGGTATTGGGTCAATGTATCCTGAAGTAAATTCAGTATTGGCCGGCCGTGATTATTTAACAGAAAAAGAATTCATTGAGCTACAGAAGGAAAATGTTTATGGAGATATTGCCCTAAGGTTTATTAATGAACGAGGGGAAGAATGTGGTGGTGAGTTAAGAGATCGGACCATCGCCATCGATTTAGAAAAGTTCAAGAAAATTAAGACAAAAATAACCATTGCATCTGATGAAAGCAAAGCTCATACTGTTTATTCGGTATTAAAGGGTAAGCTGGTGGATGTTCTTATTATAGATTATGCACTTGGCCGGGCAATTATGGAGCTGTTTGAAAAAGAAAATAACACGAAAATCTAAAATGGAAAAAATGCTAATCATTGCATTTTTAATAAATGAAAAGGTGGTAAAGACGGATGAAGGAGTATATTTTAAGTATCGATCAGGGGACTACCAGTATTCGAGCAATTTTCTTTAATCATGATGGAGATATTGTCAGTGTATTTGCAAAAGAATTCAGCCAATTCTACCCAAAATCAGGATGGGTTGAACAAGATCCAATGGAAATGTGGTCAGTTACCATTGAAGTGATCGAAAAAGCAATGCTCAAGGCCAATATTAAAGAAGAAGAAATCATTGCAATCGGTATTACTAATCAGCGTGAAACATCTATTGTATGGGATAAAAATACAGGAGTACCGGTTTATAACGCCATTGTATGGCAGGATAGAAGAACCGCAGAATATTGTGATCAATTGAAGGCAGATGATCCTGAAATTGAAGCAGTGGTTAGAAACAAAACGGGATTGATGATTGACTCATATTTTTCAGGCACAAAAGTTAAATGGATACTTGACAATGTTGAAGGCGCAAGGGAAAGAGCTGAAAAAGGCGATCTTATTTTTGGAAACGTCGACACCTGGATTATGTGGAACCTGACCGGCGGGAAAACCCACGCTACCGATTACAGCAATGCTTCCAGAACATTGATGTATAACATTCATGATCTGAAATGGGATGAAGATTTATTGAAACTCCTGGATGTACCTGCAAGCATGTTGCCAAAAGTGCAGGAAAGCAGCGGACTTTTTGGGAAAACTGCTAAGATCTTCAAGCGTGAAATACCCATTACCGGTGATGCCGGAGATCAACAGGCAGCAACCTTTGGTCAATGTTGCTTCAAAAAAGGAATGGCCAAATTTACCTATGGCACAGCTGGAGTTATGACAGTGAATATTGGTGAGAAACCATTCTTATCAAACAATGGATTGACAACAACCATCGGTTGGGGACTTAATGGTAAAGTTGAATATCTTTTGGAAGCCGTGGCCTTCTCAGCAGGTTCAGCAATTCAATGGTTACGTGATGAGATGGATATGCTTGATGAATCTCCGGATTCTGAATATTTTGCCTTAAAAACTAAAGAAAAAAGTTGTGGCGTTTATTTCATTCCAGCATTTACCGGTTTATGCGCACCTTATTGGAATTCCTATGCCAGAGCGTCGATCGTTGGAATTGAAAGAGGGACAACCAAAAACAATATTATTAGAGCAGTTCTTGAATCATTAGGTTATCAGACCAGAGATATGTTTGATGCGTTTTCAGAAGATTTAGGAGAACGGTTATCTATTCTAAAAGTGGATGGGGGAGCCTGTAATAATAATTTATTGATGCAGTTTACCGCAGATATTGCTAATGTAGAGATTGAAAGACCGGATAATACTGAAACTACTGCTGCCGGCGTTGCATATTTAGCAGGTTTGGCAGTTGGCTTCTGGAAAGATCAGGATGAAATTGTTCAAAAGAGAACGGTAAATAAAGTATTCAAGCCAAAAATGGAAGAAGCATCACAAACTGAACTCTATGATGGATGGAAACGTGCGATAAGAGCAAATCTTTCCTGGGCAAATGATAAATAGATTAGATTGTAAATAAAACTCATTATTTGGGGTGTGCTCGCACCTTCCTAGTGCGCGTACACCCCAAACACATAATAAATTAAGTATGGAGGAACACCATGAAAACAGATATTTTAATAATTGGCGGCGGTGTCATTGGAGCTTCCATTGCACATCAGCTGGCAAAGTATAATATGGATATTATCCTGGTTGAAAAAGCAAGTGATGTTTGCATGGGAACCAGCAAAGCAAACTCTGCCATGATTCATAGTGGATTTAATATTGACGGTGATAAGTTAAAAGGTAAGTTAGCTTTGGCAGCAAACAAAGTGATCAGGGAATTGTGTGATGATTTAAGTGTGGGGTATGTAAAACCATTGGGTTCAATCACCGTAGGATTCGACGAAACCGATTTAGAAAAAATGAAAAAAACCTTTGAAAATGGTGCTAAAAATGGCATAAAAGGAATGAAATTACTCAACCAAAAAGAGCTCCATGAAATGGAACCGCATCTGAATCCAGAAGCAAAATATGGTCTGTTCGAGCCAGAAACGGGAATTATTAATCCCTTTGAATATACCGTTGCGCTTGCTGAAAATGCCGTGCTTAACGGGACAACGGTGATGCTGGAAACAGAAGTGCTGGATATTATCATCGAAAATAAAACTGTTAAAGGTGTTAAAACTAACAAAGGCGATATAGCAGCCCGAGTTATAATAAATGCTGCAGGTTTATATGCAGATAAAATAGCGAGTATGGTTGAAGAAATTGATTTTGATATTAAACCAAGAAAAGGCCAATATTTTCTGTATGATAAAAAGTGGGGCAAGATATTAACGCATACAATCTATTCGGCACCAACAAAGGTTTCTAAAGGTATGATTGTTGTACCAACTATTGATGGCAATATATTAGCCGGCTCCAACGCCGAGACAATTGAGGACAAAACCGATTTAGGCACCACATCAAAAGCATTAAATGAAATTTACATAAATGCTATTTCACATTTATTCCCGGAACTTCCTAGAATGGGTGATGTTATTACTGCTTTTACAGGATTAAGAGCAGCAAGCACCAGTGAAGACTTTATTATCGAACCGGCTAAAACAGTCAAGGGATTCATTAATGTGGCAGGAATACAATCGCCCGGGTTAACCTCTGCACCGGCAATAGCAACCATGGTTGAAGGTTTAATAAGAGAATTAGACGTCGATTTGGACTTTTCGCCAAAAGCAAACTATGAAAAAGGGCGCCAGGCGCCAGTATCTCTGGCGGATTTATCCTACGAAGAAAGAACCGCTTTGATTGAGCAGAATCCGGATTTTGGTGAAATCGTCTGTCGATGTGAGTCAATCAGCATGGGCGAAATAATAAATGCGATTCACCGACCTATTCCGGCAACCAATATGGATGCCATTAAACGCCGGGTCAGAGCAGGCATGGGACGTTGTCAAGGGGGTTTCTGTGGACCTAAAGTTCTGAATATTTTAAGCAAAGAATTGGGAATTACCCCACTTGAAGTGACCCAAAAAGGAAATAAATCCTTTGTATTAGCTTTTAAGAATAAGGAATTATCTCTAGAAGAAGGAGATATAAATTATGAAAAAATTAGTATATGATTTAGTCGTTGTCGGTGGCGGTCCAGCTGGGCTTGCAGCAGCCTTAGAAGCAAGAAAAAATGGTGTGGAGAAAATACTCATCTGTGAAAGAGCTCCTTATTTAGGTGGAATTTTGAATCAATGCATCCATAACGGATTTGGCCTGCAATATTTTAAAGAAGAATTGACCGGACCAGAATATGCTAGTCGGTTTATTGCAGAAGTTGAAAATTCTGACATCGATGTAAAATTAGGAACCATGGTCATGGAAATATTAGAAGGACATCAGATTATTGGTGTTAATAAAAAAGATGGCATGTTTGCAGTAGAAACAAAGGCCGTGATATTAGCAATGGGTTGTCGAGAAAGAACCCGTGGAGCAATTACCATACCGGGAAGCCGCCCGGCAGGAATTATGACTGCCGGAACTGCTCAAAGCTATGTTAATCTGGAAGGCTATATCCCAGGAAAAGAAGTGGTAATATTGGGATCAGGAGATATCGGACTCATTATGGCAAGACGGTTAACCTTAGAAGGGGTGAATGTCAAAGGCGTGATTGAGCTGATGCCTTATTCGACCGGGTTAATTCGCAACAAAGTACAATGTCTTGACGATTTTGGAATTCCCCTGCTATTAAGTCACTCAATTATTGAGATTCATGGAAAAGAAAGATTGGAAGGTGTTACCATTGCAGCGGTTGATAAAAATCTTAAACCCATAGAAGGAACGGAGCAATATGTTAGTTGCGATACCCTGCTGCTTTCAGTAGGATTAATACCGGAAAATGAACTATCCAATAATTTGGGATGTGAAATGGACAAAGTTACCAGAGGGCCAGTGGTCAATGAAAAACGGATCACGAATATCCCATGGGTCTTTGCCTGTGGAAATGTACTGCACGTCCATGATCTGGTTGATAATGTAACACAAGAGGCTGAAATTGCCGGCCAGGCAGCAGCTGCTCTGATCACCAATAAAACCAATGAAGAAGAAAAGAATGTGGAGATTACCCACGATAACAACATTGGATATGTTGTCCCACAGCATATTGATGCATTAAATAATCAGGGGAAAGTAGTTAAGTTTTTCTTGCGGGTGAAAAATCCGGATGAGGATGTTAAATTAGTAGTAAAAGATAATTTCGAGAATATATTATTAAACCTTTCAAAGTCGATTGTGGAACCAGGAACAATGGTTACATTCAATTTGCCAAGGAAATTTGTGACTAAAGATACATCCACGATTAATATCTCGATTTCAAAGGAACAAGCAGAATAAAGATGGAGGTGGAAAAGCTATGGAAGAAAAGAAAATAATCTGCATTGGTTGCCCCAAAGGGTGCAGTTTGAGAATAGAGCACGTTGGAAAGACAATTCATGAGATTGCTGATTACGGATGCAAAATAGGCCTGGAGTATGCTGAAAATGAGTTTACACAACCCAAAAGAATTATTACAACCACCGTTAAACTAAAATCCGGTTATTTGCCTTTTGTGCCCGTAAAGACAAAAGAACCGGTAAATAAGGAAAAAATATTTGAAATCATGAAGCTGATCAGCAAACTTGAAATTGAATCACCGGTAAAGGTAGGCGATGTTGTGATGTCAAATCTCGCGGGAACCGGTGTTGATTTAGTATGCACCAGAAATATTGAAAAAGCCTCTTAACGTAGGAAAGGAATACTAATATGAAGTATTATGTGCGCTTAAAAGATGTTAAGGTTACCCAAAGGCCCGATTATACAAGCCAATATTTAGTCAATGAAGAAAATGGCTGCGTTGCCGGATGCAAAACAGGGATAAGCCGTCATATCAAAACAGAGTATCCGGATTCACAGATCCATGAGGATCAGGAAGGTTTTCTTGTCCTGGAAGGAACCGGATGGGCAAAGGTTGGGGATCAGGAATTTAAGCTTGAGCCGGAAACGGCGTTTATTGTTCCGGCAGGAGTTGAACATGCGGTAAAAAGGGACGCAGATTCGGAATCAGTTAGGGTTTTTTGGTTTCATGCGGCCATATAATCAGGAATAGAGTGAAAATATTTTCCATATTGTTATTAATCCCAAGACGTACTACAATGGTTTCAAGGGTAAGAGCAATGGCCATTGCGAGAAAAATTTATAACAAAAGTGGTAGTTAAAACGTTAGTACACCAGATTAAAAATTGTTTTAAATAATGGAGGAAAAAATGAATAGACTGTATGGTAATGTATTGAACAAACTTTATGAAGGCGCAGATATTGAAAACTTAATCGTGGCAACTTATTTAGTTGGAGCGGAACAGGATGAAGATCCTATTTTAAAAGCAGCAAGTATTGGTATTGAACAAACAACCGGTTCATGGGCAGACGTTGCCTGTGAAACAGATGAAATAAGAGAAAAATATGCCGCCAAAACAATTGGTGTATACGAAGTACCAGATTTTGAATTGAAAAAGGATCTTGACAAAACCCTATCTGAAGGCGATATGAGATTTTTTATCATGAGAATCGGTTTCCCAGTAATAAATGTTGACGATAATCTGCCCTTATTCTTTGCTACCGTAACTGGAAATATTATGTCAATGCCTTATTTAAAACTTTTAGATGTTGATTTCCCTAAAAACTTTGTAAAAAAATTCAAAGGACCGAAATTTGGTATCAAAGGAATCAGAGATCTTTTAGGTGTTTATGACAGACCTTTATTAAACAACATGATTAAGCCTTGTACAGGGTATTCACCAGAAGTTGGCGCAGAATTATTTTATGATGCCGCAGTCGGCGGGGTTGATATTGTTAAAGATGATGAACTAATCGGCGGAGACAGAGCATTTAACAAACTTGAAGACCGCGTAAAAATGAATATGGCAGCGGCTGCAAAAGCAGATGCTGTAAAAGGCGAAAAAACACTTTATACGGTTAACATCACCGATGAAGTTTCGAGACTTAAAGATAATGCATTGCGAGCGATTGCAGCAGGCGCTAACGCTATCATGGTAGACGTTTTTGGAATTGGTTTGTCAGCACTTAGAGATTTAGCGGAAGATCCAAGAGTCAATGTTCCAATTCTGGCACATTGCTGCTACGGCGGAGCTCAATCAGTCGGTAAATATCAAGGGGTAAGCTCAGTAGTATTGACAAAATTAACCCGGATGTGCGGTGCTGACATCATTTTAATTGAATCACCCTGGGGTAAATTTGATAATCTCGAAAACAAATATATTTCCAGAGTTATTGCCTGTACCGGAGATTTATATGATATGAATACTTCAATGCCATTTATGGGTGGCGGAGTTGTTGAAGGTTTAGTACCCGTAATTCTTGATCGAACAGGAAATGATTGCTTATTGGGTGTTGGGGCAGCAATTCATGGTTATCCAGATGGGCCGATAAAAGGTGCTAAAGCATTCAGACAAGCCATCGATGCCTGTATGAATGGCATTGATTTAGAAGAGGCTGCTAAAGAAAATAAAGAACTGGCCGTTGCATTAGAAAAATGGGGCGTTTATGGAAAAGATGATATTAGTAAAAACTATCTTATCTAGTATCTGACATTCAACCCCTATTGATGTTGCCTATTAGATTTAAGATATGATCACCAATAAAAGAACCAATAAACTTTGTCGTGATAACAAAGGTTTATTGGTTCTTTTTAGGTTAAAATTCAGCTTTTGATAGTTCATATGGTGTTTCCTGGTAAACGTAATAGTTAAGCCAATTACTAAACAAAAGATTGGCATGACCACGCCAGCGCACAATTGGCGGCTTTGTGGGATCGTCATCAGGATAATAGTTGTTGGGAATATTAATGGTTTTTCCCTGGCTGATATCACGATCATATTCGCTCTTAAGGGTTTCGGGGTCATATTCGCTGTGTCCGGTAACAAAGATTTGTCGCCCTTGCTGGGCCGTGATAATGTAAACCCCGGCCTCATCGGAAGAGGCCATGAGCTCCAAGTCAGGATGCTTATCGATAAGTTTGCGCTGGATCCCGGTATGACGGGAATGGGGAACATAAAAGAGATCATCGAAGCCACGAAAAAGCTTGACAAATTTTTGTTCGAGGTGATGTTCAAAAACACCAAACGCTTTTTGGGGAAGCTCATATTTAGGGATCCCATAATGATGATAGAGTCCAGCCTGGGCACCCCAGCAGATATGCATAGTTGAAAAGGCGTTGGTTTTGCTCCAATCCATAATTTCAACCAACTCTGCCCAATAGTCCACTGCCTCAAAATCCAGCATTTCGATGGGAGCGCCGGTAATGATAAGACCATCAAAGCGTTCATTACGAACATCATCAAAAAAGCAATAGAAAGAGTCCAGATGTTCAGCTGAGGTGTTTTTGCTTTCATGGCTTTTCATTTGCAGAAGCGTGACCTCGGTCTGCAGGGGACTGTTTCCCAATAAGCGCAGCAGCTGGGTTTCGGTAGAAATTTTTGTGGGCATAAGATTTAAAATGGCAATTTTTAAGGGTCGGATATCCTGGTGGCTGGCCCGGGCGGCATCCATCACAAAGATGTTTTCGTTCGTTAGAATTTGACTTGCGGGCAAGTCATTGGGTATTTTTATGGGCATAGTTTTCACCTCATTGGTTTAGTTTATTGTATTAGACGAGAAAATTAAACAGCTTTGGTCAGGGCTTGATCGAGATCGGCGAGAATATCGTCGATGTGTTCAAGACCGATGGATAGGCGAATCATATCCTCGGTGATGCCGGCATTGGTGAGGTCGTCTCCGGAGAGCTGCTGGTGGGTGGTGGTGGCCGGATGAATCACCAGTGATTTGGCGTCGGCCACATTGGCCAGATGGGTGAAAAGTTCCAGACTGTCAATGAATTTTCGGGCCGTTTCCAGGCCGCCTTTAATGCCAAAGGTGAAGATGGAACCGGGACCTTTTTTGAAATATTTGTCGGATAGGGCTTTATAAGGATTGTCCGGAAGCGCTGGATAATTTACCCAGGTAACCTGGGGATGGCCGTTTAAAAAGGCAACCACAGCCTTGGCATTTTCAAGATGACGATCGAGTCTTAAAGACAGTGTTTCCAGGCCCTGTAACAGCAGAAACGCGTTAAACGGACTGATGCAGGCACCGGTGTCTCGCAGCAGTTGAACCCTTGCTTTGACAATAAAGGCCGCGGCGCCGAGATCCGTGGCATAGGTAATCCCATGATAGCTTGGATCAGGCGTGGTGAATACCGGAAATTTGCCACTGGCGGCCCAGTTAAATTTGCCGCCATCGACGATGATCCCCCCAATGGTGGTGCCGTGACCGCCAATGAATTTGGTGGCGGAATAAACCACAATGTCGGCGCCGTAGTCCAGCGGTCTGAAAAGGTAAGGTGTGGCAAAGGTGTTATCGATAATAAGCGGGATCCCATTTTCATGGGCAATAGCAGCTACTGCCTGAACATCCACAATATTAATGGCGGGATTGCCCAGAGATTCAATATAAAGGGCTTTGGTGTTTGCGTTAATGGCGGTTCTGAAATTCTCAGGATCGTCAGGATTGACAAAGGTTGTTTTAATGCCCAGTCGGGGCAGGGTGGTACTTAACAGATTATAAGTGCCGCCGTAAAGGGTTGAGGCGGCCACAAATTCATCTCCGGCACCGGCAATATTAAGAAAGGCTGCGGTAATGGCGGCGGAACCCGAGGCGAATGCCAATGCGCCTACGCCGCCTTCAAGGAGTGCCATTCGTTCTTCAAGAACATTAGTGGTGGGGTTCATGATCCGGGTATAAATATTACCGGGTTCTTCAAGCCCAAAAAGTCGTTGGGCATGTTCACTGCTGTCAAAAACATAAGAAGTGGTTTGATAAATAGGCACGGCAACCGAATGAGTGGTTGGATCCGGTGTTTGACCGCCATGGAGTTGGAGTGTTTCAAATTTTAATGTATTTTTCATTCTATAGCCTCGTTTTCTTTAATATACAAAACATTACATATCATTCCAGTAGGAATTATATGTACGATATCATAGCGGTTAAAGGTTGTCAATAAAGAAAAAAAATCTCTTGGAAAATTTATGGAGGGTGAGATTAAATACAATCAAGAATCGAATGAAAAGATTCATTTGACATTCTCATGTATTAGGTCTATAATAAACCACAATATAGATTTATATTTTAAAAAGTTGTTGCAAAACCCACAAATGTATAATGAAAGGGATTACCATGAAGGATTTAAGAAGTAACTTAAATGCATATTATTATATCAACCAAAGCTATTGGTTCTTTAGCTTTGGCTATTTTACGTGCAATAAATTAAGTTCCTTTAAGAGTCCCACCCCATGAATTTTTTTTAGAAAATACATTTTTGTATTTTGTTGAATTTTATTTTTAGGAGGCTTCTAACGGAAGCCTCCTTTTTTTATTATTATTTTTCGGTGCACAAAAAATAATAATAAAAAAGGCAATAAGAAAAAATGACCATCGCGTCAAAATAATGGAGGATAGAAATGATTGTAGTTGTTAAGCCAAACACCAGAGAAGAAGATATTCAGCGGTTAATAAAAGTGATTGAAGCACAAGGAGTTAAGATTCACTATTCAAAAGGTGTTGATCATACTATATTGGGAATCGTCGGGGATACGACCCTCATTGACACGGATAAGATTCGTTCGAACCAGATTGTCAAGGATGTATTACGGGTTCAGGAGCCTTACAAAAAAGCTAACCGCCTCTTCCATCCGGAAGATACCATTGTTGACGTAGCCGGCCGAAAAGTAGGGGAAGGCACCATCAGCATTTTTGCTGGTCCCTGTTCAGTGGAAAGTGAAGACCAGGTGGTATCCATTGCCAAAAGTATTAAAGCATCTGGAGCGACCTTTTTGCGCGGGGGCGCTTTCAAACCCCGGACTTCGCCATACGCCTTTCAGGGTTTAGGTTATGAAGGCTTGGATCTGTTAAAGATCGCCCGTAAAGCCACCGGTCTCCCGATTGTCAGCGAAATCATGTCCTTAGAACAGTTACCGGCCTTTGAAGATGTGGATATTATCCAGGTTGGTGCCAGAAATATGCAAAACTTTATTCTTTTAAAGGAGCTTGGGAAAATCGATAAACCGATCTTACTCAAACGCGGCATGTCAGCGACCATGAAGGAATTCCTGATGTCGGCGGAGTACATTATGAAGGAAGGCAACGACAAGGTTATTTTATGTGAACGCGGCATCCGAACCTTTGAAACCGCCACCCGAAATACCCTGGATATCAGCTGCATTCCTGTTCTTAAAAGGCAAAGTCATCTGCCTATTATCATTGATCCCAGTCATGCCACCGGACTTTCATGGACCGTGGAAGCATTATCCAAGGCGGCCATTGCTGTCGGTGCTGACGGTGTGATGATCGAGGTTCACAATAACCCCGAGGAGGCACTCTGCGACGGTGAACAATCCATTACCCCGGAACGCTTCGATAAAATTATGACAACCCTGAAAAAATACGCTGAATTTGAAAATAAGGTGATGTAATGAAAAAATTACAGGATTCCATTGTAGGATTTATTGGCCTGGGTCTCATGGGTGGTGCTTTGGCCATGGGACTCAGGAAGCAGGGACCCAAAAAAATAACCGGTTATGATATTAATTCCGAGGTTATTGAAAAAGCACTGAATCAGTCGGTCATTGATGAGGGTGTCACCGATTCGCAGGGGCTCCAGCAAATGCTGGCAGCCTGTGACCTCGTTTTTATCTGTTTAAGTCCCATGGATGCCCTGGCATTTCTGGCTTTATACATGGAGGACTTTAAGCCCGGCGCGATCATCACCGATATCGCCGGAGTGAAAGGGGTTATTTTCAATAATCTTGGTAATCTTCTGCGAAAAGACATCGATTTTATTCCGGGACATCCCATGGCCGGCAGTGAAAAAGAGGGCTACGGTGGAGCTGATGACCGTATTTTTCAAAATCGCAATTATATTCTCACCCCTTTGCCGTCAAACCAACCGGAAAATATTGCCTTTATCCGGGAAATCGTCACGGCGTTGGGATTTAATCATATTGTTGAAACAACCTGTGCTATTCATGATGAGAAAATTGCCTTTACTTCACAGCTTTGTCATGTAATCGCAGCGGCGCTGGTGGATTGTGAAGATGATCTTTCCATCACCGATTTTGAGGGCGGCAGTTTTGGGGATCTTACTCGAATTGCTATGATCAATGCTCCCATGTGGACGGAACTCTTTATGTGCAATCGGAAAAATTTATTGAATCAGGTTGAAAAGTTTGAAGCCAGTCTGGCCATCATGAAGGCAATGATCAAAGCAGAAGAAAAAACAGAATTGATTGATCGCTTGACCGCGGTGAGAAAAAAACGCGTCATCATGGGTGAGATTCGCGACGCAAAATCCTTAAAAAAAAAGTGAAATAATTTAAGGATGAACCAATGAAAACCGTTACATTTGATTGCAAATGATTACGGTGTTGACATAAATTTTAATGCGCGTATACTGAAATTAACAAGACCTTGGTATACAACCGAAGAAAAATTCACGGATGTCCAAGGTTAAAACTATTAATGGAAAGTAGAGCAAAATAAAAATGAAGTTATGTCATCTGCCGCCAATTGGCATGAGAAACATAAAGACTGCTCTCTCTGTATTCATTTGCGTGGTGGTTTTTGCCATCATGGGTCCCCAGTTTAATCCTATGTTTGCCGCAGTGGCAGCACTCGTCTGTATGGGAAATAGTATTGAGAATTCTGTGGAAGCAGGATGGAATCGTATTTTAGGAACCATTATCGGCGGGGCAGCCGGCGTATTTGGAATTTTTATCTGTAATTTGGTTAACCTCGAGTTCACCTATATTGCAATTATTCCAATCGGTACGGTGGGGTTAATTTACCTTTGCAATAATCTTAAAAAAGCCGGTGCTATTATTATTTGTTGTGTGGTCTTTATCAGTCTCATGACAACTTATCCCCAGGAAACGGGAAGCTATGCATTGTCCTTTCTACGTCTCTTAGAAACAGGCTTTGGGGTGATCGTGGCCGTTCTGGTGAATCGATTTATCAAAGTCCCGGAATGCAATGAAAATTCAGAGAAAACAGAAGAAATAATGGAAAAAGAGCTAACAGAAGAAAAAACACATAAAAAAATGAAAGTATCAAGTGTAATATACATGATACTAAAACCTTAGGTTTTAAATTCTTTCTGGATTTTTGTGACATCCGGAAAGAATATAAAATAGTATTTCCCCCTCCCCTTTAAAAAGAGACCTCCCCATACCAGGAGGTCTTTTTTATGTATTTTTTTAAAAATGTCCGATAATGGTCATTTTATTCTGAAAAATAGATGAAAGTTTGGGGATGAGGAAGGGCTTAACACTGGCAATAACCGTGGTAGCCGGCCCGGCTGATCCGGTTAAAACAAAATCGGCTGCGGTATTAAAAAAACAAAGGCCGTTGATCTTGCCCAAATTTTCGGCTTCATAAAGGATTCCTTTGGAACCGCAGGGAATAATTTCATTCACCGCTTCAAAATCGAGAAGGGTTTGAATATCTTCATAATTCGCAATGTCATCATTCCCCTCGAGTTTTAAGCCCGCGCCGAACTGAGGCGTTCCAATACAAATGACAACGTCTCCGGAATGAGAGGGGATGATCCTGAGTTTAGCGGCAGTTCCCACCATAAAAATACCGAAACCAGTCATACTGGTGGTAAAGTTTTCTTCAGTGGAACCATTAATGGGAATATCCTTAACGCCGGCCCGGGACAACTCTTCCTCAATACCTTGAATCAGAGCTTCCCCGGTAGGGTGCATTTCATTGCAAACCGCGTTGGAGATACCAATGATCGTTGCGCCGCAGGAAAGCAATTCAAAAAGGCAGACCCGGGCGGCAAACATGGAAATATATTTGGTGGGAACGTTTAATTCATCACCGGGTTTCTCCCCCACCCCGGCGCTGCTGTCACAGGCGGTGACAATCAGAAATTCGGGAAATTCAATAACGGACAGATCACGATATTGGTAAGTTTTCACTTAAAACCTCCTTGATGGATTTAGACCGGTTGTTTTGTTGCAAATAATAGCATGGGAAGAGGGACTTTGTCAATTAATCTTTTGTTAAGACTTTCAAATATGAATTGAATAAACAATGGGAATTTGTCGGCATTGCCATGGGTGTGACCAAAAATTCCAGCTGGAATCGGTTGTATTTATTTAGGCTATTATGATACAATACAGCCCACAATAAAAAAATATAAGAGGTAACAATTTGATTTTAATGATAGATAATTATGATTCATTCACTTACAATCTCGTCCAATATTTAGAGTGTTTAAATGAGACCGTGATCGTCAAAAGAAATGATAAAATCACCATTGACGAAATAATTGAAATGAATCCTTCCTGGATTGTTTTATCGCCGGGGCCATGCACGCCAAATGAATCAGGCATTTGTATAGAGGTTGTCCACTACTTTAAAGGAAAGATTCCGATTTTAGGAATATGCTTAGGTCATCAAATCATCGGACAGGCCTTTGGCTGCAAAATCATTGAAGCCATCGAACCGGTTCATGGAAAAGTCCACAGCATTACCCATAAAGATTTGGGGGTATTTAAAGGACTACATAATCCCTTAAAGGTCACCCGGTATCACTCGTTGGTAATTGACCGCTCATCCGTCCCTGATTGTTTCACCATTACGGCAAAGACCAGCGCGGATGAAATCATGGGGCTAAAACACAATCAGTATATGATTGAAGGGGTTCAATTTCATCCCGAAGCCATTCTTACCGAAATGGGAATGGAATTACTGGATAATTTTTTCAAATCAACAAAAGTGAGCGGTGAAATATGATCATACAAGAAATTAATACGACCTTATCAAGTTTTGAATTATTTGTTTTATTTAAAGAAAAACCCTATAGCGTTTTTTTAGACAGCGGCAGAGATGCCGATAACTTTGGCCGATACTCTTTTATTGGATTTGATCCCTTTGTGGTCTTCAGCAGTAAAAATGATGCAATAACGGTTCAAACTAAAACTGACGAAAAAACATATAGGGGCAACCCCTTTGACGAATTGCAAAAACTGCTGGATAAATACAAATTTGATTATGTATCGGAGCTTCCTTTCATAGGAGGGGCAGTGGGTTATCTGGGCTATGACCTATGCCATCACCTGGAAGACCTGCCCCGTAGTGCCGTAGATGACGTCCGGATTCCGGATTGCTTTATGGGTTTTTATGACGGCATTATTATCATTGATCATCAACAGAATAAAACCTATATCGCTGCTCTTGGCATTGAAGAAAAACCGGAAGATATCCTGGATCGGATCAAACTAATAATCGAACAAGACGTTAAAGTACTAATGCGACAAGACTTTAAGAGCAACAAGAACCTGGAATTCACAGGCAATTTCACCAAGGCCGAGTATATGAACGCTCTGGATGCCATTCATGATTATATTCGGGCCGGGGATATTTACCAGACAAACATGACCCAACGCTTTGAATGCGAATTGCAGCTGACACCCCTGGAGTTATATGGCGCGCTGCGAAAAATCAATCCGGCGCCTTTTGCCAGTTATATAGACTTTGGCGAAGGCCAGATTGTATGCAGTTCTCCGGAACGATTCATTCAAATAAAAGGCCGCAATATTGAAACCCGGCCCATTAAAGGAACCATGCCCCGAGGGAAAACACCGGTGGAAGATAATGAAAACAGAAATACCCTAATCAACAGCGACAAGGATAAAGCGGAGTTGCTGATGATTGTTGATTTAGAAAGAAACGACATCGGTAAGATCTGTAAATCAGGCAGTGTGAAAGTTCCGGAATTGTATAAATTAGAAGAATATGAAACGGTTTTTCATTTGGTGGCAACCGTCATCGGCGAATTAAGAGACGATGTTGATGCCGTTGATGCGATCAAAGCCACTTTCCCGGGAGGGTCGATTACCGGCGCACCTAAAATCAGGGCAATGGAGATTATTGATGAATTGGAGCCGACCCAGCGAAACATCTATACCGGATCAATCGGCTATATTGGTTTTAACGGTGATCTAGACTTGAATATTGTCATCAGAACGATCCTCTGCAAAGACAAAAAAGCCTACCTTCAGGTTGGCGGGGGAATTGTATGGGATTCACAAAACGAATCCGAATACGAAGAAACCTTCGACAAGGCAAGAGCTTTGATGGAAGCCTTAAGACTTACAAAGTAAGGATTAATTATAAAAACGTCTGGGTGTGACAAACCTCTTCGCGGACATTTATTCATCGTTGTGTGCTGCAAGATCGTACAGTCTATCGCCTGTTCGCCTTGGTGCACACAACAAGATGAAATAAAAATCCGCAAAAAGGTTTGTCAAATTACTTTGGCTGCAGTCAAAGCAGAAACGTAAGGCCTGGGGACAATCGTAACATCAGTTGTCGGCATCTTGGCGAACAGGCCTAAGCCTGTCCGATCATGCCGCCGACAACAATCTACCATTGTCTCCGGGACGAGCTTCACAACGGCAGTATTTAATTATTAAAGAACTTTGATTTTAGATAGGGGTGAGAATTATTCAGTACATATGTTGTAATGGTGAAATTTCAGAGGAATGTCTGATTCCAGTGGATCAGGGGTATTTATATGGTTATGGTGTCTTTGAAACAATCAATGTTGTAGCAAGTAAAGTTATTTTCTTTGCAGAGCATATGAAACGGTTAAAAAGCAGTTCTGCAGTAATTGGTCTTCAGGTTACTTTTGATGAGGACCGGATTTTAAGGGACTGCAATGACATGATCAAAAAAAATCTTATGGAGATTGGTGCATTACGAGTTACCCACAGCAAAGGGAGCGCGCAGAATAATCTGATTATTACGGCCAGAGAAAATCATTATGGTGAAAAAATAGTTCAAAAGGGCCTGAATATTAATATTAGTGATTATCGCAGAAATGAAAAATCATTATTGGTAACCGTTAAATCAAATAATTATTTAGAAAACCTGCTGATCCTCAATAGGAGTATCAATAAGGGGTTTAGCGAAGCGATTTTTTTTAATTCACAGGGCTATTTAGCAGAAGGCTGTATCAGCAACATATTTTTTATCAAAAATAAAAAGGTCCATACCCCGGCAGCAGACAACGGACTCTTATCAGGAATTGTCAGAAATAAAGTGATCGAATTATTAAAAGTTGAAAATATCCCCATCGAAGAAGGTTATTATAGCAAAGCGTCATTATTGGCTGCGGATGAAATATTCATCACCAATTCTCTAATGGAGATAATGCCGGTTAACAGGGTTGGGCACCAGCCGTTTTTTCTGGAAAATGAAAGCTTCACCAATCATATCAGGGCGCTGTACAAACAACGTTTATGGGTGTGACAAACCTCTTCGCGGACATTTATTCATCGTTGTGTGCTGCAAGATTGTACAGTGTAAAAATTGTTTTGTGTAAACTTGCAGCGAAGCTCACGGTAGTTTCACAATTGCCTAAATATTATTATAAAAAGAAGGAGACCTAAAATGAATAAAAATTTAAATAAAGAAGCGGCACTGACATTATTAAAGGAATACAACGAAAGCGAGGCCCTTATCAGTCATGGCATGGCGGTATCCGGAGTGATGGCCCATTTTGCCAAAATAGAAGGGGAAGATCCTGAATATTGGGGGATCGTCGGGCTTCTTCACGACCTGGATTATGGCAAATACCCGGAAGCCCACTGTACCAAGGTTGTCGAAATACTAAAAGACAATGATTATGATGATGATTTTATCCATAGCGTGGTCAGCCATGGTTACGGACTTTGCTGTGATGTGGAGCCGATCCATCAGATGGAGAAAATACTTTACGCCACCGATGAATTAGCCGGGCTCATCACCGCCTGTGCCTATATGCGCCCATCACGAAGTGTTAACGATTTAGAGGTAAAGTCGGTGAAAAAGAAATTTAAAACCGCCAGCTTTGCAGCGGGAGTCAACCGTGAGGTGATCTTAAAAGGAGCGGAAATGACCGGCTATTCACTGGAAGATCTCATGAAAGAAAGTATTTTGGGCATGCGGGCCGTGGCGGATGAAATCGGTTTGGGAGATACCGGGGAGTAATGGAACGGCGGCTTCCGAACCCTGTAAAAAAAGTCATTGATAAACTTGAATCCTGTGGTTTTTCCGGGTACATTGTCGGGGGCTGTGTCCGGGACTATCTGTTGGGAAAAACACCCAAGGATTTTGACATGACCACTGATGCCACACCGGAAGAAGTTATGAAATGTTTCAAGGATTATCGGGTGATTGAAACAGGTATTGCCCATGGCACGGTTACAGTTATGTTAGACGGCCTTTCCATAGAAATCACAACCCACCGCACCGAAACAGTTTATTCGGATAATCGACACCCGGATACGGTGAGCTTCTCTAAAAACATAATGGATGACCTTTCCCGGAGGGATTTTACCATGAATGCCATGGCCTATCATCCCCGGTATGGATTGATCGATTTGTATGGCGGCGCAAAAGACATTGAGGATAAGGTTATTCGGTGTGTGGGAGATCCCAACCAAAGGTTTAATGAAGATGCCCTGAGAATCCTCCGGGGACTGCGCTTTGCTTCAGATCTGGGGTTTGAAATTGAAGAAAATACCCGACAGGCGATTTTTGATTGTCGGGAGTTACTAAGGCTTATTTCCGTGGAACGGATCACAGCTGAGCTCACCAGGCTTTTATGCGGCCAAAACGTTAAGGCCGTGCTTTTAGATGCGGTTTCAGTGATTGCGGTCATGATACCGGAACTCCTGCCCATGGTGGGCTTTGATCAGAAGACCCCTTATCACTGCTATGATATTCTCACCCATACGGCGGTTTCGATTGAAAACATCCAACCCGTTGCCCATTTGCGGTGGGCCATGTTGTTTCATGATGTGGGAAAACCCGAGACCTATACCAATGATGATCGAAACATTGGCCATTTTTATGGACACAGTGAGCTTTCACAAAAAATTGCGGTATCACGAATGCGGGCCCTTAAAATGGATAGGAAAACCATATCCCAGGTCAGCACCCTGGTAAAATATCACGCCGTCCCACTGGAGCCCACTAAAAAATGCATTAAACGTTGGCTTAAGCGACTGTCCCAGCCCTTATTTCAGGATTTATTGGCGGTGAAATACGCGGATATTTCAGCGAAGACCCCGGGGAATACCAAACGATTGGAAATCCTGGAAGCCGTGGAAGTGTTATTAAAAGAGATTGTTTCTGAGAATGAATGCTTCTCACGAAAGGGTTTGGCGGTGAATGGACACGATTTAATAACAATGGGTATTGACGACGGCAAAGAAATCGGGAGAATTTTAGATGTGCTGCTGGAAGCGGTTATTGACGAAAAACTTGAAAATACTCGGGACATACTCATAAAAAAAGTGAAGGAGATAAAGAAATGTTAATTGACAGTCATGCACATATCGATGACCAAAAATTTGATGCCGATCGGGAAGCGGTGATTGAAAACGCCCAGGCTGCAGGCATCGGCCTGATTATCAATCCTGCCGCAGATGAAGACTCCAGTCGCCGAGCCGTGGCACTCAGCGAAAAATATCCGATGATTTATGCCACGGTAGGCTTTCACCCCCATGATGCAAAAACCTATGATTTCGAAGTACATGGACAGATGCTCAGAGAATGGGCTAAAAAAGATAAGGTAGTGGCCATAGGAGAAATTGGTCTGGACTATCATTATGATCTTTCGCCCCGGGATGTCCAACAATCGGTTTTTGTGGATCAGATGCATATTGCAAAAGAAACAGCACTGCCCATTGTGATTCACAATCGTGAATCCATGGAAGATATGTGGCAGCTTTTAAAGGAACACTTTTCGCCGGAATATGGCGGGGTTATGCACAGCTACAGCGGCTCAGTGGAAATGGCAAGGATTTTCCTGGATATGGGATTGTACCTGTCAATTTCAGGACCATTGACCTTTAAAAACGCCCGAAAACTTCCGGAAGTGGTTGCCATGATGCCATTGGATCGGCTTTTGGTTGAAACCGACAGTCCTTATCTCACGCCGACACCTCACCGGGGAAAGCGAAATGAGCCTGCCTATGTACGTTTTGTGGCAGAAGAGGTGGCAAAAATTAGGGGAATGAGTATGGAAGCCTTGGAAGAAATCACAACCGAGAATGCCAAAAGAGTTTTTCGAATCAGTTAAAAAAATTATAGATTCGCTTTTCGCTTGACAACACAAAAGAGTTCGGGTAAAATGTTTAACGTACCTTAAAAGCTGGAAAATATACAGGGGTATAGCCAAGCGGTAAGGCAATGGACTCTGACTCCATCACTCGCAGGTTCAAATCCTGCTACCTCTGCCAAAAAAAAGAATGAACCCATTTTTTTATTTTAATAAGAAAATGGGTTTTTGTTTTTTTTGTGGAATAATTGAAAAGATGCAATATCTTGATATATTGTTGCATAAAACAAGAACAAGTGATATAATTTTGAAATTATAATAGTCAAAATATGACAGTGAAAAAGGCAAAAAATTGGATTGACTTAAAGTAAGCGTATAAAATTATCTGTTGCTACGAATAAAGTAATCGTTTTCTATTTTTAAGCAAAGTTATTGTTTTTAAAAAAAGGGGAATATGGATGAAAATTGATGAACAAGCAATTAAATTTATAAAAAATTTAATTCAGCTCTATTTTAGCAGTTGTGACTTTAATGAAATTACGAAAAAAATCAATAACGGAAAGATTTCGTTGGTAGGGACAGGTTCTGATGAAATTTCCATGAATTTTAATGAGTTCAAACAATTTGTCGAAAATGATAGGAAGTCATGGGTTGAATCCTCTAAAATTATTGAGCAATGGTATAAGGCAGTACCCGTTGGTGCCACAGGATGGATTGTTTATGGAGAGCTGACATTCAAAGAATCAGGATTCAAAACCCCGCCCAAAGAAATAATTTTCCGATTTTCAACTGTATGTGAGAAGACAAAAGATGGTATGAAGCTTGTTCATGCGCATTTTTCAGTGCCGAATTCAGGGGATGCCGAGCATGAGAATATGCACAAAAAATTGTCAAAAGATTATGATTTAAAGCTGGAAGCAGCGTTAAAGGAACGAACTGAATTGCTCAATCAAAATATTGAGAAATTACGAATCAGCCAATTGCGTTATGAAATCGCCATGGAGAATACGGATGTTATCATTTTTGATTACATTATTGCAACAAAACAGAGTATTTATCCAGAGTCCATTGGAGAAAAATACGGAATCCATCATATTGTTGAAGACACTGTTGAATTAGTCATAGAAAAAGGGCTTGTTCATCCCAAAAGTTCTGCGGCGTTTCGTGAAATCTATAAAAAAATAGATATTGGAGAACCCTTTGCCGAGGGTGTTTTTGTATTTCTTGATAAATCTGGAAATGAGCGCATTAATGAGATATTCTTCACAAATATTTACGATAAAAGCCAGAAACCAATCCGTGCGATTGGGGTCCTGCGGGACATAACAGAACAAAGAAAATTAGAAGCAGAAAAAGAATATCGTAAATCAATGACTCAGGATAAAAAATTCGCCTATGAAGCCAACATCAGCAAGGATCGATTGACCGCTTTGGATTTGGATTGTTCAGAAATGGCGGGACTGCCACAATTTTATATTTTCTCGGATATGATTGATTATATGGCAGGAATGACTGTTCATCCCGAATATGCTCAATTGTATAAAAATTTCAACAGCAAAGAGTCCATTGATCATTTATTGGATAGCGGAGAGACAAAGGTGGTTATTCAATATCCCAGAAAGGATTTAAATGCAGACTATTCATGGGTGCAAAACACAATGTGCATGATTCAGGATCAGCTAACCGGGGATACTAAAATACGATGTTATCTTAAAAATATTCATGAGAAAAAACAGAAAGAAAAGGCACTCATTTATAAGGCGGAGCATGATTCCTTAACCGGGCTTTACAATAAAGGAACCACAGAAATGCTGATTAATCAATATCTGACGTCAAAAGAGGGGAACTCCTGCAGGCATGGTCTGTTTATCATTGATATTGATTATTTTAAGGCAATAAATGATTGCTTTGGACACGTATTTGGAGATCTGGTGCTTTCGGAAGTTGCCAGAAAAATAAAAGAGATATTCCGAGAAAATGATATTATTGGCAGAATAGGCGGCGATGAGTTTTTTGTTCTGATGAAAAACATCTCATGCCGTGAAGTTTTGATAATGAAGGGAAAACAGCTTTGCAGGGAGCTTAATGCGATGTATAATAAGTATGGAACAACTCAGAATTTATCGGTTAGTCTGGGGATTGGTCTTTACCCAGATCATGGAATGACCTATGAAGCATTGTATCACAAGTCGGACATCGCCCTTTATAAAGCAAAAGAGAACGGTCGGAATCAATTTTCAATGTGTATTTAAGTTGACAACCAACATGATCGATCTTATGGAAAGCTATTTTAAAAGAAAAAATCCAGGAGAATATTATGAGCAAGCACGAAATAAACGTTTTTGAAATATATGAATATTTACCGCAGAATAATTGTAAAAATTGCGGCGAAAGCAATTGCATGGCCTTCGCCCAAAAATTAGTCGAGCAAAGAAAAACCATCGGCGGGTGTGCGCCCTTAAGAGAACCTATTTATGCAAAAAACCGTCAGGCGCTTGCGAAAATATTTGAGCTGAACAACCAGAAGTAGTTCAGATAAAAAAGGAATCGTTAAAAGAAGTGTTCTATGGAGAGTGCAGATAAAATAAAGAAGTAAGTCCTGGGGACAACGATTTACCATTGTCCCCAGGACAGGTTTGCAAAAAAAGAAGAGCAATCAATACGATTGTTCTTCTTTTTTAAATTAGAAGTGATTAATATTTTTCATAATGGACTCTTGATGCATCATAACGTTCAATAATTGTTCGTTGTTCATCGGGATACCCAATGGACAGCAGACAGAAAGGTTTAATGTTGTCAGGTAGTTCACAAACCCTGGTGATGTGGTTCATACGGTCATTTTCCGGAGCTACGCCCAGCCATACGCCACCAAGGTCCAGGTCTGTGGCTTCAAGTAAAATATTTTCTGCCGCGGCAGCCATGTCCTGTTGCCAATATTGGGGAAAATGTGCGGTTTCAAGGTTGCCCAGCAGCACAAAAGCCACGCCGCAATCAGCTAAAGGCTTTGCATAGGGGCTCATTTCGCTGAGGGCCTGAAGTTTTTCCTTATCTGTGATGACGAGAAATTCCCAAGGTTGTTGATTAGCCGCAGAAGGTGCCTGCATGCCGGCTTTTAGCAGTAACTCTATTTTTTCTTTTTCAACGGGTTTGTCAAGATACTTGCGTATGCTTTGACGTTTAAAAATATTGTTCATATCAATCTCCTTGTTTCTTCGAATTTTTATAGTATAATCTTATAGTAAAGAGAATAAAAGAACAAGTACTTACTTTTATGATAGCAAGTATCATAAAAGTAAGCTACTATATTTGGTAAATGCGGAACTGCCGTAAGCTTCGCTGCCAGTTTCGCA